>NZ_JAELTI010000020.1 GCF_016428755.1 Allobosea sp. ASV33
GCTCCTCGTCGTCGGTTCCACCATGCTCTGGTTTGCGGTGCCGGGTTCGACGACCGCAGTGCCGATCGCGCTTACGGGCTTCGTCATCGCGACGATCGGCGCCGAATTCGCCACCACCTTCAACAACGCCATGATGACGCGGCTGGTGCCGCCGGAGCGGCTCGGCTGGCTCTCGGGCACCGGCTGGGCCGTCGGCTATCTCGGCGGTCTCCTGTCCCTGGCGATTACGCTCGGCCTGCTGGCCGCCGATCCGCAGACCGGCAAGACCCTGGCCGGCATCGCGCCGATCCTCGGGCTCGATGCCGCCGCGCGCGAGGGCGACCGCTTCTCCGGCCCGCTGACCGCGCTCTGGTTCGTGGTCTTCGTCACGCCGATGTTCCTGCTCACGCCGGATTCGCGCCGGACAGGCTTGAGCCTCTCGGAAGCCGCGCAGGGCGGCGTGGGACGGTTGAAGGCGACGCTCGCCGAATTGCCGAAGCTGCCTGCGCTCGGCCGCTTCCTGCTCGCCAACATGATCTATCAGGATGCGCTGGTCGCGCTCTTCGCCTTCGGCGGCATCTATGCGGCCGGCGTCTTCGGCTGGCAGACCATCGAGCTCGGCATCTTCGGCATCCTGTTGACCATCACAGGCACGCTCGGCGCCTGGGCCGGCGGCAAGCTCGACGATGCGATCGGCGGCAAACCGGTGATCCTGGGCGCGATCGCCTGCCTGCTCTTCGCCTGCCTGGGCATCCTCTCGCTCAGCGCCGACCATATCCTCTTCGTGATTCCGGCCGCCCCGCCCGCCCCGGGCGACGGGCTCTACGCCTCGCTGCCGGAGCGGGTCTATCTGGGCCTGGGCCTGCTGATCGGCCTCGTCGCCGGACCGATGCAGGCGGCCTCGCGCAGCCTGATGGCGCGGCTGGCGCCTCCCGGGCGTATCGGCGAGTTCTTCGGGCTGTTCGCCCTCTCGGGGAAGGTCACGTCCTTCCTGGGGCCGACCTTGGTCGCGCTGGCGACGACGATCTTCGCCAGCCAGCGCGCGGGACTGGCCGTGCTGATCGTGTTCTTCCTGGCAGGCGCGGCGCTACTGGCCGGCGTGAAGGTCCGCCGATCATAGCGTGTCATCCCGCACGCGCCGCGGCACGTAGTGCTGCTGCGCAGATGCGGGACCGCCCTCAGAAAAAGGCACCCCATAAAGACAAGGGCGCCCCCTGCATGAGAAGGCGCCCTTTCCTGAAAACGATCCCGTGTCTGCGCAGCGGCATTTACATGCCGCAGCGCGCACGGGATGACACCCTTCAAATAGTAGCTCTTAGCGAACCAGGATGTTCCGGAACTGCCAGGGATCGCTGGTGTCGATATCCTCCGGGAACAGGCCCGGGCGGCCGTCGAGCGGCGTCCAGTCGCTGTAGTAGCCCTTCACCGGTCCGAGATAGGGCATCTGGATCGCGAGGCAGCGGTCGAGGTCCATCTCCTCGACCTCGACGATGCCGGCCTTCGGGTTCTCCAGCGCCCAGACCATGCCGGCGAGCACGGCCGAGGTAACCTGCAGCCCGGTCGCGGTCTGGTACGGCGCCAGCTTGCGCGCCTCCTCGGTCGAGAGCTGCGAGCCGAACCAATAGGCGCCCTTGTCATGGCCGTAGAGCAGCACGCCGAGTTCGTCGATGCCGTCGACGACCTCGTTCTCCTCGAGGATGTGGTGCTCCTCCTGCGGACGGCCGGCATTGCCGAACATCTCGTGCAGCGAGAGCACCGCGTCGTTCGCGGGATGGTAGGCGTAGTGGCAGGTCGGCCGGTAGATCGCCTTGCCGGTCTCGTCGCGCACGGTGAAATAGTCCGCGATCGAGATCGACTCGTTATGCGTGACCAGGAAGCCGTATTGCGGCCCCGGCGTCGGGCACCAGCTCCGCACCTTGGTCTCGGCGCCGGCCTGCATCAGGTAGATCGCGGCCTGCGATCCGGTCTCGTGGGTGCGCGCATTCTCCGGCATCCATTTTTCATGGGTGCCCCAGCCGAGCTCGGCCGGCTGCACGCCCTCGGAGATGAAGCCCTCGACCGACCAGGTATTGACGAAGACGCCCGGCGGCTTGGGGTTCTTCGAGCGCTGCGTGTCGCGCTCGGCGATATGGATGCCCTTGACGCCGACCTGCTTCATCAGGGAGGCCCATTCCTCGCGGGTCTTCGGCTGCGGCACGTTGAGGCGCATGTCGGCGGCAACGTTCAGCAGGGCCTTCTTGGCGAGCCAGGAAGCCATGCCGGGATTGGCGCCGCAGCAGGAGACGGCCGTCGTCGAGCCGGGCGCGCGGGCGCGCTTGGCGGCCAGCGTCATCTCGCGCAAAGCATAGTTCGAGCGCTCGCCCGGCCCCTTGCTCTCGTCGAAATAGAAGCCGAGCCAGGGCTCGTTGACCGTGTCGATATAGAGCGCGCCGAGGCTGGAGCAGAGCTCCATGATGTCGCGCGAGCCGGTGTCGCAGGAGAGATTGACACAGAAGCCCTGCCCGCCGCCGGCCGTCAGCAAGGGCGTCAGGAACTCCTTGTAGTTCTCGAGGGTGACGGCTTCGTGGATGAAGCGGATGCCGCGCTCGTCGAGCAGGTGGCGATTGGAATCATCGGGAGCAATGACGACGAAGCGGCTCTTGTCGAACTTGAGGTGACGTTCGAGCAGCGGCAGCGTACCGCGGCCGATCGAGCCGAAGCCGATCATCACGATCGGGCCGGTGATCTCGCCGTAGACGGGCCAATTCGTCATTCTCTGTAACTCCTGGGTTCTGGGGATAAAACGGGCCGAAAGGGTCGTATGGGCGCAAAATCGCGCCGTCAATCGCCGGCGCGCCTTCCCCGCGGGTGAACGCATGGAAAGCGCCGGGCGATGACGGCGCGATGACGATGGGTCGGGAACGTCAGGCGGCCTGCGCCACCTCGTCCGCTTCGAGGGTCGCAGGGATCATGGCGCCGCTGGCGACGAGCACGCCACGCGCACCGTCGAGCGCGCCGTCGCGCAATTCGATCGCGAGGAAGCGCTCGCGCTCGACCGGGCCGGGCATCGCGAGATCGCGCGTCAGCGCCGGGTCGAAGCCGAACCGGGCGTAATAGGGCGCATCGCCGACGAGGATGACGGCGCCATGCCCGCGGCAGGCCGCGCGCCAGAGTGCCTCGCGCATCATCGCCTTGCCGAGCCCCTCGCCCTGCAATTCAGGCTTCACTGCGAGCGGGCCGAGCAGCAGCGCCGGCACGCCATTGGCTTCCACATGCCAGAGGCGGACGGTGGCCAGCAATTCGCCGTCGCGCTCGGCGGTGAGCGCCAGGCCTTGCGCCGGCAGGCGGCCCTCGCGCAGGCGCTCGCTGGACTTGGCGGTGCGGCGCTCGCCCAGGCAACGGTCGAGCAGCGCCTCGCGGGCGGGAATGTCGATGGCGATCTCGTCGCGGATCGTGATCATGACGCACCTCCGGCCGGAGCGCCCATTCTCATGGACCTACCCGGCGCCACGCTCGCGCGCGGCCACAATGGAACGATGTGGGGAAGAGGGGTCCGGCGGGAGCCACGCCCGCATCTCCGTTCTGGAGATACGAACGCTCCGCCCGTTTGACCGGGCAGCCTGCCGTCTCAGACAGGGCGCTTCGCCGGACCCGATAGGATCAGGAAGGAGCTCGCGCTCCTTCCGACGTCAGATGACGTACTGCTTCAGCGGCGGGAAGCCGTTGAAGGCGACGGCCGAATAGGTCGTCGTATAGGCGCCCGTGCCCTCGATCAGCACCTTGTCGCCGATCTCCAGCGAGAAGGGCAGCATGTACGGGGTCTTCTCGTACATGACGTCGACCGAGTCGCAGGTCGGGCCGGCGAGCACGCACGGGACGGTCGCATCGCCATCGCGCACGGTGCGGATGGGGTAGCGGATCGCCTCGTCCATGGTCTCGGCGAGACCGTTGAACTTGCCGATGTCGAGATAGACCCAGCGGACCTCGTCCGACTCGGCCTTCTTCGAGATCAGCACGACCTCGGCCTCGATCAGGCCGGCTTCGCCGACCATGCCGCGGCCCGGCTCGATGATCGTCTCGGGGAGCTGGTTGCCGAAATGCTTCGACAGCGCCCGGAAGATCGCGTCGCCATAGGACGGCACGCCCGGAATCGGCTTCAGGTAGCGCGCCGGGAAGCCGCCGCCGAGGTTGACCATCGACAGCGAGATGCCACGGGTGGCGCATTCCTTGAAGATCGCCGAGGCCGAAGCCAGGGCCGAATCCCAGGCGTTCACGTTCGCCTGCTGCGAGCCGACATGGAACGAGATGCCATAGGCCATGAGGCCCATGCGATGGCCGTGCTCGAGCACGTCTGCGGCCATCTCGGGCACGCAGCCGAACTTGCGCGAGAGCGGCCAGTCGGCGCCGGCACCGTCGCAGAGGATGCGGCAGAAGATGCGCGCGTCCTTGGTGCCGGTCTTCTCGGCGGAACGGGCGACCTTCTCGACCTCGGCCGTGCAGTCGACGGCGAACAGGCGCACGCCGAGCTCCATGGCGCGCACGACGTCGCGCTCCTTCTTGATGGTGTTGCCGAAGGAGATGCGGTCGGCGGTGGCGCCGGCGGCGAGCGCGAGCTCGATCTCGACGACCGAGGCGCAATCGAAGCAGGAGCCGAGCTTGGCGAGCAGGGCGAGCACCTCCGGCGCCGGGTTGGCTTTCACCGCGTAGAACACGCGGGTGTCGGGCAGCGCACGGGCGAAGGCATGATAGTTCTCGCGCACGACATCGGTGTCGATGACGACGCAGGGCCCGTCCTCGCGGCGGGTACGAAGAAACTCACGGATGCGGTCGGTCATGAGACGCGACTCCCCTTCGACGCAAGCGGCGTCGATGCGATGTATCGCCGAATGAATCGTTGCCATCGCAAGGCGCTGTGGAGACGCCTGTGACAGCGGACGAGACGTCCGGACCCGAAACACCGTTCGATTGGGGAAGACCCCGCACGGCCGGCAATGAAGGACAAGCCTCTTCGGTGCCGGCCTGTGGAAAGCCGGCGAGACCAAAAAAGCCCGCTCCGTCGTTGCTTTAAGCTGCGTCCCCCGTGGAGATTCGGGGTTCGCCGGTTTTGCCTCCGGCTGCTGGTCTGTGTCGGGGAACGCCTCTCTTGCGAGAAACGGGAGGCGTGATTTGAGGGATGTCCATCCCCTCCATCCGTCCTCCAACCCCTGGCGGCTGTCCGGCCTCTTGTCCGGATGCCCACCGACCAGCACGCGGCCACAGGCACGTGCGAATTGGGTGAACGCGATATACGGACGCTTGCCCCGGACCACAAGTGTTTTATGCGCCCGGGGCCGCATTTTTTTGCAGGGCCGATCCGCGCCCGCTCGGGAACGGGTTGACGGGAAAAAGCCCTTCGCCGGCTAGGAGTTAGCCGCGCTTCTCGCAGAAGCGGATTCTGTTGCCGAAGGGATCGGGCACCTGCAGCGTCCGGCCGCCGGGCCCGTCCTCCTCGATGCCCGGCTTGGAGTAGGTATAGCCCTTGGCCGTCAATTCGGCGTGCAGGGCATCGATCCCCTCCATCCAGACGAAGACGGTCGAGCCGGGGCTGGCATCGCCATGATGTTCGGAGAGATGGAGCTGCAGGCCGGAACGCGACACCTGCATGTAGAGCGGCATGTTCGGCCCGAAGCGGTGGTCCCAGTCCATCGTGAAGCCGAGGAAGTCGAGATAGAATTCCTTCGCCTTGGCCTCGTCGAAGATCCTGAGGATCGGGATCCCCATCTGGAGGCGGACCGCCTCCGCCGGCTTCTCGGGCGCGGCCTCGCCGATCTTCGCCGCCAGCACGTTCCAGTCGTCATAGCCGAATTGGCGCGCCACGATTTCCAGGGTCTCGGAGTGGGAAAGCGGCACCTGCCGTGAAGCCATGGTGTCGCGCAGGCTCTTGGCCATCAGCTTCGCATCGCGAAAGCTACGCATCGTCGTGATCCTTTTCGCTGCGGACGGTTGGGATCGGGGCTCGCCTTGCCGATATCCGTCCACGAGTCGATCGGGATCAGGACAGGAACTTGATGGATGCGTTCACCTTGCCCTGGGCTGGGCGCGAGCGGCTGGCCGCATCCGGCCGGGCGCAAAGGTTGCCGCATGTTCATCTCCTGTCAATGCCGCAGGCCCTAGACCGGCCCCATTTCATGGCCTTAACTCTCGGTAGCCGCCTATTTTGCCGAGCCGAGGCGACGGGAAGACGGACCACGCATGACCACGACAGACCGCCGCCGCATCCTGGGCGGACTTTCAGCCGCGCTGTGCCTTTCGGCCGCGCCCTCCGTCCTCCTGGCCCAGCAGCCCCAGCCGCAGCAGCAGGGCCCGCAACCGCCGCCGGCCCCGCAGAACGCCGCGCCGCAGCCGCGCTTCGGCTTCGAGGACGTGCAGCGCCGCGCCCGCGAGATCGCCGCCGTCCCCTATGAGCCGATCGCGCCGCTGCCGGAGGCGCTCGCCAAGCTCGATTACGACTCCTGGCGCGACATCCGCTTCCGGCCGGAGCGCGCCCTGCTGGCGCAGAACGGCTCGCCCTTCCGCATGCAGATGTTCCATCCGGGCTTCCTCTTCACCCGCCCGGTCACGGTGAATGTCGTGCGCGACGGCGTGCCGATGCCGGTGCCCTATGCCGCGAACCTGTTCGATTACGGCAAGGTCAAGTTCGACAAGCCGCTGCCGGTCAATCTCGGCTTCGCCGGCTTCCGCCTGCATTATCCGCTCAACGACCCCCGCGTCTTCGACGAGCTGATCTCCTTCATCGGCGCGAGCTATTTCCGCGTGCTCGGCCGCGGCCAGCGCTACGGCCTCTCCGCCCGCGGCCTCTCGATCGGCGCCGGCACGGCCGCCGAGGAGTTCCCGGTCTTCCGCGAGTTCTGGGTCGAGCAACCGGCCGCCAATGCCGAGCGCATCGTCATCCACACCCTGCTCGATTCGCCGGCCGTCACCGGCGCCTATCGCTTCACCATCTATCCCGATCTCGACACCGTCATGGAGGTCGCCGCCACGCTCTATCCGCGTGCGCCGATCGAAAAGCTCGGCCTGGCGCCGCTGACCTCGATGTTCTTCACCGGAGAAAACGACCGCCGCTTCTTCGACGATTTCCGCAGCGAACTGCACGATTCCGATGGGCTGATGATCCATTCCGGCAGCGGCGAATGGATCTGGCGCCCGCTGCGCAACCCGAAGCAGCAGGCCGTCTCCTCTTTCGTCGAGCGCAACATTCGCGGCTTCGGCCTGATGCAGCGCGACCGCACCTTCGAGCACTACCAGGATCTAGACCTCTCCTACGAGCTGCGGCCCTCCTACTGGATCGAGCCGCAGGGCGACTGGGGCGAGGGCGTCGTCGAATTGATCGAGATGCCGACGACCGACGAGACCAACGACAATATCGTCGCGCTCTGGGCGCCGAAGACGCCGCTAGAGCCGGGCAAGGAATTCTCCTTCGGCTACAAGCTGATCGCGATGCTCGATTCCAGCGACCTGCATCCGGGCGGACGGGTGGTCAACACCTACCAGGCCAAGCCCAAGGCGCTGGGCTCGGGCGAGCCGGTGACCGAGGGCTCGCGCCGCTTCATCATCGACTTCGCCGGCGGCGATCTCGACTACTATCTGAAGCAGCCGGAGAAGGTCGAGATCGTGCCCTCGATCGCCTATGGCCGGATCGACCGCGCCTTCATCGTGCCGAACCGCAAGACCGACGGCTTCCGCGCCTTCGTCGACGTCGTGGTCGAGCCGGGCCAGCTCGCCGAGATGCGCGCCTTCCTGCGCAGTGGCGGCAAGACGCTCACCGAAACCTGGAGCTACCCCTGGCGCGCCGAAGCGCAAGGTTGATCTGAAGGAGCCTGCACCATGGATGTCGTCGAGAACGCCGAGCAGAAGCGTTTCGAGTTGCCGCTCGACGGCGGCACCGCGCTCGTGGCTTATCGCCGCGACGGCGAGCGGTTGGTGCTGGTCCATACCGAGGTGCCCGCGGAGTTCGGCGGACAGGGCATCGGCTCGAAACTCGCGAAGGGCGTCTTCGAACTACTGCGTGCGAGCGGGCGCAAGGCCGTAGTGCGCTGCGAGTTCTTGCAGGGCTGGCTCGCGAAGCACCCGGACTACAACGACGTCGTCAACGGCTGAGCCCAGGCGGCAAACCGCTTCACGCCGTCATTCAGGGGCAGCCCGCAGGCCTGAATCCAGACTCCACGTGCACGATGCTGCTCCAACCGTCGTCATGCTCGCCCCCGTGGCGAGGATCCATGTCTTGAGCAACGCATGGCATGAGGGAAGGCGTGGATGGTCGGCACAAGCCCGACCATGAAGGAAAAGCCATGTTCTTGGGTTGGAGGCTCCGCTGAGACGAAGCCTCGGAATGGCAAGTCTCAGCCCCGCTTGCGCGCTGGCTTCCGGGCCGGCTGCTTCTTGCGGCCGTAGAGCTCCAGGCGATGACGGACGAGCTCATAGCCGAGCTCCGCCGCGATACGGCGCTGCAATTCCTCGATCGCATCCGAGGAGAACTCGATCACCTCGCCGGAATCGACATCGATCAGGTGGTCGTGATGCTCCTGATCGGCATGCTCGTAACGCGAGATGCCGTCCTCGAAGGCATGGCGCTCGATCGCGCCTTGCGATTCCAGCACCTTCATCGTCCTGTAGACGGTCGAGAGCGACAGGGTCGGGTCATGCGCGAAGGCGCGGGTGAAGATGCCCTTCGCATCGGGATGGTCGTCGGCTTCGGCCAGCACGCGCAGGATCAGCCGCCGCTGCTGCGTCATGCGCAGCCCGGCCCCCTTCAACTGGCTCTCGAAAACGGCAATGCGCCGGTCGGTCTCGCTCATGCCTTGCCATAGCAATGAC
Source organism: Allobosea sp. ASV33 (assembly GCF_016428755.1). GTDB lineage: Bacteria > Pseudomonadota > Alphaproteobacteria > Rhizobiales > Beijerinckiaceae > Allobosea. Next base: position 8,812 of record NZ_JAELTI010000020.1, read on the forward strand.
GACCGCTGATTGCAAAAAGGCCCATAAGAAAATCATTCTCATTTGCAATATAATCGCAAATGCGTCTCGATACCAACAAGTTATTCCGGGAAGCGTTGATCATCCCGGAACGGGCTCGGGATCCATCGTTGAGCGCAGAGCCCTTGCTGGATCCCGGATCGGCGCAGCTGCGGCGCCTGTCCGGAATAACGGTGTGTTTCCATGGAAAGACAGACCTACGACCCCAGCTCGCTCGCCATCCCGGCTACGAGCTCGAACGAGCGCTTGCGCTTCTCGTGGTCGAAGATCGGCGCGGTGATCATGATCTCGTCCGCCCCGGTTTCGCGTACGAAGGCGCCGAGTGTACGCTTCAGTGTCTCAGGCGAACCGATGAAGGCATAGCGCAGCATCCCCGAGACATGCGCCTTCTCCGCCGGCGACCAGTATTGCTCGATATCGTCGATCGGCGGCTGGAGCTTGCCGCGTGCACCCCGGACCATGCCGACAAAACGCTGCTGCAGCGAGGTCGCGAGATAACGCGCCTCCTCGTCCGTGTCGGCAGCCACGACATTGATGCCGGGCATCGCATGGGGCGCCACGAGCTGCTCGGACGGCTTGAAGCGCTCGCGATAGACGGCGAGCGCCTGCATCAGCGCATCCGGCGCAAAATGCGAGGCGAAGCTGTAGGGCAAGCCGAGCTCGGCCGCGAGCTGCGCGCCGAACAGGCTCGACCCGAGAATCCAGAGCGGAATGTTCAGCCCCTCGCCCGGCACGGCGCGGATCGCCTGGTTCGGCCCGGCCGGCGCGAACAAAGCCTGCAATTCGAGCACGTCCTGCGGGAAGCTGTCGGATGACATCGGGCTGCGGCGCAGGGCCCTCAGCGTGAGCTGGTCGGTGCCGGGCGCGCGGCCGAGGCCAAGATCGATGCGCCCCGGGAAAAGTGCCTCCAGCGTGCCGAACTGCTCGGCGATGACCAGCGGCGCATGGTTCGGCAGCATGATGCCGCCGGCACCGACCCGGATCGTGCTGGTCGCGGCCGCGAGCTGCCCGATCACCACCGATGTCGCGGCGCTGGCGATGCCGACCATGTTGTGATGCTCGGCCACCCAGTAGCGGGTATAGCCAAGCTGCTCCGCATGGCGGATCAGGTCGGTGGATTTCAGCAGGGCCTCGCGCGGCCCCTCCCCTTCGACGACGGGAACGAGATCGAGGACGGAGATCGCGACCATGACGGCCCCTGTGGCTGGCGTCGGGATAGCCCGGCGGAACGAGGTAGCTTCACCACATGGGAAGGCTGACCGCCCCGGTCCAGAGGCAGGCTCGCTTCGTCATGGCGCGCCTGCGCTGGCGTTCTGGCGGAACGTGCCGAGCCGAGCCGCGTTTCCTCGGAGAACCATCACGCCGAAGGGAGCGATCATGACCGCCACAGCCAATCCCGCCAAGGAAAGCTTGCGCCAGGAGCAGAAAGAGCAGCGCGAAGCCGAGCGCAAGCACGGCAAGGACGCCGAGCTCAATCGCGCCTTGAAGGACACCTTCCCCGCCAGCGATCCCGTCGCGGCTCAGACGCCGATCAAGCCCGGCGCCAAGACCAAGAAGCCGGCCTGACACGGCACTTCAGGCAAAGTGACGCCGTCCGGACAAGCCGCGAGGCGCCGCCGATCCGGAATCCATCGGAAAGCGCCGAGCCTCGTGATGGATTCCGGGTCAAGCCCGGAATGACAGCGTGTTTCCGTGTGAAGTGAGCCAGTTCAATTGCGCTGGTTCAGCAGGCGGGCGCGGATCGTACCGTCGAGGGTGCGGATCTCACGCAGGATGTCGCGCGCCTCGTTGCTCGACACGCCGTCCGCCTCCATCACGACATATCCGACCTCGCCGTCCGTCTGGTAGTTCTGGGCGGCGATGTTGACCTGCCGGCTGGCGAAGACGTCGTTGAGGCGTCGCAGCATGCCCGGCACGTTGCGCTGGACATGGATGAAGCGCGTGCCGATCGCACGGGCCGGCAACTGCACCTGCGGGAAGTTCACCGCGCCCACGGTCGAGCCCACATCGGAATAATCGACCAGCTTGCGCGCGACCTCCGCCCCGATGCGCTCCTGCGCCTCCTCGGTCGAACCGCCGATATGCGGCGTCAGGATCACGTTGGAGAGGCCCTGCAGCGGCGTGACGAAGCGCTCGGCATTGGAGGCCGGCTCGACCGGGAAGACGTCGACCGCCGCGCCCGCCAGATGGCCGCTCTTCAGCGCAGCCGCCACCGCGTCGAGATCGACGACAGTGCCACGCGAATTGTTGATGAGATAGGCGCCCTGCTTCATCGCCGCGATCTGCGCCGCGCCGATCATGCCCGCCGTCTGAGCCGTCTCCGGCACGTGCAGCGAGACGATATCGGCGGCGCCGAGCAAAGCGTTGAGGCTCGCCGTGGGCTCGGTATTGCCGTGGCGCAGCCGGTCGGTGTGATCGTAATAGATCACCCGCATGCCCATCGCCTCGGCCAGAGTCGAGAGCTGGCTGCCGATATTGCCGTAACCGACGATGCCGAGCGTCTTGCCGCGCACCTCGAACGAACCGTTGGCCGACTTGTCCCAGCCGCCCTGATGCGCGTCGCGCGAGCGGTCCGGAATGCGCCGGAGCAGCATGACGATCTCGCCGATGGTGAGCTCGGCGACGCTGCGCGTGTTCGAGAACGGCGCGTTGAACACGGGCACGCCGCGCAAACGCGCAGCCTCCAGATCCACCTGATTGGTGCCGACCGAGAAGCAGCCGACGGCAAAGAGCCTGTCGGCCCCGGCGAAGATCTCCGGCGTGAGCTGGGTGCGCGAGCGGATGCCGAGCACATGCACGCCCTGGATCGCCTTGAGCAGGCCGTCGCGATCGAGCGCCTTCGGCAGCCTCACAAGATTGCTGTAGCCGGCCTGCTCCAGCAGTTCGACGGCGGAATCGTTGATGCCTTCCAGGAGCAGGACCTTGATGCGGTCCTTCGGAAGGGAAAGGCGTTCGCTGGGACTGGTCATGACGATGCGCTCACGGAGGAGCGGTTGCTATAGTCCCGGCAGCCCGGCAGGCCAACGCCCTAGACGCAACTCAGCCGCGAAAAACATCGCGACCGATGCAAAAATCTCATGGCGGGCTTCAGGCCTTTTCGACGACCAGCGTCGAGCCTTCGACCCTGACGACCTTGACCTCGGCCCCGGCCAGCAATTCGGGGCCGACGATCCGCCACGACGAATCGCCGACGCGCACGCGCCCCTCGCCGCCCGTCATCGTCGTTTCCAGCCGGAACACCTTGCCGATGAGCTGGCGGCCGCGATCGTTGAGCCCGGTCGCGGCATCGGGCTCCTCGCTCTTGCGGCGCGTCAGCATGCGGCCGCCGGCGACACAGGCGATGGCGAAGATCGCGAAGACGATGCAGGCCGCCTGCCAGCCGAGACCGAAGAGGCCGACAACCGCGCCGGTGACGAGTGCCGCCAGCCCCAGCCAGATCAGGAAGACGCCCGGGGCCAGCATCTCGCCGCCGACCAGCAGCAGGCCGAGAATGGCCCAGAGCCAGCCATTATGTGTCGCAAGCCAGTCGGGCATCGTCGTCTGCCTCAGTCGCTGCTGCGTCCGGAGACCGGCACCGAGCCGGTGCCGCCCCGGCGCTGCATGACGGCCTCATCTCCAAATACGGCCTTGGTGAGCTGCGCGATGCCGCCGACCGTGCCGGCGAGCGCCGCCGCCTCGATCGGCACGATCACGACCTTGCTGTTCTGGCTCGATGCGATCGCCTTCAACGCATCGGTATAACGCTCGGCGATCAGGAAATTGGCGGCCTGGATGTCGCCGCGGCTGATCGCTTCCGAAACCATGGCCGTGGCATTCGCTTCGGCCTGCGCCAGCCGCTCGCGCGCCTCCGCATCGCGCAAAGCCGATTCCTTACGGCCTTCGGCCGCCAGAATCTGCGATTGCTTCTGGCCTTCGGCCTTGAGGATCTCGGATTGGCGCAAGCCCTCGGCTTCCAGGATCGCGGCGCGCTTCTCGCGCTCGGCCTTCATCTGCCGGTTCATCGCGCCGGCGATATCGGCCGGCGGCAGGATGTCGCGGATCTCGATGCGCGTGACCTTGACGCCCCAGGGCGAGGCCGCCGCATCCATGACGCGCAGCAGCCGCTCGTTGATCTCGTCTCGATGCGACAGGAGCTGGTCGAGGTCCATCGAGCCGACGACGGTGCGGATATTGGTCATGGTCAGGACCATCAGAGCGTCGTTGAGCGAGGACACCTCGTAGCAGGCCTTGGCCGCATCGAGCACCTGGTAGAAGGCGGCGGCATCGATGCGCACGCCGGCATTGTCCTTGGTGATCGCCTCCTGCGAGGGAATGTCGAGCACCTGCTCCATGACATTCACCTTGTGGCCGATGCGGTCGATCCAGGGCCAGATCAGCCCGAGACCGGCACCCAGCGTGCGCGAATAGCGGCCGAAGCGCTCGACGGTGAAATTGTAACCCTGGGGAACGGTGCGGACACCGAGCCCGATCGCCATGACGATCACCACCACAATGATGATCACGGCGATGTTGAAGCCCGACAAGTCCATCTCGTCCCCCGCTGCGCCGATGCGCCGTCCTGCTCATTCGAGCCTCAAACTGGCGCTTGCGAAGGCCGGATGCAAGCGGAGGTATCGAGGGGCAAGCCATCCGCAGCGGCGGCTCGCCCCAAAAACCTGCGTCAGCTCTGCGTCGCGTTCGTATCGCAGCGCGCCAGCATGCGCGACGCCGCGGTCACGCCCGCGAGCGAGAACTGATAGGTGGTGACGTTGCCGCGCAGCGAGCGCGCTTCGAGCGTCATGGTGCTGCCTGCCCGCATCGCCGCGAGCAGCGCCGGCTCACGCTCCAGCCGTTCGAGCCAGGCATTGCTGCCCTCGGTCAGCATGCGGAAGCTGTCATCGCCGATGGTGACGGTGACGACCGAGTCCCGGGCGAAGTCATAGCCCGCCTGGAAACTCGATTCCGTATTCGAGGCCTTATCGCCGGTCTGGACGAAGAAAAATACTTCGCCATGACGCAAATTCGAGGGTTCTTCTGACGAAGGCTTGCTCATGATGAAGCAACGCGCCAGATCGCCCTTTGCGTAAGTGGCCGCATTCCAATCCCCGAACTGACCCAGGGATGTGGGGCCCGCCGCCTGTACAACAGTACTCGTCAGAGCGACGAGGCAGGCGGTCGAAAGCGCTGTCTTGAACATGGTCTCATCTCCTTTCATCGCGGCCAACTTGGAAAGGAGAGTGTTACCGAGGCGTAAATGCGACCCGAACAATTCCTGCGTCGATCCGGCGCAGGGCGGTTGTCTTTCCGGGGCTTCGCGCAGCGAAGAACCCGGAACCCACGGCTGGGTGAGCCGTCTGCAACGACGTTTTGAAGGCCCCATCAAGTCGTGGATTCCGGGTTCGTGCCTGCGGCACGCACCGGAATGACAAGGTGTTGCAGCCTCAAACGACAATGCCCGGCACGAAGGCCGGGCATCGAACGCATTCAGAAATGCCCTGCCTCAGGCGAACTGGCCGTGGCAGTGCTTGAACTTCTTGCCGGAGCCGCAGGGGCACGGCTCGTTGCGGCCGACCTTGCCCCAGCTCTCCGGATCGTCCGGATTGCGGTCGAGCACGGCCGTGTCGGCATCGGTGGCGGCGAACTGCACGCCGGTCGCGCCATAATCGCCGAAGCCCGATCCAGCCCCGTCCTGCACCTGCGCCGGCGCCTGATCCTCCGGCTGGTCGAAGCGCACTTCGATGCGCGAGAGATGGCCGGTGACCTGCTGGCGCAGATGGCCGATCAGCCCGTCGAACAGCTCGAAGGCCTCCTGCTTGTATTCCTGCAGCGGGTCGCGCTGGGCGAGGCCGCGCCAGCCGATGACCTGCCTGAGATGGTCGAGCGTGACCAGATGCTCGCGCCAGAGATGATCGAGCGACTGCAGCAGCACCTGCTTCTCGACATAGGTCATGACCTCGTCGCTGTTGCGCGCGATGCGCTCGGCATAGTCATCGTCGGCGAGCTTGCGGATGCGCTCGCGTATCTCGCTGTCGGCGATGCCCTCTTCCTTGGCCCAGTCCTCGATCGGCAGATCGAGGTTGAGATGCTGGATCACCTCCTGCTTGAGGCCGGCGGTATCCCACTGCTCGGGATAGGCCTCTTCCGGGATGTGGCGGGCGACGACATCCTCGACCACGCCATGGCGCATGTCGTCGATGGTCTCGCGCACGCTCGCCTGGCGCATGAAGTCGCGGCGCTGCTCGAACACGACCTTGCGCTGGTCGTTCATGACGTCGTCGTATTTCAGGATGTTCTTGCGGATGTCGAAATTGCGCGCCTCGACCTTGCCCTGCGCCTTCTCGACCGCCTTGTTGATCCAGGGATGGACGATCGCCTCGTCCTCCTTGAGGCCGAGCTTGGTCAGCATGCCGTCCATCCGGTCGGAACCGAAGATGCGCATCAGGTCGTCCTGCAAAGACAGGAAGAACTTGGAGCGGCCGGGATCGCCCTGGCGGCCGGCACGGCCGCGGAGCTGGTTATCGATGCGGCGGCTCTCGTGGCGCTCGGTGCCGACGATGTAGAGCCCGCCGGACTTGAGCACGCGCTGCTTGAAATCGGCGACCTCGGCGCGGATGGCGGCGGCCTTCGCGTCGCGCTCCGGGCCTTCCTCCATGCCGGCAAGGTCGTGCGAGATCCGCATGTCGGCGTTGCCGCCGAGCTGGATGTCGGTGCCGCGGCCGGCCATGTTGGTGGCGATGGTGATCGCGCCGGGCACGCCGGCCTGCGCGACGATATAGGCTTCCTGCTCGTGGAAGCGGGCGTTCAGCACCGCGAAGGCCTTGGTCGTCTTGCCCTCGCGGGCAGCAGCATAGACCGGCTCCAGCGCGGTCGGGTCGGTGAAGTCGATGAGCTTGTAGCCCGCCTTCTCCAGCATCTCGGCGATCAGCTCCGAGCGCTCGATCGAGGTGGTGCCGACCAGCACCGGCTGGCCGTTCTCCTGCGCGGCCTGGATTTCGCGGATGACGCCGCGGACCTTCTCCTCGAAGGTGCGATAGACCTCGTCGTCCTCGTCCTTGCGGGCGACGGGAACGTTGGTCGGAATCTCGACGACCTCGAGCTTGTAGATCTGGAAGAACTCGTCGGCCTCGGTCGCCGCCGTGCCGGTCATGCCGGCGAGCTTCTGATACAGGCGGAAATAGTTCTGGAAGGTGATCGAGGCCAGCGTCGCGTTCTCGGGCTGGACGGTGACGTGCTCCTTGGCTTCCAGCGCCTGATGCAGGCCCTCCGAATAGCGCCGGCCCGGCATCATGCGGCCGGTGAACTCGTCGATGATCACGACCTCGTCGTTGCGGACGATATAGTCCTTGTCGCGGGTGAACAGCGAATGCGCGCGCAACGCCTGATTGACGTGGTGGACCAGCGTGACGTTGTGGGCGTCATAGAGATCGCCCTCTTTCAATATCCCGGCCTCGCGCAGCAATTCCTCGATGTGATCGTTGCCGGCTTCCGTCAGTGCCACGGTGCGTTGCTTCTCGTCGACCTCGTAATCGGCCGGGACGAGGCCCGGCAGCACCTTGTCGATCGAGACATAGAGGTCCGACTTGTCGTCGAGCGGGCCGGAGATGATCAGCGGCGTGCGGGCTTCGTCGACCAGGATCGAGTCGACCTCGTCGACGATCGCGAAATGGTGGCCGCGCTGGCTCATCTGCGCGACGTCGTATTTCATGTTGTCGCGGAGATAGTCGAAGCCGAACTCGTTGTTCGTGCCGTAGGTGATGTCGCAGGCATAGGCGCGCTGGCGCTCCTCGTCGTCGAGGCCGTGCACGATGATGCCGACGGTCAGGCCGAGGAAATTGTAGAGCTTGGCCATCCACTCGGCGTCGCGCCGGGCGAGATAGTCGTTGACCGTGACGACATGGACGCCCTTGCCTTCGAGCGCATTGAGATAGGTCGGCAGGGTCGCGACCAGCGTCTTGCCTTCGCCGGTCTTCATCTCGGCGATGGCGCCCTCGTGCAGCACCATGCCGCCGACGAGCTGGACATCGTAGGGTCGCTGGCCGAGCACGCGCTTGGCCGCCTCGCGCACCGTGGCGAAGGCCGGGACCAGGAGATCGTCGAGCTTCTTGCCTTCGGCGATCTGCTTCTTGAACTCCTCGGTGCGCGCCTTCAGAGCCTCGTCGCTCAGCGCGGCGATCTCCGTCTCCAGGGCGTTGATCGCCGCGACGCGGGGCTGATAGCCCTTGACGCGGCGGTCATTCGACGAGCCGAAGAGTTTCTTTGCGAGCGCGCCAAGCATGTTGGGCCTTTCAGGTGATGCGTTGAGCCCCCGGCCGGCGCGTATCGCTTGTCGCGCGCGAACCGGAGGTTCGGTATTCTCGAAATGCGACCGCGTGTTTAGACGCGAGCGCGGGCAGGGTCCAGCGTGCGTTTCGACCAATCGGCACCGAAACGGCAAGTGAATTCGGCTCTGGATGTGGGGTTTTTCCGCTCCCCTTCCAAGAGCCTGCGCTCAAGATCATCGGACGCTGCGGCATCCGGGGCGGTGCAAAGCTGCGTGATCGGCCGCCGCGGCCTCCTGAACCGCCTTGCCTTTGCCGCGTTGATCGGGCAGTGCAGCCGCCAAACCGCCTCGGTTCCGACGAAAGGCCGTCATTCATGAGCTCAGCCCGTTTCATCGCCGTCCTCGGCTTCGCGCTGCTGGCGGGCCCGGCCTTCGCCCAGGCCGACAAGGTCGTCGCCAAGGTCGACGGCATCGCGATCACCGAGAAGGACATCCAGCTCGCCACCGAGGATCTCGGCGAGCGCCTGGCCCAGCTCCCCGAGGAGCGCAAGCGCGACGAAGTCATCAACTATCTCGTCGACCTCAAGCTCGGCGCCAAGGCCGCGGCCGAAGCCAAGATCGGCGACACCCCCGATTTCGCCGCCCGCCTCGCCTATTACCGCGAGAAGGTTCTGCTCGACGAATATCTGACCCGCGAGGGCAAGAAGGCCGTCACCCCCGAAGCCGCCAAGAAGCTCTTCGACGACACCACCAAGGCGATGGCGCCGGAGGAGGAAGTCCATGCCCGTCACATCCTCGTCGAGGACGAGGCGCAGGCCAAGGCCGCGGTCGAGCGGCTGAAGAAGGGTGAGGATTTCGCCAAGGTCGCCGCCGAGCTCTCCAAGGACCCGGGCTCCGGCAAGGAGGGCGGCGATCTCGGCTGGTTCACCAAGGACCGCATGGTGCCGGAATTCGCCGAAGCCGCCTTCAAGCTGAAGAAGGGCGAGATTTCAGAGCCGGTGAAGAGCCAGTTCGGCTGGCACGTCATCAAGCTCGAGGACAAGCGCTCCAAGCCGCTGCCGGACTTCGCGGCGGTGAAGCCGCAGATCGACCAGTATCTCGAGCGCAAGGCCCAGCAGGACCTCGTGATAGCCATGCGCGAGAAGGCCAAGGTCGAGCGCCTCGACAAGCCGGCCGCGCCTGCCGCCCCGGCTCCGGACGCCGCCAAGCCGGCCGAGCCGAAGAAGAACTGAGCGTTTCGCTCCGTCTCACGCGATTTTGGAGGGCGGCCCTTGCGGCCGCCCTTCTTGTTTTCGTCATCGGCCTGCGGCAGAGGGCTTTCGAACGAGACGCGCTGCCCGGCGATGAGAACGATTCGCCGGTCTTCCAGCAGCGCTCCGCAGGAGGAAGTCGCGATGGCCGGCAAGGATGTCCCCGTTTCCCCGCTCGCGCCCAAGCGCCAGCCCAAGGTTCCAGCCGTTCCGGGCGTGCGCTTCGCCACTGCCGAGGCCGGCATCCGTTACAAGGGCCGCCAGGACGTCTGGTTCGCGCTGCTCGACGAAGGCACGCAGGTCGCCGGCGTCTTCACCCGTTCGAAATGCCCCTCCGCGCCGGTCGACTGGTGCCGCGAGAACCTGAAGCAGGGTTCGGCCCGCGCCGTCGTCGTCAATTCCGGCAACGCCAACGCCTTCACCGGCCTGAAAGGCCGTGATTCCGTCAAGCTGACCGCCGAGATCGCCGCCAAGGCGGCCGGTTGCAAGCCGGAGGAGGTGTTTATCGCCTCGACCGGCGTGATCGGCGAGCCGCTCGACGCGACCAAGTTCAAGGGCGTGCTCGACGAATGCGCCAAGCGCGCCGCGGACGGCCCCTGGATCGACGCCGCCCGCGCGATCATGACCACCGACACCTTCCCGAAGGCGCTGACCCGCAAGGCCAGGATCGACGGCCAGGAGGTCGTCATCGCCGGCATCGCCAAGGGCGCCGGCATGATCGCGCCGGACATGGCGACGATGCTGTCTTTCGTCTTCACCGATGCGCCGATCGCCGCCCCCGTGCTGCAGGCCCTGCTCTCCAAGGGCGTGAAGGGTTCGTTCAACGCGGTGACCGTCGACAGCGACACCTCGACCTCGGACACGCTGATGCTCTTCGCTACCGGCAAAGCCGCGGCGCGCGGTGTACCGGCGATCAACGAGATCAACGACAACAGGCTTTCAGGCTTCAAGCGGGCGCTGAATTCGATCCTGCTGGAGCTCGCCCATCTCGTCTGCAAGGACGGCGAAGGCGCGCGGAAGTTCGTCGAAGTGCGCGTCACCGGCGCGACGTCGGCACGCTCGGCCAAGCGCGTCGCGCTCTCGATCGCCAATTCGCCGCTGGTCAAGACCGCCATCGCCGGCGAGGACGCCAATTGGGGCCGCGTCGTCATGGCCGTCGGCAAGGCCGGCGAGCCGGCCGACCGCGACAGGCTCGATATCGGCTTCGGCGATATCGTCGTCGCGAAGCAAGGTGCCCGCGCCCCCTCCTATGACGAAGTCGCGGTCTCCGACTACATGAAGGGCGATTCGATCGTCATCACCGCCGATCTCGGCATCGGGCGCGGCAAGGCCACGGTCTGGACCTGCGACCTGACCAAGGCCTATGTCGAGATCAATGGCGATTACCGCTCCTGAGGCATCGGCGGATCCCAGCCGCAGCTTCATCGCCGTCAATCTCGCGATCTGCGCCCTGCTCTGGGGCTCGAGCTACCTGTTCATCAAGCTGATGAGCGGGCAGGTTCCGGCGCTCGCGATCGCGGCCGGGCGCGGGCTGCTGGGCGCGGCCGCGCTCGCGCTCTGGAGCCTGTGGCGCCGGCAGAACCCGCTGCCGCGCCGGGCCGAGATCGTGCCATGGCTCGTGCTCGGTACCACCAATGGCTGGCTGCCGAACGTGCTCGTCGCCTATGCGCTGACGCAGCTCCCCAGTGGCCCGGCGGCGATGATCCAGGCGGCGAGCCCGCTCGTCACCGCGCTCGGCGCCCATCTCTTCTTCGCGGAGGAGCGGCTGAACCGGCGCCGGGTCGCCGGCATCCTGCTCGGCATGGCCGGCGTCGCCATGCTGATCGGCCCGCGCCTGTTCGAGGGCGGCGGGACGGCGCTCAGCGTTCTGGCCATGGTCGGCGCGGCGCTGAGCTACACCACCGCCAATCTCTATGTCCGCTCGGTGCCGGCCGCGACCGGCGAACCGGCCCGGCTGGCGCTGGGCCAGCAGATGTTCTCGGGCACGATTGCCACGACGCTCACGCTCGGCTTCCTCGGTCCCTCGGCCTTCCTGCCGGTGCTCGACCACCTGCCGACCATGCTGGCGCTCGGCGTACTGGCGACGGCGATCCCGGTCACGGTGTTCATGCGCCTGATCCGGGCCGCAGGGCCGACGCGCGCGGCGATGACCGGCTATCTCGTGCCGACAGTCGCGGTGATTATCGGGGTCGTCGTCCTGCACGAAGCATTGGAGTTGCGGCAGGTCCTCGGCGGCTGCATCATCCTGGCCGGCGTGTTCCTCGTCACGATGGCGCCGCGCAGGGTGGGGGCTTCATGAGGATCGGGACTATCGCGACGGCACTGCTGGCCGGCGCCGTCATCACGGGCTGCGTCGACCGCAAGCCGGCGACCGTGGCCTTCTCCGCCGAGGAGGCCGCTTTCATCAAGAAGACCGGAACAGGCGTCATCACCGGCCATGCCTTCCGCACCAAGCCGAGCGGCGTGGTCGTCAATGCCGCCGGCCAGGTCGTGCGCCTCGTTCCTGCCACCGCCTTCGCCCGCGAGCGCTTCGCCAGTTTCTACGGCAAGGGCAAATATGTCCCGCACGCCAACTATCCGCGCGAGGACGAGGTCGACCCTGGCTATTCCGAATACACCCGGACGACCAAGGCCGAGGCGAATGGCCGCTTCGCCTTCGACAAGGTCGCGCCCGGAACCTACTTCCTGACGACCCAGGTGATCTGGGGCGAGGAGACCGCCTTCACGCGCGAGGGCGGCTCGGTCTATGACAGCGTCACGCTGACGGGCAAGGAAACCGAGCCCGTCCAGGTCATCCTCTCCGGCAACTGAGTTCCCCTGTGAAGCTGCTCCTCGTCGTCGCCTGCGCCCTGATCGATGCCGATAACCGCGTCCTCGTCACGCAGCGCCCGGAAGGCAAGGCGCTGGCGGGCCTGTGGGAATTTCCCGGCGGCAAGCTCGAGGTCGGCGAGCGGCCGGAGCCGGCGCTGATCCGCGAGCTTTCCGAGGAACTCGGCATCACCGTGAAGGAAGATTGCCTCGCCCCACTGACCTTCGCGAGCTACGCCTATCCCGAGTTCCACCTGTTGATGCCGCTCTATATCTGCCGGCGCTGGGAAGGCACGGCCATGTCCCGCGAGGGCCAGGCGCTGAAATGGGTCCGCCCCGGCAAATTGCGCGAACTCGCCATGCCGCCGGCCGACGAGCCGCTGATCCCGCCCTTGATCGACCTGCTCGGGGCATAGGAAGCGCTCCGAACACCCTCAGCCGTCATCCTTCGAAACGGCGCTCCGGGCCTCCTCAGGATGAGGGCGTGGGGTAGTTTCCGGGTTTTTGCCCTAATGCACGGCCGGCAGGCCGAGCGCGTCCCAGCTCTCCCTAGGGATCGGCTCGCCGACATGGAAGGCGAAAGCCGTGACCCGTTTCAGATCGGGCGAAACCGTGCAGGCGAAGCGCAGGCCGTACCAGCGCCGCCGGCTGCGGAAGGCCGCGCCCTCCGCCGTCAAGACCCGGCCTGAAAGCTTGGTACCCGACAGCGCATAGGCCGTGACGCGGTCCGGCTCGAAATCGCGCTTCCAGTCATGGATCTGGCCCATCGCCTCCAGCCCGCAGAGCTGCTCGACGCGCTCGTCCGGCGCAAGCCTAGGCAGCAGCGCGACGGTCTCGCGGCTGCGCGGATCGGCCAGCACGCGCTGCGACAGCATCCGTGGCGGATGAATCATGCCATCGGCCTCGGCCGGCGCCGGCGGCGTGCCTGGAGCGGGCGGTTGCGAGGAAGGCGCAGGCTCGTCCGGCTTCGGAGGCACCGCCGGAAGCGCTGGCGGCACAGGAGCTGGTGTCACGACGACCGTCGGCGGCTTGGGCCGGATCAGTGCCTCGAATTCCTCCTGCGTCTGCAATTCGACCTCGACGCTCTGCTCCGCGATCGGAGCGGTCTCGAAGCTCTGGATCGCGAAGGACGCCAGCCAGAAAAGCAGCGCAGCGTGCAGGATCGCGGCGACCGGCAAACCGGGAGCGGGCCTCGCGAACCGGGCCGGGAGCGCGATCGCCACGATTCAGGCCGCGTTCCCGCTAACGGCAGGCGCCGCCGATCGCATGGTCCTCGTCATCCCGGTATTTGCCCCTGCTCGCTTGCCGGGCAACAACAGCGATCAAGCCGGCATTTTTGTGATCTCGGGCACAGGTTCCGCCGCAATCTCGTCCAATCCGAGCTGGAACCGCTCGAAACGCTGCAACTCCTCCTCGATCGCCGCCTTCAGTGCCGGCGTCTCGCAGCCGTCGAGCCAGGTCCATTGCTGCATCAGAAGCTTCCCGGCCGCGCGATCCGTCTTGAGGTCGAGCACCGCGACGACGCGCTCTCCCGCCAGCACCGGCAGGCCGAAATAGCCGTAGACCCGCTTCTCCTTCGGCAGATAGGCCTCGAAGACATGGGCGTAATCGAGCAGGAGCTTCGCCCGCTTGCGCTGGATCATCAGTGGGTCGAAAGGCGAAAGGATGTGGATCAGCGTCTCGTCCGGCGCGGGAAGGGGCTCCAGCGCAGCAGGGGACGCCCAGTGCTGGGTCTTGCCGGCGCCTTCCACCGCGACGGGAACGAGTTCCTTGCGCCGGACGCGGGCGGCGATCAGCTCGGCCACCGCCTTCTTGGAGGGCGCGTCGAGATGGCAAATGGAATCGAGGCTGACCAGCCCCTGCGCCGTCAACGCGCGGTCGAGCAGATAGGCGGTGATCTGCCGCTCGCTGGCCGGCGTCGGCTTCTTCTCCCAATGGAAATGCCGGTCGAACAATTCATAGGTCTTGACCATGCCGGCACGCGCCGAGATCGCGAGTTCGCCATCGTAGAAGGCGCGCTCCAGCAGACCCTTGGACGGCTTCTTGCTGGCCCAGAGATGCGCCTTCTCGATCAGGTCCTCATCGATATCGCGGATCGACAGCGCACCGTCCTTGCGGATGCGGCGCAAAAGCTTGCGCGTCTCCTCGCGAGCGCCGACCGCCGACCAGCGCTTCGGCTCCTCGCGATGCGCCTTCATCGCCGGCAGGAAATAGCGGATGTCCCGGGTGGGAACATACGCCAGCGCATGCGTCCAATATTCGAAGACGCTTTTCGCGGCCGTTTGCAGATGCGCGAGATCGGCCCGGCGATAGGCCGGGATGCGGGCATAGAGGATATGGTGGTGGCAGCGCTCGATCACGTTGATCGTGTCGATCTGGACATAGCCGAGATGCTCGACCGCGGCGCGCGCCGCCTCCGGCCCGGACCCGAAGGGATCGCGCCGGTCGAGCCGCTGGGCATGCAGCCAGAGGCGCCGGGCCTGTTCGACGGGAAGGTAGATCGGCTGACGCGGGCGTGGAGGCATGCGGCGTAAGCTAGCCGCACCGGCCGCGCCGGTTAAGGGGCGGGACGTGCCGCCGCTGACAGGAAATGGCGGGAGCGTCGCGATGGCCAGCCCTGCAAACGGGCCCGCCTCTCAGAATTCGCCGCTCACACCGAAGCGCGCGCCGCCGAAGCTGTTGCCGGCCAGGCTGACCCCGGCATTGATCGCGACGGGGATGGCGACGTCGAGCCGATGCGCCACGGCGAAGCCGGCCGCCCACTCGCCCTTGTAGGTCGCGGTATTGCCGCTCCAGCTCGTCCTGCCGGGGCGGGACGGCATCGTCGCCGCGGTCATCGCCATGGCGGCCGCGATGCCCTGCCGCGCCTCGCGCCGCCCCTCGCGCGCATAGGCGGCGACGCCGTCGATGCGCTGGTCGAGCGCGGTGAGATCGATCGGGAGCGCGGCAAGATTGCCGGCCGCATCAGTGGTCACGACCTGCGTCGGCCCGGATTGTGCTGCACGGCTCGCCCCCGAGGTCAGGCCCGGCAGCGAATAGGTGCTGGCCGCCGTGCCGATCGCGACCTGCCGCGGACGCGTGGTGGTGGCACCGGCACCGATCGCGACACTCTCCTCGCCGCTAGCTTGCGCCTGCGTGCCGATCGCCGTTGCGCGGGCACCGTCGGCCCGCGCGCCATAGCCGGCTGCCATCGCATCACGGCCTGCGGCGGATGCAAGTGCGTAACCGCTGGAATTGTTACCGGCGATCACCCCGCTCTGCTGATCGAGCGCGTTCAGCGCCGCGCCGACGGTCGTATAGATTCCGCCGCGCAGGGCATAGCTCGGGCCGGTGAAGCTGCCATTCGCAGCGAAGCCCGCACCGCCTCCGAGAGCCGAGGCCGCGCCATTGGCGACGGAGCGAAGCTGGCGCAGATTGACCGCGTCGGTATCCTGGGTGCCACCGGCGACATGCGTGATCTGGCGCTCGTTACCGGCCGAGCCGATCGACAACGCCCCTTGCGTCGAAGCGATCGCAACACCGCTAAACGCCTCGGCTCCGCCCGCGAGGCCCGCCCGCAAGGCAACCGATCCCGCTCCCAGCGCGATGCCGCCCGCGGCCGAGACGGCGCTGTCGCGCCCGATCGCCACCCCGTCCGCCGCCGTGACCGCTCCGCGTAGGCCGATCGCGACCGCGCCTGTGGCCGCGCCGGAGGTCGCGGCGCCGTTGCCGAAGGCGATGGCGTTCGGGTCCGTCGCACTCGCCTTGGGGTTGGCCGTGCTGCCAAGCCCGCTGACCTCGCCGCCACCGATCGCGATCCCGCCCGGCCCCTCCACCGTGACGCTGTCGGCCTTGAGCTTGCAGTTGCCGGGCAGCGTGACGAGATTGCCGTTCTGGTCGCGGATATTCAGTCCGATATTTCGGCCGCTCAGCGCATCGCGCAGGTTGAGGTTCACATCCCCGACGATGCCGTTGAGCACGGGGTCGAGCAGGCCTCCGAGCAGGCCGGACGCCGCTCCGGTCAGGGGCTGGAGCACCGGAAGCGAGACGCCAAGCCCGGTGCAGACGTCGATCAGGCCGCCCGACTGGGCGCTGGCGGCTCCCGGCAGGACAAAGGTGGCGAGCAGGACAAGCGCAAGCGGACGGCGTGACATCGGCACCCCTCGAGATTGGTCCCGGAACGGGAGTCATCGGATAGGATGCAAGAATAAGTTGCATATGGTTGCATAAGCGTAAATCAGCAACCAAAAGTTGCAGAATCAGTTGCTATAGCCCTCGGCCATCTCAGCAGTTTGCGGCGCTGGCCGGATGTCGCCGGCTACGGCGCGACGATCAGCGCCCAGTAGACCTGGTATTTCGAGCCGGGCGCATAGGCCGTGGCGATGCCCATGCGCTTGGCCTTCGCATCCTTCATGACGCGGTCGTGCTGGGGCGAGTCCCGCCAGCCCGAGAAGGCCTCGGCGAGGCGGCGATAGCCGGCGGAGAGATTGGCTTCCGCGCCCGGCTGCCCTTCCCGGGCGAGGCGCGCCTTGACCGCATCGGCCTGCGCCGGCTTGTCGGAACCGGCCATGGCGGTGGCTTCGCGCTGGGCGGCCTCGACCAGCGCCGGATCGAGCACGAGCGGCCCGAGCCCGGCATTGAGTCGGTAGGCCGAGATCATCGCCCGCGCCTGCTCCGTATCGACCTGCGCCGAGGCCGAGCCGAGATCGCGGTAGAAGGCCGGCTGGGCCTGCCGCTGCGGCTCGGTGCAGCCGGCGACGCCGAGGATGGCGAGAGCGCCGGCAAGCGCGGCCGGGCAGGTCATTGCGCGCGAAGCCGCGGCGCGGCACAAAAAGCTGAGCATCCGATCATTCCTTGCTGTCATCCTTGGCGGGCTCGGGAGCCGGGGCGGAAGCGGGCTTCGCAGCCCCGGCCTCTTCCTCCTCGGGCTCCTCCGTCGCAACCGGCTTTTGCGCGCGGCGC
Organism: Allobosea sp. ASV33; assembly: GCF_016428755.1. Classification (GTDB taxonomy): domain Bacteria; phylum Pseudomonadota; class Alphaproteobacteria; order Rhizobiales; family Beijerinckiaceae; genus Allobosea. The sequence goes on from NZ_JAELTI010000020.1 coordinate 26,068, forward strand.
GCCGGAGCGGCTGCGGCCGGCTTCGGCGCGTCCTGCTTCACGCGGCTGCCCGCGCCGTCGCGGCGCCCGACCGCCTCGGCGATGCTGCCGAGCGAATGCTCCACGCCCTCAAGCCCGCGCACCATCAGTTCCGGCACGGCGGCGGCCGGCTCCATCTCGGCCAGGCGCTTGTGGATCGCGAAATTCAGGTCGCTGTTGACCCGGCCCGTGATCTCGACATCGCCGACCACGCAGACGAGTTCGAAATCCATGGTCGTGGTGCCGAGCTTCTTGAACATCACCGCCGGCGGCGGCTTCTGCATCACGTCGCCATGGTTCGAGGCGACCTCGGACAGCATCGCGCGCACCTGGCCGGCATCCAGCGTCCGCGGCACGGTGAGCGCGATCAGCACGCGCCCGGTCCGGTCGTTGCGCACGCGGTTGCGCACCACGCCGGAAATCAGGTTCGAGTTCGGGACGATCACCGTCGCCCGGTCGAAGGTCGCGATCTCGGTCGAGCGGACATTGATGCGCTTGACGATGCCCTCGATGTCGCCGACCAGAACCTGGTCTCCGACCCGGATCGGCCGCTCCCAGAGCAGGATCAGGCCCGAGACGAAATTCGACACCACCGACTGCAGGCCGAAACCGATACCGACCGAGAGGGCCGACGCGACCAGCGTCAGGCGCTCCAAGCTCAGGCCCACCGCGGTGACCGTGATCGCCGCCGCCGCGATATAGCCGACATAGCCGGCGGCCGTGGTGATCGAGTTGCGCAGGCCGGGATCCATCGCGGTCGTCGGCAGGAACTGGTTCTCGAGCCAGCGCTGCATCGCCCGCGTCGCGCCGATGCCGATCGCGAAGACGATGGCGCCGACGACGATCGTCGAGAGCGAGACCGTGACGCCGCCGACCTGGAAGCCGAAGAAGGCCGCCCGTAGCGAGACCAGGAAATCGCTCGATTCCAGCCCCCAGGGCGCCAGCACCAGGAGCAGCGTCACCGCGATGAGCAGGAGCTTCAGCACGCCGACGCCGATGACCGAGATCTTATCGAGCGTGGCGGCGCGCAGGCCCATGCCGGCCTTGAGCGTGAGCGCGAAGCGGCCCTTGCCGCCGAACAGCCGGGGAATGCCGAGATCGATGAACTGGAAGGCCAGCAGGAACAGGCAGGCGACGATGCCGACCCAGAGCGCCTGCTCGGCCAGGAAGGCCGCGAAGATGACATAGCCGCTCAGCGCCGCCGCGATGATGGCGAAGCCGATGATCCAGCCGAGGATGCGCACCGGCCCGAGGCTCGCGCCGTCCACCGGGACATAGGGGCCGAGGCAGGCCTCCTGCTCGACCTCGTCGTCGTCGCGGATCTGGTAGAGCCCGGCGATCAGCGCGAGCGCGAACAGGATGGCGAAGAAGGCCTTGACGATGATCGAGATGGCGAGGCCGGCGGCGATCGCCTGGAGCCAGGCCTCGAAGACCTTGCCGACCGACATCACCGCCGCCAGCGAACCCGCGATCCAGACGACGCTGCGCGCCGTCGTGTCCATCACCTTGACGAGGCGCCGCTGCGGGCTCGACGGCGCGAACAGCGCATCGGCCAGCGCCTGCACGAAGGCGAAGAAGGCGAGGCCGACGACCACGGCCCAGATCACCGGCTGGATGCGCGGCGGCAGCAGCCCTGCCGTGTTCAGGGCCTTGTACATCAGCCAGCTCGCCAGAAGAGGCGGCGCGGCGCCGGCGACGATATGGGCCAGCGCGATATAGAGGCAGTGCAGGTTGCCGGTGTCCTGCGTGTTGCTGAAGCGCGCCTTGAAGCGCGGCAGATAGCGCGCCCGCGCCAGATAGAGCAGGAGAGCCCCGATCAGGGCGAAGGCGACGACGGCCCCGCGCGTGCCCGAAAGAGCGTCGCTGACCCCTTCCAGCCAGCCCCCGAAGATATAGCCGGAGGCGCGCAGGTCTTCCGGCGCGGTGGCGATCGCGTTGCCCCAAACCTCCGGATTCGCCACGGAAGGACCGGCGGCGAACAATTCCTTGGCGAAGATCTCGCGGCGCTTGTCGCCGATGCTGCTCTGGAGCTGCTCGGCCTGGAGCAGCGAGGCCTTGGCGAGCTTCAGCGTCTCGTCGGCATCGGCGAAGGCCTTGGCCCGCGCCTCGCGGTCGCGGACGATCTCGGCGCTCTCGGCCGGCGCGCTGGCCTCCGGCTTGGGGCCGAGCTGGTCGAGCCGGAGCTTGGCCTGGTCGACCTTCGGCGCCTGCTCGTCGATGATCAGACGCAATTGGTCCAGCGAAGGCTGCAGGCGTAGCCGCTGCCGCTGCAATTCGGCGTCGGTCGGGCTGGGCGAGGCGAGCGTCGTCTCGATCTGGGCGAGATCGGCGCGGACGCTGTCCAGCCGGGCGCGAAGGCTGCCCGGCTCGGGCGCGGTCTGGGCAAAGGCCGAGCCGGCAACCGCAAAGGCCACGGCCAGGAGCATCAGGCAAGCCGCCAGGAAGCCTCTCAGGCTCGGGAACGACGCTTGCGTCCTGCGCGCTGCCATGGGGGTGCGGCCCTGTCCTTGCAGATGATTCGGCTCCGGCTCGACCCTCGGCACAGCCATGCCCGCAAGGCAAGATGAAGAGCGGAATTCGGCCGGCACGGAGGGCTCCCGGGCTTGCAAAGGGATCGGGGCGGGGAGACAGGCCCCGCCGCCTCATCACCGCTAAACGCGACCTGAAGATGGCGAAGCGCCGCTTTCGGTCGCTTAGCCCCTCAATCGCGCGCCTTGCCCTTCGCCTTGGCACGGTTGTGATAGCTCGCATTGCCGAGCCCCGTGCCGATCGTCAGAACCGCCCAGTTATCGACATCCTGCATGGCCGGCATTTCGCTCAGGCCCTGGATCACCGCATCGTTGTGCATCACCACCTCGGTCTCGTGCTCGCCGATCTCCGGCACGAGCGCGCGGATGCTGTCGACGAGGTTGAAGCGGCTGCTTTCCCAGTTGCCGGGCAGGTTCTGCGCGCCGCGATCGATCGCGCCGTCGGGCTGGATCAGCCCGGGGCAGCCGACGCCGATGAAGGGCGCGACCCGCAAGCCCTCCTTCTCGGCATTGGCGATCTGCTCGCGCAGCATCTTGCCCAGCCGCTTGATCGCCTCGTCGCGGCTCGGCTCCTCGTCGGCATGGCGCCAGAGCTCCGATTTCCAGACGCGCGCCTTGCTCAAATCCGGCGCCTTCTTCTGCCTGAGCTCGACGATGCCGGCGCGGATGTTGGAGCCGCCGATATCGACCGCAACGAGGCTGTCATAGGCCTCGAAGATCCATTTCGGCGCGAGATGGGCGTTGCCGACCAAACCCGCCTCGTCGGGATGATGGCTGATCGGCACGAGATCGAGATCGCGCCCCTCCGTCCGCAGGATGATGGCGGCCCGCGCGATGGCGAGTTCGCCGACCCGGCTCTCGCGAAAACCGCCGCCGACCACGATGCGCTCGATCTCGGCCCAGCTCTTCAGTCGCGCGAAGCGGCGAATGACGAAGGCCAGCGATTGGGCGAAGCCCTCGACGGCACTGAGAACCAGCGCAGCCTCCTTCGCATCGCCGTCCTTGATCAGCGCATCGAGCTCTTTCTTGCTGATCTCGGCGGTCTTGCCCTTGAGCGGATCGTCGCCGTTGCGCTTGAGATGGCTCCGCAGCGCGTCGAGATGTTCGATGAAGGCGCCGCGGCTCGCCTTGTCGCCGACGAAGCCGTCATCGTCGCGAACCTCCAGATTATAGCTGGTGACCACCACGGAAGGCAGTTCGCTCGCGCCATGCGGCCCGGTCGCGGCCTTGGCGGCATTGCGTGACGTCTCGGCGGTTGCCGTGGCCATGTCGTTCCCCCTCGCTCGGATGTGGATCAGCGGAGGCAACCCATCGGCAGCGGCCACGGTTCCCCCGCCTGGTCGATGCGCCGCATGCAGCCCGCTCGCGCGCTGCCGCAGTTGACCGCTGCCGCTATCGCCGCTCCAACAGGGAGCGAGCCGCGTCGATGCGGCCCTGGGGGATGGAACGTGTCGGATCTGATCTTGCGGATGATCGTCATCGGTATCGGCGCGACCGCGCTCACCGATATCTGGGCTCAGTTCCTGCGCTTGTTCGGCTTCCCCAAGCCGAACTGGGCGATGCCCGGCCGCTGGTTCGCGCACCTGCCGCGCGGTCGCGTCTGGCATGAGGACATCGGCAAATCCGAGCCCGTCGCCGGTGAGCTCGCGATCGGCTGGATCTGCCATTACCTCGTCGGCATCGCCTTCGCCGGGATCGTGCTGGCCATCGCCGGGGCCGGCTGGGCGCGCAATCCGACCTTCCTACCGGCACTCATCGTCGGCTGGGCGACGATCGGCTGCGGCTGGTTCGCCCTGCAGCCCGGCATGGGCATGGGCATCGCCGCCTCGAAGAAGCCGAACGCGAACCAGATCCGGCTGCTGAATATCGTCAGCCACACTCTCTTCGCCTTCGGCCTTTACGGCACGGCGCTGCTGACGCGATAGCTTCACCGTCCTGCCCGGGCTTGACCCGGGCATCTCTCGTGACGCGGAGGTTCCGGCGTCTCTTCCGGCCTGAGATTCTCGGGTCAAGCCCGAGAACGACGCCCTCAATCCAGTATCCGCGTCTCGTACTGGTAGAGCTCGCGGAAGCCCAGGCTGCCATAGAGGTTGATCGCGACCGCGTTGCTCTGCTCGACCTGCAGATAGGCGCTGTGGCAATCCATCGCCGCGGCCCAGCCCATCAATCCCTGCACGATCTTGCGGCCATAGCCATGGCCGCGATGGCCGGGATCGACGCAGATCAGACCGATCTCGGCCATGCCGCGCTCGGCCACGCTCATGCCGAAGGCGACAGCCTCGCCCTCGACCAGCCAGGTCGCGAAACCGGCCGGCAACCTGACCTTCTCGATGATGGCAGCGAGATTGGCGACATGGGTCTTGTGGCCGCTCTGGAGCGCGGCGACCCCGGCCGTCCATTCCTGGCTCGGCCGCGCCTCGATCTGCAGCTCCGGCTCCTCGGAGGCGGCAAGGCCGGCAAGCGGCGCGATCTGGCCGAACGACTTGTCCTTGACCCGGTAGCCGCGCTCCAGCACCGCCGCGCGCGTCGCATCCGCCACCAGCGGCGTCAGGCGAATGGCAGGGACCAATCCGTCCGCACGATAGAGCTCCTCGATCAGGTCGAGCATCGTGCCGTCGAGTTCGGCGCCATAGCTCAACGGCGTCGCCGAATTGGCCCGGCCCGAATAGCCGTTGGCGAAGCGCAATACCCAATCGCCGACGATCAATGTCGACAACGCCGGCCAGGCATTGATGATGCGCCGCTCGCAGCCGAGCACCAATTCGCTGTTATCCGTCTTCGTCAGCATCCTATCCCCCGGACGGCTTGCGCGGTGTCGGCCGCCAGCCCGGCGGCGCCATCTCGAAGCCCTTGAATTCGAAACCCGGCGCGACCGTGCAACCGACCAAGGTCCAGGCGCCGAGCGAGGTCGCACTCTGCCACCAGCCGGCCGGCACCACGAATTGCGGGCGCTGGCCGGCGGCAAGCTCCGTGCCCAGATGATACGCCGAGGCATCGTGGCCATTGGGCGAGACGGTAATGACCAATGGCGCACCGGCATAATGGTGCCAGATCTCGGCCGCATCGACGCGGTGCCATTCCGAGGTCTCGCCGGTATCGAGCAGATAGTAGATCGCGGTCGAGAAGCCCCGGCCCTCCGGCCCGGCCGCGTCGCGAAACGTCTCGCGATAATAGCCGCCCTCGGGATGGGGCTTGAGATCGAGCAGGCGGATGACCTCCGCCGCCGAGAGCCCGTCGAGCCGCATTGTCACGGTCAGAACCGGTTCTTGGCTTCGCGCAGGGCTGCGAAGACCGCGCCCGGTGCAGCACCCACCAGCCCCACCGCCTTCGCCAGCGCCGGCTCGGCCGCACGGAAGAACGGATTGGTCGCCTTTTCCTCGGCGACCGTGGTCAGTGCCCAGAAGCGGCCCTCGGCCTTGGCGGTCTCGGCCTCGGCAAAGCGCGCCTTGAGGGTCTCGTTCGCGGGATCGACCGAGCGGGCGAAGCGGGCATTGGCGAGGGTGTAGTCGTGGCCGCAGAGCAGGCGGGTGTCGCCCGGCAGCGCCATCAAGCGCGAGAGCGAGGTCCACATCCGCTCCATCTGGCCGGGCTGGACCCGCCCGCAGCCCATCACGAAGACGACGTCGCCAACCAGTGCGAGCTTGGCACTGCGCCCAACGAAGCTGAGATGCCCGTCGGAATGGCCCGGCGTATGCCAGATCTCGAAGCTTTCGCCGCCGAAGCTCACGGTGTCCCCCTCGCCGATGACCCGGTCGAGCGGCGCGCTGGTCCGCGCATCGGCCGGGCCGACGACAGTGGCGCCGGTCGCCTGCTTCACCTCGGCGACGCCCTGCGTGTGGTCGTGATGGGCATGGGTGATGAAGATGTCGCTGATCGTCCAGCCCTTGGCCTTGGCGGCGGCGAGCGTCTCGCCGGCATCAGGCACGTCGACGGCCGCGCAGGCGCCGCTGGCGGGATCGTGGAGCAGCGCACCCGCATTGTCGTTGAGCGTGCGGAAGACGTGAAGGTCGAGCGGCATGGCTTCCTCCGGCAGGGTCGGCCCACCGGAACGGCAGGCGGTCATGCCTCTGCATGGGCCATGCCCGCTCGCCGATCAACCCGGCATCGCCGCAGGGCAGCCCTTGCGTTCGGGCGCCGCGCGTTCCATCTCAGGCGCCATGCCTCTCGACGTCGTCGACCTGCGCGCCTTCTATGCAAGCCCGCTCGGCCATGTGGCCCGGCGCTTCATCGGCCGGGCGATGCTGCGATTCTGGCCGGACTGCGCCCGCCAGCGCCTGCTGGGCTTAGGCTATGCGACGCCTTATCTCTCGGTGCTCGGCATGCAGGCCGAGCGGACCATCGCCTTCATGCCGGCAGCGCAAGGCGTGGTGAACTGGCCCTCGCCCGGCCTCTCCGCCTCCGCCTTGGTCGAGCCGACGCTCCTGCCGCTGCCGACTGCCTCGATCGACCGTGTCGTGCTCGTCCACGCGCTGGAAGAGACGGAAAGCCCGGACGACCTCCTGGAAGAGGTCTCGCGCGTGCTCAATCCTGGCGGACGGATGATTCTCGTCGTGCCCAACCGACGCGGCCTCTGGGCCCGGATGGACGGCACGCCCTTCGGCCAGGGCCGCCCTTTCAGCCGCCGCCAGCTCTCAGCCCTGATGCGCGGCGCCGAGTTCTCGCCCGAGCATTGGACCGAGGCGCTCTATGTCCCGCCCTTGCAAAGGCAGCTGCTGATGCGCTCGGCGCTGGCCTGGGAGCGGATCGGTTCCGGCCTTTCGCTGCCCTTCGCCGGCGTCCATATCATCGACGCCACCAAGCAATTCTACCGGCGCGCACCCCTGCGCGCGACGCGGCGCAGTTTCGCGCTGAGACCGGTTCTCCTGCCGCAGGCGTCGCCCACGCAGCGCGCGGCAAACCCGCCTGCGAAGCCAGGAACGGGTTGACAATTTCGCCGGGGCGCGGCCAAGGTCCGCCGCTTTTCAAGCCCGGTTTCACTGTAAACCGCCGCTCCGCCCGCTCAAGGCGCGGAATCTGAACTGGATCACGATGCGTAGCTACCTGGATTTCGAGAAACCGGTCGCCGAGCTGGAGGCGAAGGCGGACGAGCTGCGGGCCCTCGAGGCACGCGGCGACGGCATCTCCCTTTCGGAGGAGATCGGCAAGCTCGACGCCCGCGCCAGCCAGGCGCTGAAGGAACTCTATGCGGCCCTGACGCCCTGGCAGAAGACGTTGGTGGCGCGCCATCCGCAGCGCCCGCATTTCAAGGATTACTGCGCCGGTCTGATCACCGAATTCACCCCGCTCGCCGGCGACCGCGCCTTCGGCGAGGACGAGGCCATCGTCGGCGGCTTCGGCCGTTTCCGCGGCGAGCCGGTCTGCGTCATCGGCCAGGAGAAGGGCGACTCGACCGAGACCCGCATCCGGCACAATTTCGGCATGCCCAAGCCTGAGGGCTATCGCAAGGCCGTGCGCCTGGCCGAGCTTGCGGACCGCTTCGGCCTGCCCGTCCTGAGCTTCGTCGACACCGCCGGCGCCTATCCCGGCATCGAGGCGGAGGAGCGCGGCCAGGCCGAGGCCATCGCCCGGTCGACCGAAGCCTGGCTGGGTCTGCGCAGCCCGAGCATCGCGCTGGTCATCGGCGAGGGTGGCTCGGGCGGGGCGATCGCGATCGCCGCCGCCAGCCGCGTCATGATGATGGAGCATGCGATCTATTCGGTGATCTCGCCGGAAGGCGCGGCCTCGATCCTCTGGCGCGACACGGCACGCGCGCAGGACGCCGCGACGGGCATGAAGATCACCGCGCAGGATCTGCTGAAATTCGGCATCATCGACAAGATCGTGCAGGAGCCGACGGGCGGCGCCCATCGCGACGGCCAGGCCGCGATCAACCGCGCGGGCGATGCGATCGCCGCCGCGCTCAGCGATCTCGCCGGCTTGAGCGGCGACGACATCGTCGCCAAGCGTGCGGACAAGTTTCTCGCGATCGGCCGCAATCTCTGAGCAATCTCGGGAACCGAATATCTCGCAATTGCGAAAGCAAGGGTCCTTTACCCCGCGTTGACCATGTGGCCAGACTCGGGAAGGCTATGGTAAGGAACCCTCAAGGCTAACGCATCTAAAACGAGTCGACGGCACAATTTGGCCGTCTTGCGAAGTCACAGGTCGCGCCCCGGCCTGCCGATCAATGGGATTGACGACGTGGCAATCAAGCAACTCGCGCTCGTGGCTTTTGTTGCATTGACACTGGCTGCCTGCGAGGAAGACCGCTATCGCGGCTCCGCGCGCCACAACATCCCGATTCCGAGCGCGACCTATGCCCTCATGTCCGAGAAGGGCATGAACAAGGACCAGCCGATCATCATCCGATCCTACAAGAAGGAATCGGAGCTGGAGGTCTGGAAGCGCAAGGCCGACGGGCAATACGCGCTGCTGAAGACCTTCCCGATGTGCCGCTGGTCCGGCCAGCTCGGCCCGAAGGTCCGCGAGGGGGATCGCATGGCGCCGGAGGGCTTCTATGCAATCACGCCCCAGCAGATGAACCCGAATTCGTCCTATTACGTCTCGTTCAACATGGGCTATCCCAACGCCTATGACCGCTCCTATGGCCGCACCGGCGCGCATCTGATGGTACATGGCGCCTGCTCCTCGGCCGGCTGCTATTCGATGACGGACGACCAGATCGGCGAGATCTACGCCCTGGTGCGCGAGGCCCAGAATGCCGGCCAGCGCGCGGTGCAGATGCAGGCCTATCCCTTCCGGATGACCGCGCAGAACTTGGCCAAGCACCGGCTCGACCCGAACATCGCCTTCTGGAAGAACCTGAAGGAAGGCTCCGACTATTTCGAGGTCATGAAGGACGAGCCGGCCGTGTCCGTCGCCGGCGGCCGCTACGTCTTCAATGGCGGCCAGGCCCCGGCCGCCGTCGCCGAGAAGCGCCGCGAGGACGATGTCCAGGTCGCGGCCCTCGTCGCCAAGGGCACGCCCGCGATCAAGCTGATCTATGACGACGGCGACCAGCACGCCTCGTTCAAGCGGGCGCTGGCCTCCAACGGCGCCGATGCCCTGAATCGCTCCGCCTCCTGGGCGTCGCGGGATGTCGGCATAAGCCGCGAGGATGCGCTCGCCTCCGGCCCGCGCGTCGTGGTGCTCGACAATACCGGCAAGGCGAAGGCGACCATCCGCGCTGCCTCTGCCGACAATGACGCCATCCTCGCTGCCGTCGCCGCCGCGCCCGCCGAGGAGCCCGCCCCGATCGAGGCCAAGCCCGCCGTGGCGCCGCGTGCAGCCGTGGCTCCCGCCGCGACGCAGCTCGCCAAGGTCGCCCCGGGCAATGCCCAGCAGGCACCGGTGCTGGCCAGTGCCTCCTCGACGCCGGTCGTCCCGGCCGCTCCGGCAGCCCCTGCGGAGGACAAGCCCTTCCTGCAGCGCGCCCTCAGCTTCATGCCGACCTTCGGCGGCACGGCCGATCAGGGCGTCGCCACCGCAGCGGCTCCGGTCGTCTCGGTCGTTCCGGCCTCGCCGACCACGACCAGCGCTCCGCTGCCGCCACGCCGCGCCAACGGCCTCAAGACCTCCAGCCTCGACCAGTCGACGGCGGCCTATGCGAGCCAGCCGGCGCAGCGCTGAGACGTTCATCTGGCTGCCCAGCGAGCGTGGCATAATTGTCACGGATTAGCAGATAATCCGCATTGCCTTTTTTGCAGGCGCGAAGGCCCCCGTTTCGGGGGCCTTTGCTTTTTCGGTGTGCGTTCAGCCCAAAAGCTCGCCTTGCCGGAAACCCGCCCCCGCCAGTTTGATGGATCGACAGCGCGATCCATGCGCGGCGAGGGGTTTCTGTAGATGTCCGATCTCTTCCGTTCCTCGATACTCGGCTTGGCTCTGGCAGCCGGAATCGGCAGTGCCCAGGCCTCGGACCTGCCGAGCAAGAAGGGCGCACCGCCTGTGCCGGTCGTCCCGTCGATCACCTGGTTCGACATTGCCGTCAACGTGAAGGCCCAGACCGACTACAATTTCCGCGGCATCTCCCAGACCGACCGCAAGCCCGGCATCGGCGGCGGCGCCGAGCTGCAGATCTACAACAACCTGTTCTATGCCGGCGTCTACGGCTCGAGCGTCGACCTCGCCACGCGCCCTCCGGCTGAAATCGACTTCTACGGCGGCATCCGGCCGAAATTCGGCGACCTCGCCTTTGACCTCGGCGTGATGCAGTACTATTATCCCAACGAAAAGCAGCTGATCGACGCCACCGGCGTGTTCTGGACGCCGAAGAACACGGATTACACCGAGGTCTACGGCAAGGTCTCCTACACCTTCGCGGAGAGCCTGACGCTCGGCGCCAACGTCTTCTACGCCTGGGACTGGCTCGGCACCGGCGCCAGCGGCACCTACGCCTCGGTGACCGCCAAGTACGCCCTGCCCTTCCTGGAAGGCCTCTCGGTCTCCGGCGAGTTCGGCCATTACTGGCTCGGCACCACCAATCTCGCGATCTGGTCGACGGTGCCGCCGACCAACCTGCCGGACTACAACTACTGGAATGCCGGCGTGTCCTATACCTGGAAGAACGTCACGGCGGATGTCCGCTATCACGACACCGACCTGTCGAAGAACGAATGCTTCGCGCTGACGGCCGATCCGCGTGGGATCACCAGCGGCAGCGGCCGCTCCAAGTGGTGCGGTGCAGCCGTGGTCGCTACGCTCTCCTTCGACATCACCGCGAGCAGCCTCGGTATCTTCGCGCCGAAGTGAGACTTGCGCCTCGCAGCAAACGCAAAAGGCCGCCCTTGGGCGGCCTTTTCTTTGGAACCTCAAGGGACCGTCAGACGATCTCCGAGACCAGCTTGGCGATCAGGCTGTTAGAGAGGATGACCGGCAGACCCGCCTCTCCTGCTTCGCGACGATGCCGCTCGACGAAGCCCATGCAGTCCATCAGCAGGACCTGCGCGCCGCGCCCGGCGAGATCACGCGCAGCTTCCGCGACCGAAATCCCGCCACCGCCATAGGGCGAGGCTGCGGCATAGAGCGGTGCGCGCCCGAGCGGCGCCCATTTCCCAGCCTCCGACGAAATCTGCTCGGCCAGCGGCACGATGATGCCGAGCGGGGCGCCCTGCACCAGCGCCGCCACGGTCAGCGGCAGGATGCGGTCCGGCTCGACGAGTCGCGCCTTCTCCGTCCTCAGGCTCTCGAAATGCCCGGTGCAGAGCATCAGGATCGTCGAGCAGCCCTCGGCTTCCAGCATGGCGAGCTTGGCCTGCGCCGCCGCCTCGGTACGGGCGCGGTCGATGACCGCGGCACTGCCGTCGAGCAGCTTGGTGATCAGCACCGGCTTGCCGGGTTCGGTCGCGAAGTCGCGCTCGATCTCGGCACGGCTCAGACCGTCGAGCACGCCGGCATGGCGTCGCGCCAGGCGCGCGTCGAGCACGTCGTCGAGGATCGGCGTGATGTCGGCGCGCGGCGCCTGGCCGATGGTCAAGGTGCCCAGCTTGCTCATGGCGATGCCTCCTCCGCGATGAAAAGGCCTCGGGACGATCGCCCCGAGGCCTGGTTCGCTCAGCGCTTCCAGAAATTCTTCGAGACGGAGTCGAAGAAGGAGAAGATCGCGTCGCCCGCGATGACGCCGGCAGCGAAGACCTCCATGTCGCCCTCGCCGCCCGCCCCGCGCAGCTTCTCCCAGATGATCCGGCAGAGGATGCCGGCCAGCACAGCCCAGCCCGCCATCGGGAAGGCGATCAGCAGGCCGGTGGCGAAGAGCACGCCGATCTGCCGCTTCGGCCCGCCGATGAACTGCAGGATCGCGCCAGGGATCGCCCAGAGGAAGAGCTGCCAGGCGACGCCATCAGCGACGCCTGCCTTGATCGTCGCGGCATAGACCTTGTTCACGGGGGCGACGAGGTTCTGGTCGAAATAGGACTGATAGGAGAACAGCACGACCGCGCCCGCCACGACGAAGGCGAACATCGCCGCGAAGAGCTGCTGCCGGCGGCCATCGCGCTCGAAGGCGGGATCTGCGCCATTGCCGCGCAGCAGATAGCCGGCCTTCAGGTCGTAGCCCATATCGGCGAAGGCAGGCCCGGTCGCGGCCGAGAAGCCGACGAGCAGCGCCAGGGCCGGCATCGGAAAGCCGATCAGCATGCCGATGATCAGCGTGATCAGCGCGACCGCGAAGGCCGGGAACCAGCCGGAATGCATCGCCGCGAGGCCGACGATCAGCTCATGCACATAAGCCGCGAAGGCGGCGTAGAGCACGAACAGGATCAGCATGCCCATCGACATGTCGCTCATCAGCCCGCCGACGATCGCGATGAACACGGCGATCACGAGATAGCCGACCGTCCCGAGCCCGAGCGCACGCTTGACCTCGGCATCCGAGACGCCCGAGGTCGCCTCGCCCTTGGCCTCGCCGCGCCGGAACAGCAGCGCCGCGACCTGAAACAGGGCGACGAGGCCGGCGCCGATCATGAAGCCGTGCGGGATATAGGCGGCCATCAGGTCGCCCTTCGGGATGATGTTGGCGAAAGCCGGGCCGCTGAAGAGCTGGCCGGAATAGCCGCGCAGCAGCAGGCCGATGCCGAACATGAGCAGCGCCCAGATATTGCCGATGAAGGCGACGCCGAAGGCCGACATCGGAATGCCGGTGACGGCGGCCGAGCCGGCAAAGCCGATCCAGGCCAGTGGGATCTTGATGAAGGATGCGACGACGCCCGTGCCGAAGCCGATGCCCATCAGCACAGCCTTGCGGCCGCCCTCGTCGCCGGCCTTGATCGCCTCGGCCGCTGCGACGCCCGGAGGCCAGGCGCCCTGCGCCGGGAAGACGCGGGAATCGAACATCCGGTAGAGCAGATAGGCGTCGAGCAGCATGGCGAAGAAAGCGCCCGCAAGCATCGGCAGGACGAGATCCGGACGTCCGAGCAGCCAGGGAATGCCGACCGGCAGGAGCAGGCTGTTGGCCGCGCCGAACGTGGCCGAGGAGATCGCGCTCTGGGCCAGGTTCTGGACATGGATCGAGCGGTAGCGCGCGAAGATCGCGAGCGGCACGCGCGCCAGCGCCATGGCAGCGAGCGCGCCGATCAGCGAGGTGTTGGCGGTGATGCCGAGCGACACCAGAAGCTGCATGCCGATGATCGCGCCGAAGACGCAGAGCACGGCGATGAGCAGCAGCGTCGCCGGCTCGAACAGGCTGGGGTGCTTCTGAGGCACCCCCTCGGTTGGATTGGTCATGCCTCAGTCCCCTCATTAGCCCCTGTCGGGCGTTTGCGTTGTTCCCTTGCCTTCTCAGGCAACCAGGATGCCGGCCTTGGCTTCGCCGACGTCCTGCGTGGCATGCGCTCCCTGCACGCCGTAATCGCGCTTGGCCGCATCGGAAGAGACGAGCCCGAGCGCGATGTCGCGGGCGATCGCCTCCCGCGAACGCTCGGAGGCCGGGCCGTAGCCGGCGCCGCCGGCGAGCACGAGCTCGACGATCTCCTGCGGCTGACGAACCTGGACGAGCTCGCCGGTGCCGACGTCCTTCAACACATGGCCCTGCTCGTCGATCACCCGGCCCGACGCCCCGCCGCCGGCCTTGCCGCCGAACAGGCCCGGGATCGGGTTGTTGACCCCTTCCGGATAGAGCGAGACCAGCGTCGGCAGGCCGTCATCCGAGAGCTTGCGCAAGCGCACGCGCTGGCCGAGACCGCCGCGATGCTGGCCGGCGCCGCCCGAGTCGGTGAGATAGGTCTTCTCGACCACCAGCACTGGCACCCGCGATTCGAAGGTCTCGATCGAGGTGTTCGCGGCGGACGTCGGGTAGAGCAGGCCGGACTTGCCGTCGCCCTGGGCCGAGCCGCCCTGGCCGCCGCCGCAGAAGAGCATGTCGGAATAGGTGTCGCCGGCCGCATCGCGGCCATAGACGCTCGCCGCCACCGGCAGGCCGGTGAAGGCCTGGACCTGCTTCGGCGCCGCTTCCGACAAGGCGCGGAAGATGTTCGGCGCCAGATACCAGCCGGTGCGGGTACGCAGGTTGACCGCCAGCGGCTTGTCGCAGTTCAGGATCGAGCCCTTCGGGGCCTCGACCGTGAAGGCGCGGTAGCAGCCGGCATTGCCGCGGACATTCGGCGTCAGCATGCATTTCAGCGGATAGGTCGCATGCGCCATCGTGTAGTTGAGCGTGCAGTTGAGCCCGCCCTGCGCGAGCTGCGGCGGCGCCCCGGCGAAGTCGAGATGGATCGTGTCGTCCTTCACCGTCAGCGCCAGCGGGTAATGCATCGGCGTGCCCAGCGGATTGTTCGAGGCGGTGCCGTGATAGACCCCGTCCGGAATGGCGCGAATGGCGTCGCGCATCGCTTTCTCCGAGCGGCTCTGCACGACATGGGCGAGCGCCCTCAGGTCCTGCATGCCGTAATCGGTGAGGAAGGACTGGAGCCGTTCGGCGCCGATGGCATTGGCCGCGACGAAGGAGTGCAGGTCGCCGAGCACCTGCTCGGAGTTGCGCACGTTCTCGCCCAGCAGGCGCACCAGCGTCTCGTTGATCCTTCCGGCCTCGTAGAGCTTCATCGGCGGGATCTGGAAGCCCTCCTCGTAGATCTCGCGGGCCCGCAAGCTGTCCTTGGTGCCGCCGATATCCGAGACATGGCCCACCGTGCCCATCAGGCCGACGACGCGATCGCCGAGGAAGACCGGCGTCACCACCGCGATGTCGAAGAGATGGCCGGCGCAGAGCCAGGGATCGTTGGTGATAAGGACGTCGCCGGGCTTCAGCGTATCGGCCGGATAGCGCTCCAGCAGCGCCTTGACCGCGCGCGGCAGCGTCAGGTTGAACACCGGCATGGCGCGCGGCGAATGCGCCAGCGTCTCGCCTTCGGGGTCGAGCAGTTCGCAGGCGAAGTCCTGCGCTTCCGAGATCACCAGCGAGAAGGCGGTGCGGCAGACCGTCAGCCACATCTCCTCGACGACGTTGATCATCCGGCTCCACATGATCTCAAGCGAGATCGGATCGGCCTCGATCCGGCGCGCGGCCTCGGCCAGCGGCATGTCGGCGGTGATCGTGGTCTCGGCGGCATTGGCCTGTCCGACATGAACCAGCAGGTTCAGGACATCGTCGATGGCGACGCTGTCGCCGGGCGGGACGATCGTGGTCGCTTCGCGCTCCTCGATGATAGCCGGTCCCTTGATGCTGTCGCCGGAGCGCAGCGCGTAACGGTCATAGACGGTGGCCTCGCTCCAGCCGCCCTCGAACCAGGCCTTGCGGGTGCCCTTGATCTTGTTCGCGGCATCGCCGCCGCCGGCCGCGCCTGAGAGCGAGAGCGTCGGCACCGGGCCGGCGCAGCGGACGCGGAAATTGATCGCCTCCAGCCGGGCCCCCTCATAGACCGAGGTATAGCGGGCGGAATAGGCCTTGCTGAACGCCGCGCGGACGGCCTCCAGGCTCGACGCATCGATGGTCCCGGCCGGCAATGGCACGGAGATATCGTGCATCTGGCCGACGAGGCGCATATCGGCCGTGCGTTCCACCGTGACGTCGTCGGACTTCACGCCGGCCTCGGTCAGGTGCTTGCGGCCTTCGACCTCGAGATCGCGGAGCACGGCATTGACGGAGGCCGCATCGAAGCCCTCGGAGAACTCGACCGGCAGCGAACGCACCATGTCGAAGGAGAGCGGTGCGGCGAGGAAGCCGAGCGCGGAGGCCGCGCCAGAGGCCGGCGGGATGATGACCTGCTTGACGCCGAGCACGCGGGCGACATCGACGGCATGCGCCGGGCCGGCACCGCCGAAACCGACCATTGCGTAATGGCGGGGGTCCTTGCCCTTCTCGACGAGATGGACGCGGGCGGCGGCGCCCATGCTCTCGACCACGACCTTGTGGATGCCCCAGGCGGCTTCCTCGATCGAAAGGCCGAGCGGCGCAGCGACGGTCGAGACCGCCTTGCGCGCCGCCTCAAGGTCGAGCGCCATGCGCCCGCCCAGGAAGAAGCCGGGATCGTAATAGCCGAGCACGAGATTGGCGTCGGTGACGGTCGGCTTGGTGCCGCCCATGCCGTAGCAGGCCGGGCCGGGATCGGAGCCGGCCGAATGCGGGCCGACCTTGAGCAGGCCGACCTCGTCGATCGCGGCGATCGAGCCGCCGCCGGCGCCGATCTCGATCATATCGATGACGGGGGCCTTGATCGGCAGGCCGGAGCCCTTGGCAAAGCGGTTGACGCGGCCGGCTTCGAGCATCGGCGCGATCTCGGCGCGGCCATCCTCGATCATGCAGGCCTTGGCGGTGGTGCCGCCCATATCGAAGGAGATCACGTCCTTGTGGCCGGCGAGTTCGCCGAACAGCGCCGTGGCGAGGCCGCCGCCGGCAGGGCCGCTTTCGAGCAGGCGGATCGGGAAGGTGCGCGCCGTCTCGGGCGAGACCAGGCCGCCGGCCGAATGCATCAGCGTCAACGAACCGCGGAAGGAGCGGGCCGCAAGCTCGCGCTCCAGGCGCTGGAGGTAGCGGCGCATCAGCGGCTGGACATAAGCGTTGGCCGCCGTGGTGACGAAGCGCTGGTACTCCCAGATCTCGGCGACGACCTCGCTCGACAGCGAGATGGTCAGCTCCGGGCAGGTCTCGCGGACGATCCGGCCGGCTTCCTGCTCGTGAGCGGGGTTGCGGTAGCTGTTGAGGAAGCAGATCGCGATTGCCTCGCAGCCGGCGGCTTCGAGCTCGCGGGCGGCCTTGCGCACGGCGTCCGCGTCGAGCGCGGTGACGACCTGGCCGTCGCGATCCATGCGCTCGGCCACTTCGAGGCGATGTTCGCGCGAGACCAGCGGATCGGGGAAGGTCAGGAACAGGTCGTAGATGTCGTAGCGCTGCTCCGTCCCCATTTCGAGGATGTCGCGGAAGCCCTTGGTGGTGATCAGGCCAAGTTTCGAGCCCTTGCGCTCGATCACGGCGTTGGTGACCAGCGTCGTGCCATGGACGATGTCACCGACATCGGCCAGCGTGATCCCGGCCATTTCGGTGAGTTCGCCAAGACCGATCAGTGCCGCTTCGGACGGATCATGCGGGGTGGTCAGGCGCTTGTGCAGCCGAACCGAACGCTCCTGCGAATCGTACAGGATGAAGTCGGTGAAGGTGCCGCCGATGTCGAAGCCGATACGCCAACGATTGCTCATGGAGCGGTCTCCGCGATTGCGAGATTGAGGGGGTGGAAGCGCTTGTCCTTGGTGAGGCTCGCGATTTCCGCGGCGCCCTCTCCCAGGGAACGGATGATGGCGAGGCGCTCGGCCGGCTCGACGGTGGCGGCCGGGAAGGACAGGCAGAGCGCGACCTCGTCGCCGGTCGCGGGGTCGCCGACCGCAACCGAGAGCGCGCGCACGCCGCGCACCGCCTCGTCGCGTGATTCGGCGAATCCCTCATCGCGGACACGCGCCAGCCGATCGAGCAGGTCGTCGATATCACGCGGCGCGGTTTCGGACGGCGGGGTGAAGCCCGCGGGATAGAGCGCACGGACCTCGTCGTCCGTCAGGCGGGCGAGCAGCGCGCGGCCGGTGCTGGAGGCGAAGGCGGGAATGCGGTCGCCGATCGAGGTGACCACGCGCAGGGCATGGCGGCCGGGATGGGCCGTCACCGCGACGATCTCGGTGCCGCGCCGGACGCTGACATAGCCGGTATGGCCGATCCGGTCCGAGATGGCCCCAACCACCGCATCGGCGCGGTCGATCAGCGAAGCCGCGAACCGATAGAGATGGCCGACCTGGTTGAGCAGGAGCGAGGGCCGGTAACGCTTGCTCTCGCCGACCGTTTCCAGCAGCCCCTCGTCGCGCATCGCCCGGAGCAGCCGCGAGGCATTGCTCTTCGGCATGCCCAGCAGCGTCACCAGATCCGTCACCGTCACGTCATGGCGCGTGCTCGAAAAGCAGCGCAGCACATCCACGGCCGACGACAGGATCGACATCGCGATTTACCTATAAAGTTCCATTAAATGGAACTTGGGTTGCAATATAAGGAAAAATACGCGAGTTAAGGAAGATGTCAATCCTGTGACGCATTTTGCTTCCCTAAGGTGAGGCTTGCGATCGGGGCCGAGTGCCTCGACGCCGCTCCGGCCAGGCTGTATCCCGGCATCCATGCCGCTTCGGGCCTTTGCCCGCGTCATGGAGTGCCCCGGATGAGCGACAGCCTGCTGTATCTTTCGCGCGACGACGTCCGGGCGCTGGCGATCTCGCCCGACGAGGCGCGCGAGGCCGTACTGCAAGGCTTTCGCGACCATGCCGCCGGCTTGAACCGGAGCATCCCGAAAACGGCGCTGATGCTGGGAGTCGGCCACGGCTTCCAGGCGATGACCGCGGCGTCCTCCGCCCAGCAGATCGCCACGGTGAAATGGGTGGCGATGGCGCCCATCGCGGCAGGCTCGTCCCTGCCGGCCGTCAGCGCGCTGATCTGCGTCAACGACTATGCGACGGGGATGCCGCGCGCGATCCTCGATGGCGACGAGATCACGCTGATCCGCACCGCAGCGATCACCGCCGCCGCAGCCTCACGGCTCGCTCCGCCTCAGCCCCGAACCATCGGCTTCATCGGCTGCGGCTTGCAGGCCCATGCCCATCTCGCCGCCTTCCGTGCGCTCTATCCGGGCCTCACCATGGCGCTGGCCATGAGCCGCAGCCGCGCCTCGGCCGACCGCCTCGCGGAAGCCGCACGCGCGACCGGCCTCGCCGCGCAGGTTTTGGACGATGCGGACACGCTGCTCGCGCAGAGCGATATCGTGATCTCGATGGTCCCGGGTGGCCCCGGGATGAGGCCCTTCCTCGATGCGCGGCGCCTAAAGCCCGTCGCCTTCGCCGCAGCGGTCGATACCGGCCGGAGCTGGTTGCCCGAGACCCTGCCGGCCTTCGACGTCCTCGCCACCGATAGCCTGGAGCAGTCACACGCACCCTATGACGCCGCCGGCAATCCGGTCACGACCGTCAGCTTCGGCCATGACATGACGGAACTTGCGGGCGGTCCGCACCCGACCGCACCGGCAGGCCGCTCCTTCTTCTGCTTCCGCGGCGTCGCGCTGGCCGATCTCGCGCTCGCGCATCTGGTCGTCGAAAAGGCCCGTGCGAATGGGCGTGGCACGACCCTGCCGCGCTGATCCCGAACCGTTTCACCGGACCACGTCATGACCCAGCGCCTCCGCGATTTCGGCCTCATTTGCGGCATCCAGCAGCCCGGCCCGCTCAACGCGATCACCGACGTGCCCGGCGTCAAGCTCGGCCATGTCACCGTGAACGAGGGTGACCTTCGGACCGGCTTCACCGCGCTGCTGCCTCACGACGGCAATCTCTTCCGTCGCAAGGTCCGCGCCGCGGTCGATATCATCAACGGCTTCGGCAAGAGCGCCGGGCTGATGCAGCTCGCCGAGCTCGGCCAGATCGAAACGCCGCTGCTGCTCGGAAACACGCTCGCCGTCGGCACCGGCTTCGATGCTCTGGTGACGCGCGCGCTCGCTGATAATCCCGACATCGGCCGCGAGACAGGCACCGTCAATCCGGTCGTGCTCGAATGCAATGACGGCTATCTCTCCGATATCCGCGCCCGCGCGCTGACTGAAGCCCATGCCTTCGCCGCGCTCGATGCCGCAGCCTCGGGTCCCGTCATGGAAGGCGCGGTCGGCGCCGGCACCGGCATGAGCGCCTTCGGCTTCAAGGGTGGCATCGGCACGGCTTCGCGCCGCTTCACCCTAGACGAGACCGATCACACGCTCGGCGTGCTGGCGCTGGCCAATTTCGGCAATGCCGGCGATCTCGTCCTGCCCGACGGCCGGCGCCCGACGCCACCCGAGGCGAAACCGCAGGCCGAGCGCGGCTCGGTCATCCTGGTCATCGCCACCGACGTGCCGCTGGAATCGCGGCAATTGCATCGCGTCGCGCGGCGTGGCGGAGCGGGCCTCGCCCGGCTCGGCGCCTTCTGGGGCAATGGCAGCGGGGATATCGCCGTCGCCTTCACGACAGCCGACCCGATCCACCATGACCAGCCTGATGATCTCGTGCCGCTGCGCGCCCTCAACGAGAACCGCATCGACACGCTTTTCCGCGCCGCCGCAGAGGCGACGCAGGAAGCCGTGCTCAACGCGCTGGTCGCGGCTCCCGCCACGACCGGGCGGGACGGGCATCACAGCCCGTCGCTGGGGGATTGGCTCAGGGCGAACGCAGGCTGACGGGCAACCACATCGTCATGCTCGCCCTTGTGGCGAGCATCCACGTCTGGGACACGGCTTTCGACCAGCGAAGACGTGGATGGTCGGGACAAGCCCGACCATGACGGAAAGGGCGAGGCTCGGATGTCTGCCCTCAGGCCCACTCGCCCTTGCGGAAGACCGGCACGCGGCGGCCATCCTCATGGACGCCGTCGATGTCGACTTCGCCCGAGCCGATCATCCAGTCGATATGGATCAGGCTCTTGTTGCCGCCCTGCGCCGCGATCTGCTCCGGCGTCAGGTTCGCGCCATCGACGAAGCATTTCGAATAGCACTGCCCGAGGGCGATATGGCAGGACGCGTTTTCGTCGAAGAGCGTGTTGTAGAACAGGATGCCGCTCTTCGAGATCGGCGAGGAATGCGGCACCAGCGCGACTTCGCCGAGCCGGCGCGCGCCCTCGTCGGTGTCGAGCACCTTGTTCAGCACCGCCTCGCCGCGCGAGGCCTTGGCCTCGACGATCCGCCCGCCTTCGAAACGGACCTGGATCTGGTCGATCAGCGAGCCCTGATAGGAGAGCGGCTTGGTGCTCGAGACATGGCCCTCGACCCGGCGCGCATGCGGGGTGGTGAAGACCTCCTCGGTGGGGATATTGGGGTTGCAGACGATGCCGTTCTTGGCCGGCGAGGCACCGCCCTGCCAGTCATGGCCGTCGGCCAGGCCTACGGTCAGATCGGTGCCCGGCCCAGTGAAATGCAGCGAGGCAAAGCGCTGGCCGTTCAACCAGTCGCGCCGCGTCCGCAGCGCCGCGTTATGCGCCGCCCAGGCAGCGACCGGATCGGCCTGATCGATGCGCGAGGCCGAGAAGATCGCCTCCGCCAGCTTGCCGACCGCGACCTCCTCGGCATCATCAGGGAAGACCTGCTTGGCCCAGGCCGCGCTCGGATAGGCCAGGATGTTCCAGTTGATGTCGAAGCCGGCGATCTTCTCCAGCGCCGGCTGATAGGCCAGCGAATTCGCCTTGCTGGCGCGCCCGACCTTGGCCGGGTCCTCGTTCGCCAGCAGCATCGGGTTGTCGCCGACGATGGCGAGACGCGCGGTATTGGCGGAGAAGGCCTCGGCCACGCCCTTGTAGAGCCAGGCCGGCGCCTTGTCGAAGCTCGCATCCGGCGCAAAGCGATAGCGCGCGAGCGTCACCTCCTCGTCCGCCAGCATCGGCGTGACGATCCCGGCACCCGCCTTATAGGCATGCTCGGCGATGCGACGCACCAGCGGCAACGCCGCGACCGGCGCAGTCAGGAACAGGTCCTGTCCCGGCTGGAGATTGAGGCCGACGCGGATGGCGACCTCGGCCAGCTTGTCGAGCTTGGCGGCGTCAATGGCTTGCGGGCGCTGGTGAACAGTCATGATACTCGACCTGTCGGATTCGGGTTGCCGCCATTGCTGGCCCAAATCACGTCCGGGTCAACCGTCTCCATGGCAGGGCGGCCATCCCGCGCCGGGCAAGCCCGCGTTCAGTCGGTCTCTCCCGCCTGCCGCGTCCCCAGCTTGAGCTTGCTGGCTCTGAGCAAATGGCTGCGCATCAGGGCCGACGCGACCTCGTTCTCGCCGGCTTCGAGATGGTCGAGCATGGCGAGGTGCTCTGTGCAGTTCACGCGCACGCGCTCGAAGCCCAGGCCCCAATCGTAGTTCGAGAGGCGCCTGAGCTGGTTCTGACGGCGCACGGCCGAGTGGAAATAGCGATTGCCCGTCGCCGCGGCCAAGCCTTCATGGAACGCGGCATTCATCTCGTAGAAGGCGATGCTGGAAGACTCGCGCCACGGGCTTTGCAGATAGGCGAGATGGCGCGCCCGCATCTCCGCAATCCAGCCGGGTTCGAGGTGGAAGCCGGGTTCGAGCATGCACATCGGCTCGATGACCAGCCGGAAGCGGTAGCTCTCGTCGCGCAGGCGCTTGTCGCGCGGCTCGTGCAGGAAGCGCCAGCCATAGCCGGGCTTGCGCTCGACCATGTCGAGATCGGCAAGGCGGGCGAGCAGCTTCTGCGCCTCGGGCCGGCCGAGCTCGTAGCGCCGCATCACCTCAAGTTCCGAGACCTCGTCGGGCAGCAGGCCGTTCTCGCGTTCATGCGCGAGCTTGACCATCGCGAGCTCGATCGTCTCCGGCGCCCGGGCGCTATCGGTCGCGGCCGGCAGGTGGATGAGCTCGATGCCCTTGTTGAGATGCCGCCGCACCACGCCCTGCTCGGCCAGGTGATCCAGCGCGGCCCGCACGGGCGTGCGCGAGACGCCGAGCCGCTTCGCCGTTGCGTTCTCGTTGAGCCAGGCGCCGGCCGCCAGCGCGTCGTCGCGCACGAGCTGCAGGATGCGTTCGGCAATGTCCTGTTGCAGCCGGGTCGGCGCTGCCATGGGAAGGCCCTTGATTGTTTTAGTTGATGATGAAATACACTAAAGTACGATCTCCTGCCAGCATATCCGAAAGATGCGCGCCATGGTCCAGCCCTGCCCCTTCGTCGACGTCTCCGGCACGCCCTATGAGCGCGGCCGCCAGCATGGCGCCGCCGTGCCGAGCCGTGTGAAGCGCTCGATCGAGCTCTATGGCGGCCAGCTCGGCGATCTCGGCTACGATGCCAAGGCCAAATCCGCCCTGATCGGCGAGTTCGCCAGCGAGATCGAGGCTTTCGGCGCGCATTACATCGAGGAGATGCGCGGCATCGCCGACGGCGCCGGCGTCGCGCTCGAAGACATCATCATGGTCAATGCCCGCACCGAGGTCATCGCCAAGGCGCGGATGATCAAGAACAAGCCGGTCGAGGCGACGGAAGAGCTCGACGACGGCTGCACCGGCGCGATCATCCTGCCCGAGCGCAGCGCCAATGGCGAAGTCATCCACGGCCAGAACTGGGATTGGCGCGCCGAATGCGCGGAAACCGCGATCGTGCTGCGCGTGCGCCGTGCCGACGGCCCGGATTTCCTGACCTTCGTCGAGGCCGGCGGCCTCGCCCGCTGCGGCATGAACGCGGCCGGCGTCTCGATCACCGCCAACTACTTGGAATGCGAGCGCGACTTCACCCAGTCGGGCGTGCCGCTCGCCCTGATCCGCCGCAAGGTTCTGGAGCAGGAGCATCTCGCCTTCGCCATCAAGGCCGTCGCCGCGACGCCCAAGGCCTGCTCAAACAATATGATGCTCTCGACCGTGAAGGGCTTCGGCATCGATTTCGAATGCGCGCCGGACGAGGCGTTCCCGATCTATCCGGAAGACGGCATAATCGTGCATGCCAACCACTGGGTCGGCCAGGTCGCGCTGACCAAGGTCAAGAACACCAGCATCCCGCGCGTGCCGGAGAGCTTCTACCGCGACTGGCGCGTCAGGAAGCTGCTCGACGAGGCCGGCCGCAAGCTGACCGTCGACGATCTCAAGCAGGCGCTCTTCGACGATTTCCTGTCGCCCTATTCGGTCTGCCGTCCGGCCCGCCCCAACGAGCAGGGCAATCTCTCGGCGACGGTCGCGATGGTGATCATGCAGCCGGCGAAGGGGATCATGGAGGTCGCGCCGCTGCCGGCCGAGAACCGCGTCTTCACCCGCTACAGCCTGACCGAGGACCCCGTGCTGCTCGCCGAAGCGGCCGAATAAGCCGATCCCGATCCCGCGTCACAACCGAAGAAAAACAGGGGAACATGATGCGCCTGATCACCAAGACCGCCCTCGCCGCCGCGCTCCTGTGCGGCGGCCTCGTTCAGGCCGCAGGGGCGAGCACGCTCAAGATCCAGCTCCGCGCCGACATCCGCTCGATCAATCCGGGCGTCAATCGCGACGCCAATACCGACGGCGTCGTCATTCAGTTTGTCGAAGGCCTCGTCGCCTATGGCGAGGACGCCTTGCCGAAGCCGTTGCTCGCCGAGAAGATCGACATCTCCCCGGACGGCAAGAGCTACAGCTTCACCCTGCGCCAAGGCGTGAAGTTCCATAACGGCGCCCCGCTGACCGCAGCCGACGTGCTGTGGAACTGGAACCGCTACATGGATCCGAAGACCGACTGGCGCTGCCTCTCGGAATTCGACGGCCGCGGCCAGGTCAAGGTCGAGAAAATCTCCGCGCCTGATGACAAGACCGTCGTCTTCGAGCTGGATAAGCCGAGCGCGCTCTTCCTCTCGGCGCTCGCCCGCACCGATTGCGCGATGACCGGCATCCTCCACAAGGACTCGGTCAAGGCCGACGGCTCCTTCGACAAGCCGATCGGCACCGGCCCGTTCAAGTTCGCGGAATGGAAGCGCGGCGAGTACATCCGGCTGGAGCGCTTCGCCGACTATGCCTCTCTGCCCGGCAAGATCGACGGCCTGACCGGCGCCAAGAAGCCACTGGTCGACGAGGTGCGCTTCCTGATCATCCCCGACAACGCGACGGCCAAGGCCGCCCTGCTGAAGGGCGATATCGACGTCGTCCCGGATATCGCCAATACCGACATTGCCGAGCTCAAGAAGAACGACAAGGTCAAGACCTCCGTCGTCACCAGCATGGGCCTCGTCGGCCTGATCATCCAGACCCGCGACCCGCTGCTGCAGAACCTCAAGCTGCGCCAGGCGATCGCCGCCGCGATCGACTCCAAGGAACTGGTCAACGCCGTCACCGACGGAATCGGCTCGCCCAACAACTCGATCGTGCCGGCGCTCTCGGCCTATTACGGCCCGGTCCAGAAGCAGGGCTGGAAATACGATCCCACCGCCGCCAAGAAGCTCATCGCGGAAGCCGGCTACAAGGGCGAGAAGATCGTGATGCTCGCCAACAAGCGCTATCCCGAAAGCTTCGACGCCGCCGTCGTCGCCCAGCAGATGCTCCAGGCTGTCGGACTCAACGTCGAGATCGAGGTGCTGGAATGGGCGACGCAGCTCGACCGCTACAGCAAGGGCAACTACACGATCCAGGCCTTCCCCTATTCCGGCCGCATGGACCCCGCGCTGTCATACGAGTCGATGACCGGCCCGAAGGACAAGCAGCCGCGCAAGCTCTGGGACAATCCCGAGGTGCAGGCCCTGCTCGACAAGTCCATGGTCGTGAACGACAAGGCCGAGCGCCAGAAGATCTTCGACGAATTGCACCAGCGCTTCATCGCCGATGTCCCGATGGTGATGCTCTACAACGGCATCGTCGGCGGTGCGATGGGCAACAAGACTCAGGGCTATGTCTCGACGCTGAGCTCGCTGCCCCGCGCCTGGGAAGTCAGCCTCGGCCAGTAACGGCCGTCACCTCGCCTTCGCTACCTCCGACAGCACGGCATGCCCCCACAGGGCATGCCCGACCGACACGATAACGAGGGAACGGCAATGATCCGTATTTCGACCGCCACCCTGGCGCTCGCGCTGTTGGGCGGCGCGGCGCAAGCGCAGACCATCAATGTCGCGCTCAATGCCGACATCCGCTCGACCAATCCGGGCGTCAACCGCGACGACAACACCGATGCCGTGGTGCTGCACATGGTCGAGGGCCTCGTCGGCTATCGCGAGAACGGCGCCGTCGCGCCCCTCCTTGCCGAAACCATCGACGTCTCGCAGGACGGGCTGACCTACACCTTCCACCTGCGCAAGGGCGTGAAATTCCACAACGGCGCCGAGATGAGTTCGGCCGACGTGCTGTGGAGCTGGAACCGCTACATGGACGCGAAGACCGACTGGCGCTGCAAGCCGGAATTCGACGGCCGCATCGGCCTCAAGGTCACCGAAGCGACCGCTCCCGACGCCTCGACCTTCATGATGAAGCTGGAAAAGCCGAGCGCGCTCTTCCTGGACACCATGGCCCGCACCGATTGCGCCATGGTCGCGATCCTGCACAAGGACTCGCTGAAGGCCGATGGTAGCTGGGACAAGCCGATCGGCACCGGCCCCTTCCAGCTCGCCGACTGGCGCCGCGGCGAATTCGTCCTGCTCAAGCGCTTCGATGCCTATACCTCCCCGGCCGGCGACAAGCGCGACGGCTATGTCGGCTCGAAGCGCCCGCTGGCGGCCGAGGTCAAGTTCCTCGCCATCGCCGATGGCGCGACGGTGAAGGCCGGCCTGATGTCCGGCGCGCTCGACGTCGCGGATGTCCCCGACGAGGACGTGCCGGAGATGAAGAAGAGCGGGTTGCAGGTGCTCACGGCGCCGAGCGCCACCAAGCACGGCATCCTGCTCCAGAGCCGCGACCCGCTGCTCGGCGATGTTCGCATGCGCCAGGCGATCGTGGCGGCGCTCAATCAGGACGAGATCGTCGGCGCCGTCTCGAACGGCCTGGGCAAGACCAACAACTCGGCGGTCTACATCACCTCACCCTATTATGACGAGGTCCAGAAGAAGCGCTACACGCACGATCCGGCGCGCGTGAAGAAGCTCCTGGCCGAGGCCGGCTACAAGGGCGAGACGATCAGGCTGATCGCCAACAAGCGCTCGACGGTGCCGAGCTATCCGATCGCGATCATGGCGCAGGCCATGCTCCAGGCAGCCGGCATCAAGTCGGAGATCGAGATCCTGGAATGGGCGACCCAGCTCGACCGCTTCTCGAAGGGCAACTACCAGATGATGTCCTTTAGCTATTCCGCCCGCATCGACCCCGCCCAGAGCTACAACCAGTTCTCCGGCCCGAAGGACAAGCTGCCATCCAAGGTCTGGGACAATCGCGAGGCCGATGCGCTGATCGAGAAGGCGACGCTGGTCAGCGACGAGGCCGAGCGCCGGAAGATCTTCGACCAGCTCCATGTCATGATGCTGGCCGATGCGCCGCTGATCTTCCTCTACAATCAGGTCGACACGGCCGTCGTATCGAAGCGCCTGCAGGGCTTCGCGCCCTGGGTCGCCTCGAAGCCACGCCTCTGGGAGGTCGGCATCGCCAAGTGAGGGTGGCCGTTCAGCCCGGCTCGACGGGGACCGGGCCAACGACCCCGCCCTTGATGATATGGGTCGCGATCAGCGCTGCCAGCCGCTCCGCATCGCGCGCCTTCAGGGCCGCCATCATCTCGAAATGCTCGCGGTCGCTCTTCTGGAGCAGTTCATGCGAGCTCCACACCGTGATCTGCGAACCGCGCCCGCGGTCCCGCAGGCCCCAGATCATCTCCTCCAGCACGGCATTGCCGCAGAAGGAGTACATGAATTGATGGAAGGCGCGGTTGATCTCGCTCTGCTCGGTCCGGCTGCCGGTCGTGACCGCGGCGGAGAACTGCGCCGCGAGTGCGTCCAGCCGCGCGATCGCCGCGTCGTCGATGCGTGCGACGACGCCCTCGGCCGTGGCCCGCTCCAGGATGATCCGCGTCGCGAGGATCTCCTCATAGGTCTTCAGGTCGACCTCGGCGACGCGATAGCCCCGGTTCGGCACATGCTCGATCGTCTTGCGCACGGCGAGCTCGTCGAGCGCGCTGCGCACGTCGAAGCGCGTCGCCTCGAAGCGCTCCTCGAGATCGATCTGGCGCAGCCATTCGCCCGGCCGGAACGCGCGCAGGCGGATCGCCTGGGCGATCTCGTTGGCGAGCATGGCGCGCCGCGTGCTGGTGTTCTTGCGTTTCCGCTCGTTCATGAGGGGCTCTCTAGCAGGATTCGCGCAAGCTGGAAGAAGTTGGTTGCGAAGCGGACCATAACATGCGACAAAATTGGCGCCAATAATTTCGCCAGAGGAGAATGCCTGTGAACGCCGTGGCAGAACAGACCGCCAAGCCCGACTCCGAGGCGGCCGCCCGCGCCAAGGCGCTCTACGAATACGGCCCGACCTCGATCTATTCCGCGAAGCACGATCCGCGCTTCCCCTATTGCCTCTATGTCCCGCCGAGCCTCGGCGAGGGCGGCGAGAAGCCGGAGCTGATCGTCGCGATGCACGGCACCGGCCGCGGCTTCACCGGCTATCGCGACGCCTTCTCGGCCTTCGCCCGCTGGAACAACTGCATCATCCTGGCGCCGCTCTTCCCGATCGGCGTGATGGGCGACGGCTATCGCGACGGCTTCAAGTACATGCGCGAGGGCAATCTCCGTTACGACCATATCCTGCTCGCCATCGTCGAGGAGGTCTCCGAGCGCTACGGCATCGCCTTCGACCGTTTCGGCCTGTTCGGCTATTCCGGCGGCGGCCATTTCGCCCATCGTTTCCTGATGCTGCAGCCGCACAAGCTCTGGGGCGTCTCGATCGGCGCGCCGGGCTCGGTCACTCTGCTCGACCCCAGCCGCGACTGGTGGGTCGGCACGCGCAACTTCGCCGAACTCTTCGGCCAGGAACTCGACATCCCCGCGATGCAGCAGGTCGCGGTCCAGATGGTCGTCGGCGCCGCCGATCTCGAGACCTGGGAGATCACCCACAAGCCGGGCGGCCGCAACTGGATGCCGGACGCCAACCATGCCGGCACCAACCGGCCGGAGCGGCTGGCGAGCCTGCGCGACAACTTCGCCGCGCACGGCATCGCCGCCCGCTTCGACCTCGTGCCGAACACGCCGCATGACGGCGTCAAGGTCGTGCCGGTCGTCGAGGATTTCTTCGCCGGCGAACTCCGCCGCATCCGCGCCGCCCGCAAGGCAGCCTGAACGTTCACAAGAACAGGGGAACCACCATGAAGCGCTTCCTTGTCTCCGCCGCAGCGCTGGCCCTCTCGGCTGGCGCCCTGCAGGCCCAGACGCTGACGGCCGTGCTCAACGCCGATATCCGCTCGACCAATCCCGGCGTGAACCGCGACGGCAACACCGATGCCGTCGTGATGCACATGGTCGAGGGCCTCGTCGGCTATGCCGAGGACGGCTCGGTCGGCCCGCTTCTGGCCGAGAAGGTCGAAATCTCGCCCGACGGCAAGACCTACACCTTCCGCCTGCGCAAGGGCGTGAAGTTCCATAACGGCGCGACCATGACCTCGGCCGACGTGCTGTGGAGCTGGAGCCGCTACATGGACCCGAAGACCGACTGGCGCTGCCTGTCCGATTTCGACGGGCGCAACGGCCTCAAGGTCGAGAAGATCGCGGCTCCGGACGGCGACACCGTCGTGATGGATATCAACGAGCCCAACGGCCTCTTCCTCGACTCGCTCGCCCGCGCCGATTGCGGCGGCACCGCCGTGCTCCACAAGGACTCGGTCAAGGCCGATGGCAGCTGGGACAAGCCGATCGGCACCGGCCCGTTCATGCTCGGCGAGTGGAAGCGCGCCCAGTCGGTCCAGCTCCTCGCCTTCGACCAGTATGTCTCGCCCAAGGGCGACAAGCGCGACGGCTATATCGGCTCGAAGCGCCCGCTGGTGAAGGAAGCCCGCTTCATGGTCATCCCCGATGCGGCAACGGTGAAGGCTGGCCTGCTTTCGGGCTCGCTCGACATGGCGCTGATGCCGGAATCGGACGTGCCTGATCTCAAGAACGCGCCGAACCTGACGCTCGCCATCGCGCCGAACCCGGTCCGGCACAGCCTGATCATCCAGACGCGCGATCCCGTCATGAAGAACCAGGCCCTGCGCCAGGCGATCGCCGCCGCGATCGACTTCCCCGAGCTCGTCGGCAATGTCACCAACGGCCTCGGCAAGCCCAACAACTCGCCGGTCTACATGACCTCGAAATATTACGGCGACGTCGAGAAGCAGGGCTTCACATACGACCCCGCCGCGGCCAAGGCCTTGCTGCAGAAGGCCGGCTACAAGGGCGAGAAGATCACGATCCTCGCCAACAAGCGCTCCAGCGTGCCGAGCTTCAACACCGCCGTCATCGCCCAGGCGATGATGCAGGCGGTCGGCATCAATGCCGAGATCGAGGTGCTGGAATGGGCAACGCAGCTGGACCGCTACAACAAGGGCAACTACCAGATGCAGGCCTTCTCCTATTCGAGCCGCTTCGACCCCGCGCTCGGCTACGAGCAGATCGCCGGCCCGAAGGACAAGCAGCCGCGCAAGATCTGGGAGGAGCCGGAGGCGCTCGCCCTGATCCAGAAGTCGATGGTGGTGACGGATGTCGCCGAGCGCCAGAAGATCTTCGACGACCTGAACAAGCGCTTCATCGACCAGGTCCCGACCATCTTCACCCATAACGACCTCGACATCATCGCCCACAACAAGCGCGTGAGCGGCGTGACGCCCTGGGCGTCCCAGTTGCGCCTTTGGGAAGTCAGCGTCTCCAAGTGAGGCGGTTCGCCGGCCCGCCGCATGGCGGGGCCGGCTTCGAGCATTTTCGGACGAAGCGGACTTCGGCCCGCACAGGAAATGCGGAAATGCTCCTGAGGCTTGGGAGGGCCTTTCATGTTTCGCTTTGCGCTGACGCGGATCGTCATGGCATTGCCGACGCTGCTGATCGTGGCGGTATCGGTCTTCGTCCTGATCCGCCTGATCCCCGGCGACCCCGCCCAGTTGATGCTGGGTGACCTCGCGACGCCGGCAAGCCTCGCCGATCTCAGGGCCCGGCTCGGGCTCGACCAGTCGCTGCCGGTTCAGTTCGGCATCTGGATCGGCAATGTCGTGACCGGCGATTTCGGCCAGTCGATCTCCTCGCAGCAGGCGGTGCTGCCGCTGATCCTGTCGCGCTTCTGGGTCTCCGCGCAGATCGTGCTCGTCGCCGTGCTGCTGGCGAGCTGCGTCGCGGTGCCGGCCGGCGTCATCGCCGCCTGGAAGCAGGATTCGGCGCTCGATCTCGGCCTCGTCGCGACCGCGACGCTCCTGCTCTCGATCCCGACCTTCTGGCTCGGTTTGCTGCTCCTGCTGTTCTTCGGGCTCAAGCTCGAATGGCTGCCGGTGGTCGGCTATGTCTCGATCGCCGAGAACCCCTGGGCCGGCATCCTCTACCTCATCATGCCGATCCTGACGCTGTTCCTGCACGAGATCGGCGTGATCTTGCGCATGGCCCGCGCCTCGACGCTGGAGGTGCTGCGCCTCGACTACATCACCCATGCCCGCGCCAAGGGCCTCTCGGAACGCGCCGTGCTCTGGCGCCATGCCTTCAAGAACGCCTTCGGCCCGACCTGGACGCTGATCGGCCTCGTGCTCGGCAACCTGCTCGGCGGCATCGCGGTGGTCGAGACCGTCTTCACCATCCCCGGGCTCGGACGCCTGCTGGTCGACGCGATCTTCGCCCGCGACTATCCGGTGATCCAGGGCTGCATGCTCTTCGTCGCCTTCACCTACGTCCTGGTGAACCTCGTCATCGACCTCTGCTACCCGGTCTTCGATCCAAGGGTGACGGCGCAATGAGCAGCGACAGCACAACGACGGGCAGCGGCACCGTCAGGAAGCCCAGCCGCATGAAGCTTCCCGCCCCCAATGCGATCGTCGGCGGCACGCTGATCGGCATCCTGCTCGCGACGGCCTGCACCGGCGCGCTCTGGACGCCCTATGATCCGCTCAAGCTCTCCTTCCGCGAGAAGCTGGCGGCGCCGAGCGCGCTGCACTGGCTCGGCACCGACGAGTTCGGCCGCGACGTGCTCTCGCGCCTGATGGCGGGTGCGGCGACCTCGGTCTGGATCTCGATCCTCACCGTGACGCTCGCCGTCATCGCGGGCACCACGATCGGCCTGTTCTCCGGCTATATGCGCGGCTGGACCGACCGCATCATCATGGCCTTCAACGATGCGCTGCTCGCCTTCCCCGGCATCCTGCTGGCGCTCGGCCTGCTCGCGGTGGTCGGCGCCAACAAATACGGCATCATCGTAGCGCTCGGCATCGCCTATACGCCGTCCGTCGCCCGCGTCGTGCGCGGCACGGTGCTGTCGTTGCGCGAGCGCGAGTTCATCGCGGCCTCCCGCGTGATGGGCAACTCCGAGGGCTTCACCATGGCCCGCCACATCCTGCCGAACTGCATCGCACCGCTGACCGTGCTGGCGACCTCGATGTTCGGCTATGTCCTGCTGGCCGAGAGCGCGCTCTCCTTCCTAGGCCTGGGCGTGCCGCCGCCGGCCCCCACCTGGGGCAACATGCTCGCCGGTTCCAGGCCCTATATCGGCCAGGCCGTCTGGCTCGGCATCTTCCCGGGCCTGTGCATCTCGCTGACCCTGCTCGGCATCAACCTGCTCGGCGACGCCGTGCGCGACAGGCTCGACCCGCGGATGAGGGGCTCGCGATGACCACCAAAGCCGCTCCCCTGCTCGACGTCGCCAATCTTACGCTCAGGATCGGCGGCTCCGGCCGCACGGTGGTCAACGACGTCTCCTTCCAGGTCTTCCCCGGCGAGATCGTCGGCATCGTCGGCGAATCCGGCTCGGGGAAAACGCTCGCGGCCCGTGCCGTGATGGGCTTCATCCCGCCGGCGGTCCGGCTCGAGGGCGGTACGATCCGCTTCGACGGCCAGGACGTGATGGCGATGAGCCCGAAGGACCTGCGCACCATGCGCGGCTCCAAGGTCGGCATGGTCTTCCAGGAGCCGATGACCTCGCTCAATCCCTCGATGCTGATCGGGCGCCAGCTCGATGAGGGCTTGGCGCTGCACCGCAAGCTCGACGCAAGCCAGCGCCGCGCGCTGATCCTCGACATGCTCAGGAGCGTCGGCCTGCGCGACCCCGAGGGCGCGCTCACCGCCTATCCGCACCAGTTCTCCGGCGGCATGCGCCAGCGCATCATGCTGGCCTCGGTGATGCTGCTGAAGCCCGCCCTGCTGCTGGCGGACGAGCCGACCACCGCGCTCGACGCCGTCGTCCAGCGCGACGTGATGGAGCTGATGGTCGAGCTGACGAAGGCCAACGACACCGCCGTGCTGCTGATCTCGCATGATCTCGGCATGGTCGCGCGCTATTGCAGCCGCATCGTCGTGATGTGCCAGGGCGACGTGGTCGAGCAGGGCTTGAGCGAGGACATCCTCGCCCGGCCGCAGCACCCCTATACCCGCAAGCTGCTCTCGGCGATGCCGCATCGCCTGCCGGCCCGCCTCCTGCCGGAGGCGAAGACGCCGATCGTCGCGGTCAGCGACCTCGTCGTCGAATATCCCGGTCGCCAGGGCTTCTTCCGCAAGGGGGAGGCCAAGCGCGCGCTGCACGGCATCAGCATCGACGTTAAGCCCGGCGAGGTCGTCGCGGTGGTCGGCGGCTCGGGCTCGGGCAAGACCACGCTCGGCCAGTCGATCGCCGGGCTCGTGAAGCCGACCAGTGGCGAGATCCGCTTCAATGGCAAGCCGATCCAGAAGAGCGACGCGGCCTATTGGGACTATCGGCTGAACTGCCAGATGGTCTTCCAGGACCCGTACTCCTCGCTCGATCCGCGCATGACGATCCGGCAGCTCGTGGCCGAACCGCTGCGCCTCGTCCCCGACATGACCCCGGCCGACCGCAAGGCCCGCGTCGCCGAGGTGCTGGCCGAGGTCGGCCTGGGCGACGGCTTCGCCGAGCGCTATCCGCACGAACTCTCGGGCGGCCAGCGCCAGCGTATCGCGATCGCGCGTGCGATCGTGCGCCGTCCCAGCTTCGTCATCGCCGACGAGCCGGTCTCGGCGCTGGACGTCACCGTGCGCGCGCAGGTGCTGGAGCTCTTCGACGAATTGCAGAAGAAGCACGGCTTCTCCTGCCTGTTCATCAGCCACGATCTCGGCGTGGTCGAGCAGGTCGCAGACCGCGTCATCGTCATGCAGGACGGCAAGATCGTCGAGCAAGGTCCCCGAGACGACATCTTCGACAATCCGCAGCACCCCTACACCCAGAAGCTCCTCGCCGCCGTCCCGGGATTGGAATCCACCCCGGAAGGCGGCGTCAGGCTCTTCTGGAGACGGACCGAAAACGACGCTTCGATCGTCGGTTGAGGCTGCCGAGCCCGTACGGCGCCACGACGTCGTCCCGGACAAGCCGCGACGCGGCGCCGATCCGGGATGACGGCGCGTTTCCGCATACGATCATCGCGAACTGAACCCGAAACAGATCGGCCCGGAACCCATCCCCGGTGACGACACCGCATGAGGGTTTCCGGGCCTTTCTCTCGCTCCGCGGCGGCGCGGAGCGAAGGAAGCGAGGCGCAGATCAGCGCTTGCGCTTGGCGCCGACCAGCTCGTCCCATTTGCGGAAGGCGACGACCATCTTGTCGGGCTTCAGCGGCAGTTCGATCGGGTTCTTGGCGATGAGGTCGGCATATTCCGGCCGGCCGAATTCCGCGATGACGTCCTGGCTGCGCTGCGGCGCCAGCGAGAGCGGCACGTTCTTCACCGCCGGCCCCGGATAGAGATAGCCCTCGTCATAGGAATAGGCCTGCATCTTCGGCGTCAGCACATGCGCCATGATGTCGAGCACGACGGCGAGGCGATCGTTCGGGATGCCCTTCGGCACGCACATGAAGAAGGCGTCCGAGACCCAGTGGAAGCCCTTCAGCGTCTGGATCTTGGCTTCCTTCGGCACGATGCCGAGCGCGCGCGGATTGATGTCCCAGCCCGTGGTCGAGATGATGATGTCGCGCGAGCCGTCGCCGAACTCCTTCATCGTCGCGCCGGTGCCGGCCGGATAGTACTCGATGTACTCGCCGATCTCCTGCAGATAAGCCCAGGTCTTGTCCCAGCCATTGACCGGGTCCTGCGGGTCCTTGTCGCCGAGGATATAGGGCAGGCCCATCATGAAGGTGCGGCCCGGCCCCGAATTGGTCGGGCGCGCATACATGAACTTGTTGGGATTGGCCTTGGCCCAGGCCAGCAGCTCTTCCGCCGTGGTCGGCACCTGCTTGACGCGCGCCGGCATGTATTCCAGCAGCGGGCCTGAAGGATAGTAGTTCACCACCGCGCCGAAGCCGGCGCCCTGGACCTTGTGCAGGTTCAGCGCCGCCGGCTCGTAATTCTCCTCGATCTTCGGGAATTTCTCGGCGAAATCCGGGAAGATCTTGAGCCAGAGATTCTGCTCGAGGCCCGCCGCCAGGCCATCCGAGCCGGTCAGGACGAGGTCGAGATCGGAGCGGCCGGCATCCTGCTGCGCCTTGATCTTGCTCGCCAGCTCCGGTGCCGGCGCCTTCACATAGGTGATGCGCGAGACGAGCTTGGGATTGTTGGTGCGATAGTCGTCGAAGGCCTGCTGCATCAGGGCGAGCGCCCCGCCGACATCGATGATGTTGATACCGACAGGCGCGGACGGCAGCGCCGGCACGGCGGCCAGCGCGTTGCCTCCGCCGAGTGTCAGCGCGCCGAGCCCGCCCAGGACGGTGCGGCGATCCATGCCTTTCGAAAATTCACTCATGCTTCTCCCCTTTTCGTTGGTTGATAGGTCTTCAGGCAGCCGCACCGGCGGCGTAATCGCGGCTTTCGTCGCCGACGCGCACGCTGCGGATATGGAGATTCGGCGACCACTCGATCGCACTCTCCGGCAGGACGATACCGGCCCGCGCCAGCGCATCGGCGATGCAGGCCAGCGCATGGGTCGAGGCCATCGCGACCGCCTCTTCTGGCGTCGCGATACCCCAGGTGACGACATTGCGGACGGCGTCGTCGAGCTTCAACGCCGAACCCGCGAGCGAGACGCCACCGGGCTGGCGCACCGAGCCGTCGGCGGCCAGATCGACCGGCATCCCGGCGAAGCTGTAGCGGCCGGGCATGGCGCCGGCTGCGACCACCGCATCGGTGACCAGGATCGAGCGCTCGAAACCCTTGGCCCGGATCAGGCTCTTCAGCGCCTTCGGATGGATATGGATGCCGTCGGCGATGAAGCCGGCCATCAGCCTGTCCTCGCCGAGCTGCGCGAAAAGCGGATTGACCAGCTTGTGCATCTGCTGCGGCAGGCCGTTGCCGAGATGGGTCGAGAGCGTCGCTCCGGCATCGGCAGCCGCCTCGACGATCGCGAAATCGGCAGCGGAATGGCCGATGGCGACGACCTTGCCCATTCCAGCCAACTGGCCGGCTAGCGCGATGCCGCCTTCAACCTCCGGCGCCAGCGTCACCATCAGGATCGGCCGCGACAAAAGCTTGTCGAGGCGCGCAACGAGTTCGGCACTCGCCGCAATCATCGCCTCCGGCGGATGGCAGCCGGCATAGCCCGCGGACGGGTTCAGGAACGGTCCTTCGAGATGATAGCCCGGGCACATCGATGGCCCGAGCCGGCTGCCGCTCACGGCGGCGTCCAGAGCCCGAAACCGCTCTTCCAGCTCATGCGGATGGGCGGTGATAATCGTCGGCAGGCAGGTCGTCACGCCCGTCGCCAGCATCGCCTCCAGCGCCCGGTCGAGCTCGGCCGCCGTGATCGTGCCGGCGTTGAAATCGACCCCGGCAAAGCCGTTCACCTGCAGAT
The DNA here is from genome assembly GCF_016428755.1 of Allobosea sp. ASV33. GTDB lineage: Bacteria > Pseudomonadota > Alphaproteobacteria > Rhizobiales > Beijerinckiaceae > Allobosea. The sequence continues at coordinate 62,853 of NZ_JAELTI010000020.1, forward strand.
CGACGAGGCCGGGCGTGCGCATTCTCAGCCCTTCCGGCTCAGCAGCGAGGCGGCCGGCGGATCGATGAACAGCACGGTCCGCTTATGCGTCTGCAGGATCGAGGCGGGCGCCAGATTGCTGACGGGGTCTTCGAGCGCCGCCTTCGTCGCGGCCGCCTTGCGCGTGTCGGAGACCGAGAGGACGATCAATTCGCTCTTGAGGATCTGGCGGATGCTCATCGAGATCGCCTGCTGCGGCACGTCCGCGAAGCTCGGGAACCAACCCTCGCCGAATTGCTGCTGCCTGCAGGCATCGTCGAGATTGACGACGAGATAGGGCTCTTCCGTGTCGAAATCGGCCGGCGGGTCGTTGAAGGCGAGATGGCAGTTCTCGCCGATCCCGGCAAAGCAGACCGCGATGCGCTTGCCGGCGATCTGCTGGCTGAGCTGCTTCACCACTGCCGCGGGATCACCCTCGCCATCGACGGGAATGAAGGCCGGTGCATTCTTGAGCGGCGCCATGAAGCGCTCGCGCAGATAACGCCGGAAGCTCGCCGGGTGGCTCTCGGGC
>NZ_JAELTI010000207.1 GCF_016428755.1 Allobosea sp. ASV33
GCCGGCGGTCGACCATCGCGCCGAATATGCTCGGCCGGGAGTTCCATGCCGAGCGTCCGAACCAGCGATGGATCGCCGAATTCGCTTCGCGGGCCTTCGGCTCACCTATATCTGGACCGCAGAAGGTTGGCTGTACGTTGCCGCCGTCATCGACCTCTTCTCCCGCCGTGTGGTGGGCTGGTCGATGAAGGCCGAGATGACCGCCGGGCTCGTGACCGATGCGCTGATAATGGCGATCTGGTGTCGGGGAAAGCCGGATGCCCTGCTGCACCATTCGGACCAGGGCAGCCAGTATGTCAGCGAGCAGTTTCAGAAGCTCATGGCCGACAACAGCGTCACCTGCTCGATGAGCCGCTCTGGCAATGTCTGGGACAACGCCGCGATGGAGAGCTTATTCGCTGCTTCGCGCGGCCCTTCGGGTCTCGTCGCCGAAGACC
>NZ_JAELTI010000208.1 GCF_016428755.1 Allobosea sp. ASV33
GTGCCAACGGCGATGCCTGCGCGCATGTCCACCGGTACGCCGCCCGCCACCATCGCCACGCCGGGCACTACCGCCACGCCGATCAGCAGCTCGCGCGGGTCGAACTTGCGCTTGGCGATCCACGGTTCCACCAGCGACAGAAACACCGGGCCCAGCGCGATGCAGGTGGCGCCCACCGACGCGTTGGCCAGCTTGATCGCCGCGTAAAAAGTGAGCCAGTGCAGTGACACCAGCACGCCGATGCCGGCATAAGCCCAGCGCAGTCGCGCGGGCATCGCCTTGAGGCCGCGCCACACGTGGGGAATGAGCAGCAATGCAGCCGTCACCATCAACATGCGCCACCACACCAGTGGCAGGGCGGGCAGCGTAATGAGTTTGCCGAGAATGGCAGTAAAGCCCCACAGCAGGACGCAGAAGTGAATCTGCCAGCGGGC
>NZ_JAELTI010000209.1 GCF_016428755.1 Allobosea sp. ASV33
GCGATGGCGTCGGCCCGCTGGGCGAACAACTTGGGCGAAAGGGTGGCGGGAAGAACCTGGCTCATGATGTATGGACGTCCAAATGAGCTCGTACTATATCATGCCGGGTTCGTGGGCACGGCGAAAATGCGATTCGTTCTCACGACTTATTCGCCGCGGGAGTAGCATCGGGGAAGTTTCGCCACGGGCGTGGCGGGCACCGGTTCTTTAGGGATGGAGGGTGAACTCATGTCGCATGAGAAGAACATCGAATCGCGCCGTCGTTTTCTCAAGGCTGCTGCCGGTACGGCCGCAGTCGCGGCGGTGATCGGTACGATGCCGCGCTTGGCGCGTGCCGCCGATCTGCCGCACCTGGCCGAGTCGGATGCGACCGCCAAGGCACTGGGTTATGTCGAGGATGCCAACAAGAGCACTGATCCAAAGCACACGGC
>NZ_JAELTI010000210.1 GCF_016428755.1 Allobosea sp. ASV33
GTACAGCGCCGTGTCGATGGCCGAGACCGTCACGCCCAGCCGGCTGGCCTGGGCCCGGTCGATCTGCACGAAGGCCTGCAGGCCCTGGTCCTGCAGGTCGCTGCCCACGTCCACCAGCTCGGGCAGGCCGTGCATGCGCTCGACCAGGGCCTGGGTGCTCTTGGCCAGCTGCGCCATGTCGGGCGAGGACATCAGCAGCTGGTACTGGGTGCGCGCCACGCGGTCCTCGATGGTCAGGTCCTGCACGGGCTGGGCGTACAGGCGTATGCCCGGAATCTGCAGCGCATCGTCGGACAGGCGGCGCAGCACGGCGGGCACGCCATCGCGCTGGCCATGGGGCTTGAGGTCGATCAGCAGCCGGCCCGTGTTCAGCGTGGTGTTGCTGCCATCGACGCCGATGAAGGACGAGATGCTCTGCACGGCAGGGTCC
>NZ_JAELTI010000211.1 GCF_016428755.1 Allobosea sp. ASV33
GTCTGGGGCGTGTTCGGCGACGGCGAGATGGACGAGCCCGAAAGCATGAGCGCCCTCACGCTGGCCGCGCGCGAGGGGCTGGACAACCTGGTCTGGGTGGTCAACTGCAATCTGCAGCGGCTGGACGGCCCGGTGCGCGGCAACGGCCGCATCGTCGATGAGCTGGAGCGGCTGTTTGCCGGCGCGGGCTGGAACGTGGTCAAGCTGCTGTGGGGCAGCGACTTGGAAGGGTTGTTTGCGCGCGACCTCACCGGCACCCTGGCACGCACGCTGGGCGGCACGGTGGACGGGCAGATGCAGACCTTCGCCGCCAAGGACGTACGCTACAACCGCGAGCATTTCTTCGGACAGAACCCCGAGCTCGCCGCCCTGGCCCAGGGCCTGACGGACGAGCAGATCGACCGCTTGAAGCGCGGCGGCCATGACCT
>NZ_JAELTI010000212.1 GCF_016428755.1 Allobosea sp. ASV33
ACGCAAAGCCTGGGCACGCATCAGCCTCTCGATGCGATGCAGGCCGCAATCGATGCCTTCCGCCAGCACGTCCCGCCAGACACGTCTGGCACCATAGGTCCGATCCGAACCAAGGAAGCTTGCCCGGACCCTGTTGCCGATTTCCTCGTCGTCGCATGCTCGACGGCTCGGTGATCGGTTGAGCCAGACATGGAAGCCCGAGCGCGACACATCCAGCGCTTCGCAAAGCCATGCCACCGGCCAGATTCCCCGGTGCTTCGCAATGAACGTGAACCTCATGTCACGTCCTTCGCGAAGTAGGCCGCGGCCTTTTTTAGAATATCGCGCTCCGCCTTGAGCTTGGCCACCTCGCGCCGCAGCTGCTCGATCTCAAGCTGCTCCGGCTTCATCTGGCCATGGCCGGGAAAGGCCTGCGCAGGGTCGG
>NZ_JAELTI010000213.1 GCF_016428755.1 Allobosea sp. ASV33
ACCAGCAGGTGGGGCGAGTAGGCCAGCATGGCCGTGCCGCGCAGGTCCCGGGACAGGTCGAAGGACAGCTTGGTGTAGAGCGAGGGCGAGAGGGCCAGAGCACCCAGGTCGCACAGCATCAGCGTGTGGCCGTCGGGCTGGGCCTTGGCCACCATGTCGGCGCCCAGGTTGCGGTTGGCGCCGGGCTTGTTCTCGATGACCACGGGCTGCTTGAGTTCTGCCGACAGCAGCGGGCCGATGGCGCGCGCAATGATGTCCGAGCTGCCGCCCGGCGGGTAGGGCACCACCAGGCGCAGCGGGCGCGTGGGCCAGTTGCTCTGGGCCAGCGCACCGGCGCCGGTGGCCACGAGGGCGGTGGCGCCAGCGGCGCGCAGGAACTGCTTTCGGCTCAGGGTCATGCTCTTGTCTCCGGGTTTTATG
>NZ_JAELTI010000021.1 GCF_016428755.1 Allobosea sp. ASV33
ATGGATGCCGCGCTCGCGCGGGCCTACTCTGCCAATCCGACGCTCAACGCGCAGCGCGCCTCCGTCCGCGCGACCGACGAGAACGTGCCGCAGGCGAAGGCGGGCTACCGTCCGCGCATCACGGCCTCGGCCGATATCGGCGCCAGCATCACTCAGCAGGAGATTCCTGCCCTCGCCAGCAGCTCGCCCTATCACACGACGGTCAATTCGCGCCTCGGGTCGCGTGGCGCCGGCGTCCAGATCGACCAGAACATCTTCGACTCCGGCAAGACCCGCAACTCGGTGAGCCAGTCCGAATCGCAGGTGCTCGGCGCGCGCGCCACGCTGCGCAACACCGAGCAGAACGTGCTGCTCGACGCCGCGACGTCCTACATGAACGTGCTGCGCGACACCGCGATCCTCAACCTCAACCGCAACAACGTCGAGGTTCTCGAGGAGCAGCTGCGCCAGACGCGTGACCGCTTCCAGGTCGGCGAAGTGACGCGTACCGACGTGGCGCAGGCGGAAGCCCGCCTGTCCTCGGCACGTTCCCAGGCGATTCTCGCCGAATCGAACCTCAAGACCTCGGTAGCGCGCTTTCGCCAGAACGTCGGCACCGAACCGCGCTCGCTGGCGCCTGGCCGCCCGGTCGAGGCTCTCCTGCCGAAATCACTGCCCGTCGCGCTGAACCAGGCGCTGTCGAATCATCCGGCCATCATCGCCTCGCTTCACGGCGTCGACGCCGCGGAACTGCAGGTGAAGGTCACGGAAGCCGATCTCTACCCGGTGGTGGGTGTGCGCGGCCTCGTTCAGCAGCGCTACGACAACCAGTATTACGGCGACCAGCGCTTCTCGGCCAGCCTCGTCGGCACGCTGACCATCCCGATCTACGAGGGTGGCCAGGTCTATGCCCGGACGCGCCAGGCCAAGGAAACGGCCGGCCAGCGTCGCATCGAGGTCGACACCCAGCGCGATACCGTGCGCGCCGCGGTCGTTTCCGCCTGGGGTGGGCTCGAAGCGGCCAAGGCCCAGATCATCGCCGCCCAGGCGCAGGTCGAGGCGGCGTCCACGGCTCTGTCCGGCGTCCGCGAGGAGGCCAAGGTCGGCCAGCGCACGACGCTCGACGTCCTCAACGCCCAGCAGGAGCTGGTGAGCGCCCGCTCGAGCCTCGTCGTCGCCCAGCGCGACCGGGTCGTAGCCTCCTATTCGGTGTTGTCCGCCATCGGCAAGCTCTCGGCCCAGTCCCTGAAGCTCAAGGCCGAGGTCTACGACGCCCGCGAGCATTACGAGCAGGTCCAGGGCAAGCTCTGGGGCACGCAGACGCCCGACGGCCGCTGAGCCTTCGCTCGCGGTTTCGCGCCGCGGGCATCGCACGCCGCGCCTCCGGCAGGACGCGGCGTTGACCCTCCCTCAGTCGCCGCATCGGAGCCCACGGGAAGGCGCCTGCCGCTTTCTCGCCCGGTGCTGGCGGGCAACAGGGTGGATTTCTCCTGTGGGAGAGCCGGTTGGCGCCTTGTCTGACATAGGTGCCGTGGAATACTGCGCTCTTGGAGCGGCGTTGATTCCATCGGCGCGCACGGTGTCGAACGGTCAGACTCTCATGAGCGCGCAAGCCAAGCCCAGCGAACCGTCGATGGAGGAAATCCTCGCCTCCATCCGCCGGATCATTTCGGACGATGAGAAGCCGGCCGAAGAGGCCGCGGCGCCGCAGGCCGCCCCGGAGCCCGAACCGATCGCCGCCATCGACGACGACGTCCTGGATCTCGGTGCCGAGGCCGCGCTGGTCGCAGCGCCGGAGCCGGCACCGGCTGCCGCGTTTGCCGAAGATTCCGATATCGCCTTTCTCGACGATCAGCCGGCCGCAGCACCGCAGCCGGCGCCATCCGCTGGGCCGGTGGAGCCGCCGCCGGCCGCTTACCAGCCCGCGCCGGAGCCTCGCCCCCAGCCGCAGCCCGCTTTCGCCGCGGCTCCGGACATGGCGAGCCTGCTGTCCGATCAGGCGAGCTCCGTCGTCACCAACGCCTTCGGCCAGCTCGCCTCGACCGTGCTCAGCAATAATGCACGGACGTTGGAGGATCTGGTCAAGGACATGCTGAAGCCGATGCTCAAGTCCTGGCTCGACGACAATCTCCCGAGCATGGTCGAGCGGCTGGTCCGGGCCGAGATCGAGCGCGTCGCGCGCGGCGGCCGCAGCTAAGGGCTCCGCCGATCCCACGCGAAAGCACCGCCATCCCGGATCAATCCGGAATGGCGGCGCCTTTCTTTGACGTGCGAAGCGAGTCTTATTTCGACGTTACGGCTCGCCGGCGTCGCGACGGCGCTGGCTTGCGCTCGAAGGCGCCCGCTTCCTTGAGGCGCATCAAGCCGTAGCCGGCCATGGCGAAAGCGGTGGCCGGCGCGCCGAGCCGGGAGACCAGCATCGTCAGCCCGACCGCGACCGGGCGGGGATAGCGGCCGGAGGCCGCTTCGACGGCGAACCAGGCGCCCAGGCCGTGAACCAAAAGTTTAATCATCGCATCCTGCTCGTCGGTTCGGGTTTCAGAGGGGAACCTTGCGGTTTTCGCCGAGATTGGGCTTGGTGCCGGTCAGGGCGGCGGCAGCCATCTTCACGCTGGTGACGATCTTGCCGGGGCTATCCCAGAACTCCGCCATGCTCGGCCGGACACGCAGCACGCAAATGTTAGGATCGTTCTCGTCGTCCCAGAAGGCGCGGTTGCTCGCATCCCAGAGGTCATGCACGCGCTGGCGGTCCTCCAGAACGGTCGCCGTCCCTGTCACGGAAAGATAGCGGTGGCCGCCGGTATCGGCGAAGGCGAGGCAGACATTGTCGTTGACCTGGATCTCGTCGTCCTTGTGGTGGCGGCGATCGGTCAGGAAGTAGATCGCGTCGTCGGCGCGCTCGCCATGGGCGTGCATCGGCCGGGCACGCAATTCGTCGCCCTGGCCGTCATGGGTCACGAGCATCGCGAACTTGATGGACTCGATGAGGTCCCAGACCCGCGTCTGGTCGTCGTGGTGAGACATTCCGCTCTCCCGCTGGCTGTCTTGAATGGCTGTTGGTCAAACGGGTCGCGAGGCGACTGGTTCCGTCCGGCGAGAATGCGGCCGGTGGGAACAGTGCCGCTGCTCGCGCGTATCAGGAAGGATTCGCCGGGATCGCCGGCTCCGGCAGTGATGCCGCCCATTCCTTTCCGATCCGAGGGTTTGCCATGGCCAAGACGACATCCAAGACAGCGCCGAAGAACTCGACCACGGCGAAGGTGGTCAAATCCAGCCGGGTCGATCTGGCCTCGAACACCAAGACCAAGGTCATCGGCCTGCTCAACGAGCGCCTCGCCGACGGCATCGATCTCTCGCTCGTCACCAAGCAGGCGCATTGGAACCTGAAAGGGCCGGGCTTCATCGGCATCCACCTGATGCTCGACGGCTTCCGCGATGAGCTCGACATCCATGTCGACACGGTCGCCGAACGCATCGCGCAGCTCGGCGGCATCGCCTTCGGCACGACGCAGACGACGGCGCAGTCCACCTCGCTCAAGCCGTATCCGACGGAGATCGTCTCGGTTCAGGACCATCTCGCCGCCCTGATCGAGCGCTATGCCGACACCGCCAACAAGGTGCGCGAGGCGATCGATGCGTCCGACGAGGCGGGCGATGCCGATACCGCAGATCTGCTCACCGCCTATTCCCGCATGCTCGACAAGTCGCTCTGGTTCCTGCAGTCCAACCTCGCCTGAGGGGCGATCGTCTTGTCATTCCGGGGCGCACCGCAGGTGCGAACCCGGAACCCACGACCTGGTGAGGCATGCGATGCGGAGTTGCAGCCGGCTCGCCCGGTCGTGGGTTCCGGGTTCTTCGCTTCGCGAAGCCCCGGAATGACAAGGGCGGCTCGAAGCCGCGCATCATCGAAAACGTTGACGCGCGGCCCGTGCATGGGCTCTTAAGGGCCGAGACCTTTTTGGCCCGTGATTTTTCCGGCCGGGGCAGGTTCCCCGGCCTTTCTGCGTTCGAGCGATGCGATGATGGACAAGACTTTCGAACCGGCCGCCGTCGAGGCCCGGATCAGCAAGGCCTGGGACGAGGCGCAGGCCTTCAAGGCGGGCAGGGGCGCGGCCCCAGGCGCCGAGCCCTATTGCATCGTGATCCCGCCGCCGAACGTCACCGGCTCGCTGCATATGGGTCACGCGCTCAACAACACGCTGCAGGACGTGCTCTGCCGCTTCGAGCGCCTGCGCGGCAAGGACGTGCTCTGGCAGCCCGGCACCGACCATGCCGGCATCGCGACCCAGATGGTCGTTGAGCGCAAGCTCGCCGCCGAGAACAAGACCGACCGCCGCAGCATGGGCCGCGAGGCTTTCCTCGCCGAGGTCTGGAAGTGGAAGGAGGAGTCGGGTGGCACGATCGTCAACCAGCTCCGCCGGCTCGGCGCCTCCTGCGACTGGTCGCGCGAGCGCTTCACCATGGACGAGGGGCTCTCGGCCGCCGTCCTCAAGGTCTTCGTCAGCCTGCACAAGCAGGGGCTGATCTACCGCGCCAAGCGCCTCGTGAACTGGGACCCCAAGTTCCAGACCGCGATTTCCGACATCGAGGTGCTGCAGGTCGAGAAGACCGGCACGTTCAAATGGCAGCGCGGCGGCGAGGAAGAATTCGACGCGGCCAAGCTCGACAAGGCCTTGAGCCGCGACCCGAACGGCCATCTCTACTATTTCAACTACCCGCTCGAAGGCGCGACCTACGACGCAGACGACGCCTCGACCTTCATCACCGTCGCGACGACGCGGCCGGAGACGATGCTGGGCGATACCGGCGTCGCGGTTCACCCCGAGAACGAGACGATCGGCCATCTGATCGGGCGCAAGGCGGTGCTGCCGCTGGTCGGCCGCGTCATCCCGATCTTCGGCGACGACTATGCCGACCCGGAGAAGGGCACCGGCGCGGTCAAGATCACGCCTGCCCATGATTTCAACGATTTCGAGGTCGGCAAGCGCCACCAGCTCGACGTCGTCAACATCCTCGACGGCGAGGCGCGCATCCTGCTCGCCGGCAACGAGGATTTCCTGGCCGGCGCCAAGCCGGAGGCCGAGACGCTTGCGCTCGACGGGCTCGACCGCTTCGTCGCCCGCCGCCGCGTCGTCGAGATGATGGCCGCGCGCGGCCTGCTCGTGAAGGTCGAGCCGAACACCCATACCGTCCCGCATGGCGACCGTTCCGATGTCGTGATCGAGCCCTGGCTCACCGATCAATGGTATGTCGACGTCAAGCCGCTGGCGCAGCGCTCGATCAAGGCCGTCCAGGACGGGCGCACGAAGTTCACGCCCGAGAACTGGACCAAGGTCTTCTACGACTGGCTGGAGAATATCGAGCCCTGGTGCGTCTCGCGCCAGCTCTGGTGGGGCCACCAGATCCCGGCCTGGTACGGGCCGGATGGCGAGGTCTTCGTCGCCGAGTCGGAGGCCGAGGCGCAGACGCTCGCCATGGCGCATTACGGCGACACCGTCGCGCTGACGCGCGACGAGGACGTGCTCGATACCTGGTTCTCCTCGGCGCTCTGGCCGTTCTCGACGCTGGGCTGGCCCGAGCAGACCGCCGAGCTGAAGCACTATTACCCGACGGCGACGCTCGTCACCGCCTTCGACATCATCTTCTTCTGGGTCGCCCGGATGATGATGATGGGCCTCAACGTCATGGACGCGGTGCCGTTCAAGGACGTCTACATCCACGCCATCGTTCGCGACGAGAAGGGCGCGAAGATGTCGAAGTCCAAGGGCAACGTCATCGATCCGCTGACGCTGGTCGACAAATACGGCGCCGACGCCCTGCGCTTCACGCTGTCGGCCATGGCCGCGCAGGGGCGCGACATCAAGCTCAGCACGCAGCGCGTCGAGGGCTATCGCAACTTCGCGACCAAGATCTGGAACGCGGCGCGCTTCGCGGAGCTGAACGGCTGCGCCCGCGCCGAGGGCTTCGATCCGGCCAGCGTCAAGCAGCCGCTCAACCGCTGGATTCTCAGCGAGGCGGCACAGGCCGCCGAGGAGATCGCGGCCGGCATCCCGAGCTTCAGGTTCAACGAGGCGGCGGGCGCGGCCTATCGCTTCGTCTGGAACCAGTTCTGCGACTGGTATCTCGAACTCGCCAAGCCGGTGCTGCAGGGCGAAGGCGTCGATGCTGCGGCCCGCGCCGAGACGCAGGCGACGGTCGCTTACGTCATCGACCTGATCTGCCAGCTCCTGCACCCGTTCATGCCGTTCCTCACAGAGGAGCTCTGGGCGCAGAAGGCCGAGGCCGGCGCGCCGCGCAAACTCGCGGCTGGCGATGCCTCGCTGGTCTGCCTGACCCGCTGGCAGGACCTCTCGGGCCTCAAGGATGCAGCGGCCGAGGCGGAGATCGGCTTCGTCGTCGACCTGATCTCGGATATCCGCTCGGTGCGCTCGGAAGTGAACGTGCCGGCCGGAACGCAGGCCCCGCTCGTCCTCGTCAACGCCTCAGATGCGACGCGCGCGACGATCGAGAGCTGGCGGCCGATGATCGAGCGCCTCGCCCGCGTCTCCGACATTGCTTTCGAGACGGCGGCACCGGCCCAGTCGGCCCAGATCATCGTGCGTGGCGAGGTCGCGGCGCTGCCGCTCGCCGGGCTGATCGATCTCGATGCCGAACGCTCCCGCCTGACCAAGGAACTGGCCAAGCTCGACCAGGACATCGCGGTCGTCGAGAAGAAGCTCGGCAACCCCGATTTCATGGCCCGCGCGCCGGAGGAGATCGTCGAGGAGAATCGCGAGCGCAAGGCGGCGGCCGAGGCCCGCAAGATCAAGGTCGCCGAGGCCCTGACGCGGCTCAGCTGAGCCGCTGGCGTGGGCATTCATCGGTATCGCCGTCATGCTCGGGCTTGACCCGAGCATCTCCTGCCGAAGGAGGCTCGTGCGCCTCCCGTCTTGAGATTCTCGGGTCAAGCCCGAGAATGACGCTCTGTCACGCGCCGGAATGACGGTTTTAAGGTGGGTAACGACGCATTCCGGTCACGCCCGTGTCGTCAAATTGACGCTGATCCAAGAGAGGACTGGCATTCTCTCGCGGACCCCGCTTAGATGCGCCCGACGCAATTCCGCCATGCAGAAGCGTGGCGGCCAAGGACCGGCTGTTCAGAACCCATGCTCAAGCGAGCCTATGACTGGTGCGTTTCCTACGCCTCCCATCCTGCGGCCCCGTGGCTGCTCTTCGGCATCACCTTCATCGAAAGCTCGTTCAGCCCGCTGCCGCCGATCCCGCTGCTGATTCCGATGTGCATCGCCCGGCCTGACCGGGCCTGGTTCTATGCCGGGATCTGCTCGCTCGGCGCGGTGCTCGGCGGCTATCTCGGCTATGCCATCGGCGCTTTGCTCTACGAGTCGGTCGGCGCCTGGCTGATCGGCATCTACGGCCTGCAGGACAAGGCCGCCAGCCTGATCGCCACCTCGCAGGACTACTGGTTCTGGGTGCTCGTCACCAAGGGGCTGACGCCGATCCCGTTCAAGATCGTCACGATCATGTCCGGCTTCCTGCATTTCGACCTGTGGAAGTTCACGATCGGCATGGTCGTCTCGCGCGCGACCTTCTTCCTGATGATCGCGGTGGCGCTGCGCTTCTACGGCGACGACATACGCATCTTCATCGAGAAGCACCTGCCGATGGTGGCGCTGGCGCTGCTCGTGGTTGTGGTCGGCGGATTCTTCGTGCTGCCGATGGTGCTCTGAGCGCCGTTACGTCATCAAGGCGTCCGAAGTTTTGTGACATCGGCGCAACACCCGGATGGGAACGGTGTCCGGCACCGCCCCGGCAGCCACAATCGCCGCGAAGCCGCCACAAACGAAGCCCAGCAAAACACTGCGTTAAGTGCCTGAGATATATCGAAATCAGGTGTAACGCGCGGAGCTCGGCAGGGTTCCGGACGTTTTTCGGGTTTTCGGGGGCGTGATTGCTCCGGGCAGGCATGGCGTGGCACATCTTCGCGCCGTGCTGGTCGGGGGACAGGGCGAGTGGCGATGGACGGGCGTGTGTACGACAAGTCGAGGCTGCCGAGCCGCCATGTGAGCGTCGGCCCGGCCAAGGCCCCGCACCGTTCATATTATTACGCGATGGGCATGACCGCGAAGCAGATCGCGCAGCCCTTCGTCGGCGTCGCCTCCTGCTGGAACGAGGCTGCCCCCTGCAACATCTCGCTGATGCGCCAGGCCCAGGCCGTGAAGAAGGGCGTCGCCTCCGCCGCCGGCACGCCGCGCGAGTTCTGCACCATCACCGTCACCGACGGCATCGCCATGGGCCACCAGGGCATGAAGTCGTCGCTCGCCTCGCGCGAGGTCATCGCCGATTCGGTCGAACTGACCATGCGCGGCCATTGCTACGATGCGCTGGTCGGCCTCGCCGGCTGCGACAAGTCGCTGCCCGGCATGATGATGGCGATGGTGCGCCTCAACGTGCCTTCGATCTTCATCTATGGCGGCTCGATCCTGCCCGGCAATTTCAAGGGCCGTCCGGTCACCGTGCAGGATGTGTTCGAGGCCGTCGGCAAGCATTCGGTCGGCGCGATGTCGGACGAGGACCTGAAGGAGCTCGAGGAAGTCGCTTGCCCCTCGGCCGGGTCCTGCGGCGCCCAGTTTACCGCCAACACCATGGCGACCGTCGCCGAGGCGATCGGCCTGGCGCTGCCCTATAGCTGCGGGGCGCCGGCGCCCTACGATGTCCGCGACACCTTCTGCTACACCGCCGGCGAGATGGTGATGGAGCTGATCGCCCGGAACATCCGCCCGCGCGACATCGTCACCCGCAAGGCGCTGGAGAATGCCGCGATGGTCGTCGCCGCCACCGGCGGCTCGACCAATGGCGCGCTGCACCTGCCGGCGATCGCGCATGAATGCGGCATCGATTTCGACCTGTTCGAGGTCGCCGAGATCTTCAAGAAGACGCCCTATATCGCCGACCTGAAGCCGGGCGGAAAATACGTCGCCAAGGATATGTTCGAGGTCGGCGGCATCCCGCTGGTGATGAAGAGCCTGCTCGATGCTGGCTACTTGCACGGCGACTGCATGACCGTCACCGGCCGCACCATCGCCGAGAACATGGCTTCGGTGAAGTGGAACGACCAGCAGGACGTGGTCTACCGCGCCGACAAGCCGATCACGGTCACCGGCGGCGTCGTCGGCCTGCAGGGCAATCTGGCGCCGGAAGGCGCGATCGTGAAGATCGCCGGCATGCCGGAGGATCAGCTCGTCTTCACCGGCCCCGCCCTCTGCTTCGACCGCGAGGAAGACGCCTTCGAGGCGGTCAAGAACCGGACGTACAAGGAAGGCGACGTGCTCGTCATCCGCTACGAGGGCCCCAAGGGCGGCCCCGGCATGCGCGAGATGCTGTCGACCACCGCCGCCCTTTACGGCCAGGGCATGGGCGACAAGGTCGCGCTCATCACCGACGGCCGATTCTCGGGCGCGACCCGGGGCTTCTGCGTCGGCCATGTCGGGCCTGAAGCCGCCGTCGGCGGCCCGATCGGCCTGATCCGCGACGGCGACATCATCGAGCTCGACGCCATCACAGGAAAGCTCGCAGTCCGCCTTTCTGATGCCGAACTTGAAGCGCGTCGTAAGGACTGGAAACCGCGGAAGACCGACTACAATTCCGGCGCGCTGTGGAAATACGCGCAGACGGTCGGCTCCGCCAAAGGCGGCGCCGTCACCCACCCAGGAGGGGCGGCCGAAACCCATTGCTATGCGGATATCTAGCTCGATCATAGCTTGCCTGTTCCTGATGCTCGGCGGCCAGCAGGTCGTCCTGGCGCAGGACTTTTCAGGCGCGAAGCCGCTGCTGCCGCCGCGCGCCATTCCGGGCGGGGCGCTGCCGGAGCCGGAGGATTCCGTCCCGGGTGCTGGCGCCGCGACCGTTACTCCCGGCCCCGATACGCCGACCGCTCATACGGCGCTGCCCCTCGTGCCCTTCACCAGCGCGCGCGACGCGCTGAAGGCCTGGATGCGCGACTCGACCGCGGGCAACAAGGTAGGGGCCGTCCGCGCGCTCGAATACGCGGCGTCGCAGGGCCATCTCACGGCGCAGTACAAGCTCGGCCGGATGTATGCCGGCGGCGAAGGCGTTCCCGCCAATGATCTCAAGGCCTTCGAGTATTTCTCGAAGATCGCCGACGAGAATGCCGATGCCATGCCCGGGACGGCCGATGCCCGGCTCGTCGGCAGCGCCTTCGTGGCGCTGGGCAACTATTTCTCGGACGGCATCAAGGGCAGCTATGTGAAGCCCAATCCCGACCGGGCCTTCGACATGTTCCACTATGCCGCCTCCTATTTCGGCGACCCGGACGGCCAGTACAACCTCGCCCGCCTCTACATGACCGGGCAGGGCGCCAGCCGCGATCCGCGCCAGGCGGCACGCTGGATGAAGCTCGCGGCCGAGAAGGGCCATGCGCCGGCCCGCGCCGCCTTCGGCGAGATGTTGCTGCGCGGCGGCGAGGGCGTGCCGCGCCAGCCGGTGCTGGGCCTGATGTGGCTCGCCATGGCCCGCGAGGGCGCCGATCCGGCCCGCGAGGCCTGGATCATCGAGCGGCATGACATCGCCTTCGCAGCCGCCTCGGCCAACGACCGTTCAGCGGCATTGGCCCTGATCGAACGCCAGCATCTGGTCAACTCGCGCAACGGTGCCGCGCCTCAGAACTGAGGCGAGTAGGCGTCATTCTCGGGCTTGACCCGAGAATCTCATGACGAGAGAGCACTGGGTTCCGAGATGCTCGGGTCGAGCCCGAGCATGACGGCTTCCTTGTAGGCCTCAATGCAAGTCGATCATCACCGGGACATGGTCCGAGGGCTTCTCCCAGCCGCGGACATGCTTGGCGATCTTCACGCCCGAAAGCCTGTCCGCCGCCTGCGGCGAGAGCAGGAGGTGGTCGATGCGGATGCCGTTGTTCCGCTGCCAGGCGCCGGCCTGATAGTCCCAGAATGTATAGAGCCCGGATGCGTCGGTCGTGCTGCGCAGGGCCTCGGTCAGGCCGAGGTTCAGGAGCCCGCGGAAGGCTGCGCGCGTCTGCGGCAGGAACAGCGCATCGCTGACCCAGGCGGCCGGGTCGCGGGCGTCGCGCGGCTCGGGAATGACATTGTAGTCGCCGGCCAGCACCAGCGGCTCCTCATGCTCCATCAGCATCCGCGCATGGGCGGTCAGGCGATGCATCCAGCCGAGCTTGTAGGGGTATTTCTCGGTATTGGGCGGGTTGCCGTTGGGCAGGTAGATCGAGGCGACGCGGACCACGCCGTCGCCGAGCGGCAGCACGCCCTCCAGATAGCGCGCCTGCTCGTCGCCATCGTCGCCCGGCAAGCCGCGCCGGACATCCTCCAGCCGCGAGCGGCTCAGGATCGCGACGCCGTTGAAGGTCTTCTGCCCGTGCGTCTCGACCTGCCAGCCGGCGGCCTCGATCTCGGCGCGCGGGAAATCGGCGTCCACGCACTTGATCTCCTGCAGGCAGAGCGCATCGGGCTCGGCCTCTTTCAGAAAATCGAGGAGATGGCCGAGGCGCTGCCTGACCGAATTGACGTTCCAGGTGGCGATCCGCACGAGACGCTCCGATTCAGACGAGCTGCAGGATAAGCGGCACGGTGGCGGCCAAGGCAAGACCGCAAACGAAAAACTCCCCGCATGGCTGCGGGGAGTCCTTGTCTGCGATCGCTCTGTCGCCTGCTGTCAGGGGCAGGCGCGGACGACGCCGCCAGCGGCGATATATGTTCCGGTCTCCGGGTTGTAGCTGCGGAAGCGGCGCGAGCAGTAGGCGACGGCATCGGTATCCTCGACGCTGTAGCCATAGGCGCGCGGCACCGGCCGGGCATAGACCACCGGCGGCGCGACATAGACCGGCTCCGGCTCGTAATAGACGGCCGGCGGCGGGGCGGCCAATGCGCCGGCGGCGAGCGCGCCGCCGAGGATGCCGGCCGCGATGCCGGCGCCGACCGCGGGACCCCGGCGATAATAGCCGTAGCGGCGATAGTACTGCACGTTCTGGACGAGATCGCTGCCGGGCCGTGCGGTCGCGACGGCAGAGGCCGCGGGCGCCAGCGGGGCAGCCGAGGCCGGAAGGGCGAGTAGGGCACCGCCGGCAAGGGCGGCAGCGACGGCGAGCGTCCTGATCATGTCGAAACTCCTCTGCGAGACCTAGCGAGCGGAACTCCGCATGTTCCCCCGTTTGGATTCGAATGTAGCGGTCCCGTGACCACAGGGGAAGCTAGCAGTCAATCCGGGCATAAATAGGCCGTCACGCTGCCGTCGCTTTTGCCCGCGAAAGCAACGCAAAGGCTGCTTGCACAGACGGGATTTCCCCTCCATCTAGCGTTGCATCCGCCAATCGACATGTTTTCAGAAGGATCGGAACCCGACCATGGCGCAACCGCGCGACCCGTCCGCCCAACTGGGCCCGATGAAGCCGCTGCCGGCCCTGATCTTCAGCTCGCGCTGGCTGCAGCTGCCGCTCTATATCGGCCTCATCGTGGCGCAATGCGTCTATGTCTTCCTGTTCCTCAAGGAACTCTGGCACCTCGTCACCCACGCCTTCGATTTCAGCGAGCAGCAGATCATGCTGGTCGTGCTCGGGCTGATCGATGTGGTGATGATCTCGAACCTGCTGATCATGGTCATCGTCGGCGGCTACGAGACCTTCGTCTCGCGTCTGCGGCTCGAGGGCCATCCCGACCAGCCGGAATGGCTGAGCCACGTCAACGCCAGCGTACTCAAGATCAAGCTCGCCATGGCGATCATCGGCATCTCGTCGATCCATCTGCTCAGGACCTTCATCGAGGCCGGCAATATCGGCGGGCTCGGCCGGACGACGAACTACACCGAATCCGGCGTGCTGCTGCAGACGCTGATCCATGTCGTCTTCATCCTCTCGGCCATCGGCATCGCCTGGGTCGACCGGATGACGGCGCACCCCAGCAAGGCGCATTGATTAAGGCTCGCTGAAACACAAACGCCCCGCCTGACCGGCGGGGCGTTTTGCATTCGGGCCGTCCCCGTGGGGCTTACTGGCCGCGCCCGGTGCGGGCGGCGAACCGGATCGCTTCCTCGGCGGCCCGGAACAGGGCCTTGGCCTTGTTGATGCACTCCTCCTGCTCGGAGGCCGGGTTCGAATCGTAGACGATGCCGGCGCCGGCCTGGACGTGCATGCGCCCGTCTTTGACCACCGCCGTGCGCAGCACGATGCAGGTATCCATCTCGCCATTGGCACCGAAATAGCCGATGCAGCCGGCATAGGCGCCGCGCGCATCGCGCTCCAGCTCGTCGATGATCTCCATCGCCCGGACCTTCGGCGCGCCCGAGACCGTCCCGGCCGGGAAGCCGGCGATCAGGGCGCCGAGCGAATCATGCTTCGGGTCGATCCTGCCTTCGACGTTCGAGACGATGTGCATCACCTGGCTATAGCGCTCGATGAAGAACGAATCGGTGACCTTGACCGTGCCGATCTCGGCGACGCGGCCGACATCGTTGCGCCCGAGATCGAGCAGCATCAGGTGCTCGGCGCGTTCCTTCGGATCGGCCAGCAGTTCCTCGGCCAGGGCATTGTCCTCGGCCTCGGTCGCGCCGCGCCGCCGCGTCCCGGCGATCGGCCGGATCGTGACCGTGTCGTCGCGCAGGCGCACCAGGATCTCGGGGCTCGAGCAGACGATCTGGAAATCGCCGAAGTCGAGATAGCAGAGGAAGGGCGCCGGATTAACCCGCCGCAGCGCCCGGTAGAGCGCGAAGGGCGGCAGTGCGAACGGCGCCTCGAAGCGCTGCGACAACACGACCTGGAAGATGTCGCCAGCGCGGATGTATTCCTTCGCCTTGTCGACCATCTCCAGATACTCGGCTTCGCTCGTGTTAGAGGTGGTGACCGGCTCGGGCAGGTTGGCGATGTCGATCTCGGCCTCGGCGGGGAGGGCGCCTTCCAGCGCCTGCACCACGGCGTCCAGACGCTCCTGCGCCCGCTCATAGGCATGGCGCGCGCCGACGCCGGGCATGTGCCGGACGGGCGTCACGACATGGATCTCGTCGCGCACCGAGTCGAACACCACCATCAGCGTCGGCCGCGTCAGGATGGCGTCGGGCACGCCGGTGCCGGTTTCCTTCGGTTCCGGCAGGCGCTCCATCAGGCGCACCATGTCGTAGCCGAGATAGCCGAACACGCCGGACGCCATCGGCGGCAGCCCCTCGGCTTCCGGAATAGCGCTTTCTTCCAGCAGCGCGCGCAGGCTTTCGAAGGCCGGGCGCGGATCGTCGAGGAAGGTCTCGCCCAAAGCCGTCCGGCAGAGCGAGGCCTGCCCGTGATGGCAGCGCCAGATCAGGTCGGGCTCCAGCCCGATCATCGAATAGCGGCCGCGCACGGAGCCGCCCTCGACGGATTCGAGCAGGAAGGCCGGGCCGGTCGTGGCATGGCGCAGCTTCAGGAAGGCGGCGACCGGCGTCTCGCAATCGCCGACCAGCACCTGCCGCAGCAATTGCGGCGCGCCGGTCTCGTAGATCTGCGCGAAGCGCTCGAAATCCGGAAGCGGCTGCATCGTCAGTTCTGCGCCCCGCCTGTCGCGTTGCGGAAGGCGGCCTCGTTGATGCTGACGCCGAGCTCGGCCTGCCGCTTCGCGACATATTGCAGCATGATGTCCTCGCCGACGCTTTGCGAGAGCAGGCGCTCGAAATTGCCGGCTTCCTGCGTCGTGCGGACATAAGGCGCGACGGTCGCCGAATCGACCTTGAACAGGATGCGCCCGCCATCCGGCGTGGCGGCGGAACCGCTCTTGCCAGCGGCGGTGCCGAAGACCTGGGCGACGACCGTGCCCGGCAGTTCGGGGCGCTGGTCCTGCCGGCCGAGATCGGCGGCGGTCTCGATGGTCAGCCCGGCCGAAGCCGCGACCACGTCGAAGCTCTCGCCCTTGTCGAGCCGCTCGCTGAGCTCGCGCGCCTTGGCCGAGAGCTTCGCGGACGTCTCGTCGGCGCGCCACTGCGTCTCGACCTCGGCCTTGACCTCGTCGAAGCTCCGCTCGCGTGCGGGATCGATCTTGGTGATGTCGAACCAGACATAGCCGGTGTCGCGGGGCAGGCGGATCGCCTCGTTGTCGACGCCGATATCCGAGCGGAAGATCGCCTGCAGCGTCGGGTCGCCGCCCGGCAGCGCCTCTTCGCGCGAGCCGTCGGGCTTGCCGAGGCCGGCATTCATCGGGCCGGCCATGCGCAGCTTCAGGTCGAGGTCCTTGGCGATCTCGGCAAGCGGCTTGGCGGAGGCGCGCTGGTCCTCGATCTTGTCGTGGAGCTCGGTGACCTGGGTGGCGGCGCGGCTCGTCGCCAGCTCCTGCTTCACCTCGGCCGCGACCTCCTCGAACGGGCGCACATGCGCGCCGTCGACCTTGGTCACGCGCAGCAGCACCGTGCCGAAGGCGCCCTTGACCGGCGCGCTGACGGCGCCTTCCTCGAGCCCGAAGGCGGCGTCGCGCACGACGGGGTCGACCATCTGCGCGCGGGTGAAGGTGCCCAGCGTCAGGTCGTTGAAGGCGACGTTCCGCTCGGTCGCGATCTCGTCGAAGGTTTCACCGCCGTCGATCTTGGCCTTGGCGGCCTTGGCGTCCTCTTCGTTCGGGAACAGGATCTGCTGCACGGTGCGCGTCTCGACCGTGGTGAAGCGCTGGGCCTTCGTCGCCTCGTAGCGCGCCTTGGCCTCTTCGTCGCTGATCTTGGCGGGATCGGCGAGCGTCTCCGCGGTGATCGAGAGGATGGCGGCCGTCCGGTATTCCGGCGCGCGGAAGGCGATCTTGCGGTCGTTGAAGAAGGTCTTGAGCTGGTCCTCGCTGGGCGCCGCGATCTCGCCGGCGGCGCTGGCGGGCATGCGGGCGAACGTGATCGAGCGCTTCTCGTTGCGCAGGCGGCTGCCGATCTCCTGCAGCGCGACCGGCGCGGTCAGCGCTCCGACGACCATCTCCGAGAGCTGCTGGCGCAGGATCGTCGAGCGCTGGAGTGCGACATAGCTCTGCTCGGTATAGCCGTTCGAGCGCAGCAACTCGTTGAAGCGGGCCGGCGAGAACTGGCCGGCGGCGTCGCGGAAGACCTGGTCGTCGAAGATCAGGTTGCGAATGGTGTCGTCGGAGACGGCGAGCCGCATGCCCTGCGCCGTCTGGTCGAGCGTCGACTCGGTGAGCAGGCGGGAGAGCACCTGCCGGTCGAGGCCGAGCGCACGCGCCATCTCCGGCGAGATCTGCCGGCGCTGCTGGCGGATCAGGTTCTGGATCTCGTTCTGATAGGCCGTCCGCATCTGCTCGACGCCGATCTCGGCCTTGCCGATCTTGGCGACCTCGTTGCGGCCATAGCCGCGGAAGATGTCGCCGACGCCCCAGATCGCGAAGGCGAGGATCAGGACGCCGAACAGGACACTGATGACGAGCTTGCCGAGCAAACCCTGACTCGCCTTGCGGATGCCCTGCATCATCATGGAAGCTGTCTTTCCCTGAACCTGTTCGTGGCGCGGAAACATGCCCGCACGCGTATTTTCCGGCGCTGCTTATAGGAACCGGCGGCGAAAGCCGCAATCGCCGTCGCGCTTCCGTGCGCAGTTGCACGCGATTGCGGCGCCGGCCGGGCGTTGCTAGAGCCGGGGCAGCGAATTTTCGGAGGATCGACGTGACGCGCAGCATCAAGCCGCTGGTGGCGGGCAACTGGAAGATGAACGGGCTGAAAGCCGACCTCGCCATCGCGGCCGAGGTGGCCAGGGGCTACGACGCCGCGCTGAAGCCGGCCGTCGACCTCGCCATCTGCCCGCCCGCCAGCCTGCTGTTCACGGCGACCGCGGCGCTGATCGGCTCGCGCATCGCGACCGGCGGGCAGGATTGCAGCACGCAAAGCTCCGGCGCCTTCACCGGCGAAATCTCCGCCGCGATGCTTGCCGACGCCGGCGCAAGCTTCTGCATCGTCGGCCATTCCGAGCGCCGCACGCTGCATGGCGAGACCAATGCCACGGTCAAGGCCAAGGCCGAAGCCGCGCAGAAGGCGCTGCTGGTGCCGATCGTCTGCGTCGGCGAGACCAGGGACGAGCGCGAGGCCGGCAAGGCGCTTGCCGTCGTCAAGAAGCAGTTGCGCGGCTCCGTGCCCGAGGGCGCGACGCCCGCGACGCTCGTCGTCGCCTATGAGCCGGTCTGGGCGATCGGCACCGGCCTGACGCCGACCGCGGCCGATGTTGCCGAGATGCATGCGGCGATCCGCGCCGAGCTCGGCCGCCTGCTCGGCAAGCAGGCCGCTGCCGGCGTGCGCCTGCTCTATGGCGGCTCGGTGAAGCCCTCGAACGCCGCCGAATTGATGAATGTCGCCAATGTCGACGGCGCGCTCGTCGGCGGCGCCAGCCTCAAGGCCGAGGAATTCCTGGCGATCGCCCGGGCCTGTTCCATCTGAACACGCATTGCGTGAATAGGCCGGCGCGCAGGGGTGGCGCTGCCGGTCCACGCATGTTATGTGCCGCGCCGAATTCGCCTCGATCTTCGAGGAGGAGCGGGTGGCCCTTGGCGGCGGCCCGCGCCATGCCCATTTTCGTGAGACCATGCAGAACGTTCTCATCGTCATCCACCTGATCATCGTCGTCGCGCTCGTCGGCGTCGTGCTGCTGCAGCGCTCCGAAGGCGGCGGCCTCGGCATGGGCTCCGGTGGCGGAGGCGGCGTCGGCGGCTTTATGACCGGCCGCGGCCAGGCCAATGCCCTGACCCGCGCTACCGCGATTCTCGCCGGCCTGTTCTTCCTGACCTCGATCGTGCTGGCCGTGATGGCGACGCGCGGCCGCGTGCAGCGCTCGATCATCGACGGCGCGCCTGCGACCTCCGCCCCGGCCACGCCTGGCGCGCCTGCGGGTCCGAGCGCCCCGAATGCCGGCGGCGTCCTCGATCAGCTGCGCCAGATGCAGAACCAGAATCAGGGCGGCGCCCAGCCGCCGACGCCGCCAGCGGCGCCGCAGCAGTAAGACAGGGTACGGGCCGGGAAACCGGCCCTTCTCTTTTGAGTTGGGAGAGGCCGGGCGACCGGCCTTCTCTTTTGTGGACAAGCGCGCAGGGCAAGGCGGGACTGCTCAGAACGCGCTTAGCGAATCGAACCCGTGGCGATAGAGGTGACCTCCCATGACGCGGTATGTTTTCATCACCGGCGGCGTGGTGTCCTCGCTTGGCAAAGGCCTGGCGGCGGCGGCTCTCGCAGCCCTTCTCCAGGCACGCGGCCATACGGTCCGCCTGCGCAAGCTCGACCCCTACCTGAATGTCGATCCGGGCACGATGAGCCCGTATCAGCACGGCGAGGTCTTCGTCACCGATGACGGCGCCGAGACCGACCTCGATCTCGGCCATTACGAGCGCTTCACCGGCCGGCCCTGCAACAAGGGCGACAACATCACCACCGGCCGCATCTACATGGACATCCTGACCAAGGAGCGCCGGGGCGACTATCTCGGCGCGACCATCCAGGTCGTCCCGCATGTCACCAATGCCATCAAGGAATTCATCCTCACCGGCAACGAGGGCTACGACTTCACGCTGGTCGAGATCGGCGGCACGGTCGGCGATATCGAGAGCCTGCCCTTCCTGGAAGCCATCCGCCAGACCAACCAGCAGCTCCCGCGCGGCCAGTGCATTTTCGTGCACCTGACGCTGCTGCCCTATATCCCGACCGCCGGCGAGTTGAAGACCAAGCCGACCCAGCATTCGGTCGCCGAGCTGCGCTCGATCGGCATCCAGCCCGACATCCTGCTCTGCCGCACCGACCGCGAAATCCCGCGCGAGGAGCGCCGCAAGCTCGCGCTGTTCTGCAATGTCCGCGAAACCGCCGTGATCGAGGCCCGCGACGTCGCCTCGATCTATGACGTGCCGCTCTCCTACCATGCCGAGGGGCTCGACACCGAGGTGCTCGCCGCCTTCGGCATGGACGCCAAGCCCGAGCCGGACGTCACCGGCTGGAAGCGCATCTCCGATCGGGTGAAGAACCCGGAGGGCGAGGTCACCATCGCCGTCGTCGGCAAATATACCGGCATGAAGGACGCCTATAAGTCCCTCATCGAGGCGCTGACCCATGGTGGCATCGCCAACAACGTGAAGGTCAATCTCGACTGGATCGAGTCCGAGGTCTTCGAGAAGGAGGACCCGGCGCCCTTCCTCGAGCATGTCCACGGCATCCTCGTGCCCGGCGGCTTCGGCCATCGCGGCGCCGAGGGCAAGATCAAGGCGGCGACCTTCGCGCGCAACCGGAAGGTGCCGTATTTCGGCATCTGCTTCGGCATGCAGATGGCGGTGATCGAGGCGGCGCGTTCGCTCGCCGGCATCGAGAACGCCAATTCGACCGAATTCGGCCCGACCGAAGAGCCGGTCGTCGGTTTGATGACCGAGTGGATGCGTGGCAACGAGTTGGAAGAGCGCGCGGCCGGCGGCAATCTCGGTGGCACGATGCGGCTTGGCGCCTATGCCTCGACGCTGGCGGCCGGCTCGAAGATCGCCGCGATCTACGGCTCGACCGAGATCTCCGAGCGCCATCGCCACCGCTACGAGGTGAACATGGGCTATCGCGAGAAGCTGGAGGCGAAGGGCCTGCGCTTCGCCGGTCTCTCGCCCGACGGCCTGCTGCCCGAGACGGTCGAATATCCCGACCATCCCTGGTTCATCGGCGTGCAGTACCATCCCGAGCTGAAGTCGCGTCCGTTCGAGCCGCACCCGCTCTTCGCCAGCTTCATCGAGGCGGCGAAGGCTCAGAGCCGTCTGGTCTGATCAGCCCTCGTCGAGCTGCACCGTCGCCCAGGGCAGGCGGTGCTGCTCGAACACTTCCTTGCCCGGTCCGGGAAAATCCGGGTCGGCGAAGGCGCCGATCGCGACCGCGACCATCTCCGGCTTGCGCGACGGCTCCCAGAACAGCGTGCTCCCGCAAACCGGGCAGAAATGGTGGAGCACGCGATGGCCGCTATCGGCCGGGCGCTCGTAATCACTGAAGCGCCCGGAAACGACTAAGGCTTCGCGTCCGAAGAAGGCCGCGACGCCATAGGCGCTGCCCGTCCGTCGCTGGCACTCGCGGCAATGGCAGAGCGCGACGAGCGCCGGATCCCCCGTGCAGGTGATGCGCAATTGCCCGCAACTGCAGCGGGCTTTCCGGGTCTTCATCGGGCACGTCCTCCTTCAGAGCATTTCCGGTTTTATCTGGATCGGAGGCTTTTCGCCCGCCGTCGCCCCGCCTTTCGGCTATCGGGCTGATGCCGTCGCCACGCCGGAAAGGGTCTGTGGCCGCATCGACGAGCGGTCTGATCAGCGCAGGTAGTGGATATGCGGCCTTTGGTGATGGGGCGAGGTCTCGATGCGGGCCTCGACCGAAAAGACGTCGCGCAGGAGAGCCTCGGTGATCACGACATCCGGAGCGCCCGATGCCACGATCTTTCCCTGCTCCATGACGATGATCGCGTCGCAGAACATCGCGGCGTGATTGAGATCGTGGAGGGCGACGACGCTGGTGATCGGCAGGCCCGCGACCAGTTTCAGCACGCCGATCTGGTGCTGGATGTCGAGATGGTTGGTCGGTTCGTCGAGGATCAGCTCGGTCGGCGTCTGCGCGAGCGCCCTGGCGATATGCGTGCGCTGCTTCTCGCCGCCCGACAGGCTCTGCCAGCGGTCGCCGCGCCGGTCCTGCAGGCCGGCGCGCAGAAGCGCCTCGTCCACGGCGCGGTCGTCCGCATGGGTCCAGCGCGATAGCCAGGAGCGATGCGGGAATCGTCCGAGGCGGACGATGTCGGCGATGCGGAGATTGGCGCTGGTGGTGGCATGCTGCTCGACGAAGGCGACGCGGCGCGCTACGGCCCGGGCGCCCAGCGACGCGAGGTCGCTGTCGCCCAGCAGCACGCGGCCCGATTGCGGGCGCTTCAGGCCGGTCAGCAGGCGCAGCAGCGAGGTCTTGCCGGAGCCGTTGGGGCCGAGCAGACCGAGCATCCGGCCGGGTTCCGCGACGAAGGAGACGCCATCGACGATGGTCTTGCTGCCGATCCGCCACACCAGGTTCTCAGCCGTGATGCTCATACGGCACGCTGCAAGCGGTAGAGGATGATCGAGAAGAACGGCACGCCAACAAGCGCCGTGACGACGCCGATCGGCAGCACCTGCTGCGGGATCAGGGCGCGCGAGGCGACATCCGCCAACACCATGAAGACCGCGCCGATCAGCATGCAGGCCGGCAGAAGCCGGACATGGAGCGGCCCGACCAAGGCGCGCGCCGTGTGCGGCACGATCAGGCCGACGAAGCCGATGGAGCCGACCATGCTGACGATGGTCGCGGTCATCATCGCGGTGAGGGCGAAGAGCACGATACGCGCCCGGTCGACATTGACGCCGAGCGAGGCTGCGGTCTCGTCGCCGAAGGCGAAGGTGTCGAGCGTCCTGGCATAGCAGAGGCAGGCAACGAGCCCGATGCTGACGACGACGGAGACCAGCATGAATTCCGGCCAGCGCACGCCGCCGAAGCTGCCGAGCAGCCAGAACATCACGTCGCGCGCCTGCTGGGCGTTGCCGGATGTGGTGACGATATAGGAGGTCGTTGCGTTGAAAAGCTGGGACGCCGCGACGCCCGCCAGGATCGTGCGATCGGCGCCGCCGCGCGTGCCGTTCGACAGCAGCGCGACGAAGCAGAACGCCGCGAAGGCGCCGAGGAACGCGCCGCCGGACAGCGAGAGAACGCCGCCGCCCAGGCCCAGGATGATGATGGCGACCGCGCCAGTCGATGCGCCCGCGGAGATGCCGAGCACATAGGGCTCCGCCAGCGGGTTGCGCAGCAGCGATTGCATGATCGCGCCCGACAGCGCGAGACCGGCGCCGCAAAAGGCGGCGACCAGCGCGCGGCTCAAGCGGTAATCCCAGATCACCGTCTCGTAGACGCGATCGATCTCGACCGTCGTCCAGCCGAGCCGGTTGGTGATCGCGGTGAAGGTCGTGCCGAGGGGGATCGGCAGGTCGCCGATCCCGGTGCTGAGCCCGATGGCAAGCCCGATCGCCACCAGCGAGGCCAGCATCAGGCCGGCGAAGACGGCCTTGCCTTCGAGGGCGCCCTGTTCCGGGGTCACTTGAGCAGGCCGAGCGCTTTCAATTGCTGCGCGACCTGCTCGGCGCCATAGACGGTTCGGACGCCGGGGTTCATCGCCTGGCCATCCATGACCACGATGGCCTTGTTCCTGACGGCCGCAAGCTGGCTGACGGCCGGGTCCGTGGTCAGGAACCTGATCTTGGCCTCCGGCTTGTCGAGCTCCCAGCGGTTACGATCGAGGCTGGCGACGACGATGACGTCCGGCTTGGCAGCGATGATGCTCTCCCAGCCCAGCGTCGGCCACTCGGCCTCGGCGCCGATGGCATTGCGGCCGCCGAGCAGGTTGGCGATGAAGCCGGACGCGCCGTTCTTGCCGCCGAGATAGGCATCGGCGGAGGGGGAGGGGCTGGAGAACCAGAAGACGTAGGAGAGCTTCTTGTCGCCCGGCGTCACGCCGGCACGCAGCGCCGCCTCGCGCGCCTTGAAATCGCCGATCAGGGCCTGGCCGCGATCCGCGACGTCGAAGATCCGGGAGAGCTCGTCGATCTCCTGATAGAGCACCTCCGTGCTCCAGAGCTGGGCACGGCTGCCATAGGCGTCCTTGCTGCCCTTCGTCTCCAGGCAGGTGCTGGGCGAGAGATAGCTGGGAACGCCGACGCGCTCGAAATCCTCGCGCTTGGCGACCTTGCTGCTCGGGCCGAGCAGGGTCGGAAGCGCCGCGGCGACGAAATCGGGCCTCTCGGCGAGCATGCTCTCGAAGGTGGGGAATTCCACGGTCAGGAGCTTCACCTTGGCATTGGCTTCGGCAAGCTGCGGCAGGACCTTGCTCGGCCAGAAGGCCGTGCCCGCCATCCTGTCCTGCAGACCGAGCAGCAGCATGATCTCGGCGCTGTTCTGGCCGAGTCCGATGGCGCGCTGCGGCGCTTTCTGGAAGGTGACCTTCGCCCCGCAATTGTCGAGAGTCAGCGGATAGCTCGTTGGCGCCGCCGCAAGCGGATTCGTCAGTCCGCCCGCGGCGCAAACCGCAAGTGCGACCAAGAGCGATTTGAAGTGGCCCACGCGTTGTTTCCAGCAAATGTTGCCTGTGCAGCGAGCTCTTAACGACCCCGCGCGGGAAGGGCTAGCCGAGCCGCAAACATTATAAATATTCTAAATTTCTGAGCTGCTTTACTTGAGCGTGCGCTGATCCTTCAGCGCTACGAAGCCTACCGGGTCTGCTCGAAGCTCTGAGCGGTCGGCGCTTTCAAGCTGCGGCCGGGCTTCGGCCGTTTTTCGCGTCGGCGAAGCGCTCGATCCGGAAGTCGTGGAGCGGGATGTCCGTCGTGCCCGTCGCGATCAGCTCGGCCATCGTGTCGCCGACACCGGGCCCGAGCTGGAAGCCGTGCCCGCTGAAGCCGAAGGCATGGAATAGACCCGGCGTGGTGCTGGACGGGCCCATGACCGGCAGCATGTCGGCGAGATAGCCTTCGCAGCCCGACCAGGTGCGGATCACCGAGACATTTTCCAAGGCCGGCAGGAGCTGCATCAGGGCGCGAAGCTGCGCCGGCAGCCGCGCCGGATCGGCCTTGGCGTAGCCGGGCTCGAGGGGGACGTTCACCCGTTCGGCCGCGCCGCCGAAGACGATATTGCCGCGCTCGACCTGACGGAAATAGGCGTCGGTCCCATGCCGGCGGGTCCAGATGCCGACGACCGGCAAGATGCGATGGTGTATGGGTTCGGTCACGCCCATCTGCGGCCCACGCGGGGTAAGCGGCACCGGCTCATCGAATTGCGCGGCGATCCGCATCCCCCAGGCGCCGGCCGTATTGAGCAGCTTTCCGGCCTCAAACACCCCCTTCGACGTCGTGACGCGGAAGCCTGCCTCGGTTTTCTCGATGCTGCCGACCTCGCACTCCTCAACGATCTCCGCGCCGAGCCGGCTGGCTGCATCGGCGAAGGCTGGCGCGATCAGGCGCGGGTTCCCGGAGCCGTCATTCGGGGAAAAGGAGGCCGCGATCGCTCCGGGGCCGAGACCGGGAAAGCGCGCCCGGATCTCGTTGGCGCCGAACTCCTCGAGCTCGAGGCCCCAGGGCCGTGCGGCGTCGGCATAGGCGCGCATATCCGCCAGAGCATCCTCGTCGAAGATCAGGCGGAGATGGCCGGTCGCGCGGAACTCCACGTCGCGGCCGAGCAGGTGCTCGGCCTCGCCCCAAAGGCTCAGGGAGCGATGCGCCAGCGGCAATTGCGTGAGATGGCGCCCGGTCCGGCGGATATTGCCGAAGGAGGCAATGGTGGCGCCCGTTCCGACACGGTTGCGTTCGATCAGCGTGACCGTGAGGCCGCGCCGCCGCAGGAAAAAGGTTGCGGCGGTCCCCATCAGCCCGCCGCCGAGCACGATCACATCCATGTCCAGCCTCTTGCCGTACAGGCGGCAAATATCCGTGTCGCCGAACCTGACCTGGGTGCGCGGAGCCGTCAAAGACGCGATGGCCGGCAGGCCATAAGTCGAGCCTATGGTCCTGCCCCGCATGTCTCTTGGACCATCTCGCCGCATCCGTGCCAGCTTCCGGCCGCCAGCAAGAGGAGCGGACATGGACGATGGAACTGTGCCGGGTGCGGACTGGAAGGTCGGCGTCGATATCGGCGGCACCTTCATCGATTTCTGCGCGCTGGAGACGCGCTCGGGCCAGGTCGCTTCGCTGAAGGTGCTGACCACGCCTGACGATCCGGGCGCCGAGCTGATGACAGGCCTCTCGCTGCTCGCCGAGCGCGAAGGCCTCGATCCCGAGGCCGTCACCCGTTTCGTCCACGGCACGACGGTCGGCGTCAACACCATCATCCAGCGCAAGGGAGCGCAGCTCGCTCTCTTCACCAATGCCGGTTTCGAGGACGTGATCGAGCTCGCCCGGTTGCGCATGCCGGATGTGTATTCGTTGTTCTGTTCGCGCCCCGAC
This sequence comes from Allobosea sp. ASV33, assembly GCF_016428755.1. Lineage (GTDB taxonomy): Bacteria > Pseudomonadota > Alphaproteobacteria > Rhizobiales > Beijerinckiaceae > Allobosea. The sequence goes on from NZ_JAELTI010000021.1 coordinate 24,954, forward strand.
CAGCTCATCAGCCGCGACAGGGTGTTCGGCATTCCGGCCCGCATGCGGTCCGATGGCCGCGAAACGGTGAAGCCCGATCTGAAGGCGGTCGCCGCAGCCGTCGCCGCGGCGAAGGCGCGCGGGGCCGTCGGCATCGTCGTCGCCTTCCTGCATGCCTGGCGCGACGGCGCGCAGGAGGAGGCGGTGAAGGCCGAGATCGCGCAGCTCGCTCCGGAGCTCTTCGTCTTCACCTCGGCCGAGGTCTGGCCGGTGATCCGCGAATACGAGCGAACGACGACGGCGATCCTCAACGCTTATGTCCATCCCCGCATCGCCGGCTATCTGACGGCGCTGGAGCGGCGGCTGGCGGATCGCGGCGTGCCGGCGCGCGCGCTCCTGACCAAGTCGAACGGTGGCGTGATGAACGCTGCCGAAGGCAAGCGCGCTTGCGTCTCCATGCTGCTCTCCGGCACGGCTTCGGGCGTGATCGGCGCGACATGGTTTGCCCGCCAAGCCGGCGAGAAGCGCGTGCTGACGCTCGATATCGGCGGCACATCCGCCGACTTCGCCCTCATCATCGATGGCGAGCCGCAATACGGCACCGGCGAGATGATCGGCGAGTTTCCGCTGTACATCCCGTCCGTCTCGGTCAGCTCGATCGGCATCGGCGGCGGCTCGATCGCCACGGTCGACGGGCAGGGCGTGCTGCGGGTCGGGCCGGAATCGGCCGGTTCGACACCGGGGCCGGCCTGCTACGGACGCGGCGGCGTTGAGGCGACCGTCACCGACGCCATGGTGGTCTGCGGCTGGCTCGGCCATAGCGAGATGGCCTATGGCCAGCTCAAGATGGATGCCAGTCTTGCTCGCGCCGCCGTCGGGCGACTGGCCGAGACGCTCGGAAGGCCCCTCGACGACACGGCGCAGGCCATCCTCGATATCGCCGTCTCCGAGATGTTCGTCGAGGTCGAGAAGCTGTCCTCGCGGGCCGGCGTCGATCTCAAGGACTTCACACTGATGCCGTTCGGCGGCGGCGGCCCGATGCTCGGCGCCTTCCTCGCCCGCGAACTCGGCATGACCAGGCTGCTGGCGCCGCGCCGGCCGGGTGTCGTCTCGGCATTGGGCGGGCTCGTCGCCGATCTGCGCGGCGATTTCGTCCGCACGCTTTTCGCCGAGCTCTCCGCGACGGTGCTGCCGGAGCTGAAGGCGGCCTCGGCTGCGATGGTTCAGGAGGGGCGGAGCTGGCTTGCGGCCCAGGGCCATGCCGGCCCGGCCGATCTCAGGTTCTCGGCCGATATGCGCTATGTCGGCCAGAGCTACGAGATCGAGGTTCCCTTGCAGCCGGCCTGGCTCGAAACCGGTGACCCGGCGGCGATCGCCCGCGAATTCCACCGGACTCACCAGCGGATCTACGATTTCGACGACGCGGACGGCCGGATCGAGATCGTCAACCTGCGCCTCTCGGCCGTCGGTGCGGGACCGGTCCTCACCTTTCCCGAAGCCGCCGAGGTCGACGCGGCCGCCACGCCGGAATGCGAACTCGATATCCATACCGGAGGGTCGCGAAGGGCGGTCGGACTGTACCGCCGCGCTGACCTGCCGCCCGGCAGCCGCTTCGCCGGCCCGGCCGTCGTCGCCCAGGAGGACACTACGGTGGCCATACCTGCCGGCGCGACGGCGCGGATCGACGGCTATCTCAACCTTCATCTGACTTTCGCTGGGTGATATCCGATGTTCGACCGGATGAAGCTTCAGGTGCTCGCGAACCATGCGCGCGCCGCCGCCGAGAACATGGCGCATACGCTGCACCGCACGGCGCATTCCGCCTTCGTCAAGGAGACGGAGGATTTCACGGTGATGCTGATCAGCCGCAGCGGCGACACCTTCGCCGTGCCGATGGAGCTGGGCGCGACCTGGTATCCCGGCCTTTCCTGGGCGCCGGCGCTGGCGATGGTCGACGACTACAAGCCCGGCGACGTCGCCTTCACCAACGACCCCTATTCCTGCTTCGTCGCCACCCATGCTCCCGATACCCATCTCTGGAAGCCGGTCTTTCACGAGGGCGAGATCGTCGCCTGGACGGGCGGCCATATCCACAACACCGATATGGGCGGCGCGGTGCCGGCCTCGCTGTCGCGCGCCCTGACCGAGATCCATCAGGAGGGCATCCGCTTCCCGCCGATGAAGCTCGTCAACGAAGGCGTCTTCGACGAGCAGATCCTGCGGATCATGACGACGAACGTCCGCAAGCCGGACCTGAACATCGGCGACATCAAGGCCCTGGTCGGCGCGCTCAACACCGGCGAGCGCAAGGTGCTGGCCATGATCGAGAAGTTCGGCCGCGAGGCCTTCCTCGGCGGCGTCGAGGCGCTGCTCGACCATGCCGAGGCGCAGGTGCGCGAGGTGCTGCGCGGCATGCCGGACGGCATCTGGGAATTCGCGGATTATGCCGACGAGGACTCGGTCGAGGCCAATCCCTGCCGCCTGAAGCTCAAGCTGACCATCCGCGGCGACGAGGCGGTGCTGGATTTCACCGGCTCCGATCCGCAGCTCGCCTCCTCGCTCAATGTGCCCACGGGCGGCAACCCCCGGCACACGATCCTGCTCGTCGGCGTCTATTACGTCCTCTACACGCTGAACCCCAAGATCCTGCTCAATACCGGCCTGACGCGCCCCTTCACCTGCATCGCGCCGGAGGGAACGGTGCTCAACCCGGTCTTCCCGGCCGCAGTCGGCATGCGCTCGCTCACCTGTGCGCGGTTGCGCTCGGTGATCTTCGGCGCGTTCTCGCAGGCCGTGCCGGAGCGGTTGCCCGCCGCGCCCGCCGGCAACAACTGCATCGTCAACGTGATGACGACGGACGAGCGCACGAGCCGGACCGTCATCGCCGCTGTGAACCCGGTGGTGGGCGGCGGCGGCGGCATGCCGCATCGCGACGGCACCAACGGCTCCGGTGCCGACGCGGCCTATCTCAAGAACACGCCGATCGAGATCACCGAGACCGAAACGCCGGTGGAATTCGTCAAATACGGACTGGCGAGGGATAGCGGCGGCGCCGGGCGCTGGCGCGGCGGGCTTGCCACCGACATGGCCTTCCGCGTTTTCGCGCCGGACAGCCGCATCACCGCCCGCAATCGCGACCGCAGCTTCTTCCGGCCCTGGGGCGTGCTGGGCGGCCGGGCGGCGGGACTGTCGGACATGGTGGTCAATCCGGGCCAGCCGGAGGAGCGGCGGCTCGGCAATATCGACACAGCCGTCCTGCAGCCCGGCGATGTGCTGGAGATCCGCTCGGCCGGCGGTGGCGGCCGAGGTCACCCCTTCGACCGGGAGGCCTGGCGCGTGGCGCAGGATGTCGTGCGCGGCTATGTTTCGCCGGAAGCGGCGGAGCGGGACTACGGCGTCGTCATGCAGGGCGAAGTGCTGGACGAGGACGCGACGAAGGCCCGGCGCGCCCACTGCGCGCCGGTATCCGGCCATTTCCATTTCGGCCCGGAGCGCGAGGGTTACGAGGCGCAATGGACGCCGGATGCCTATGACAGGCTGACGGCCTTGCTCGCCGGCCTGCCGATCCATTGGCGCTTCTTCGCCAAGACGGAGATCTTCCGCCGCATGAAGGGCAGGGCCGGCGCCCAGGGCGTCGATGAGGCCTTTGCCGCAGCCAGGGTCCGCTTCCCGGAGATGCCGGAGTCTCGGCACCCCTTTGCCGAGGCGGCCGAATGAGCATGGCTGCGGGAGAGGCCGGCGGCCGGCTGGTTCGGCTGGCAGAGACGGATCGTGCGCCCTTGCGCTTCTTCCTCGATGGCGCCGAGCGGCGAGCCTTGGCCGGCGATACCGTACTCAGCGCCGTGCTCTCGGTCGCGCCGGCGCTGCGCCGCTCGGAATTCGGCCTGGAGGCCCGCGCAGGCTTCTGTCTCATGGGAGCCTGCCAGGACTGCTGGATATGGCAGGAGGATGGACCAAGGCTGCGGGCGTGCTCGACGCCGTTGGCCGAAGGCATGCGTCTCCTGTCCGACGCGCCGCGAGAATGGCCATGAGCGAGGCAGCCAAGCCTCGGGTCGTCGTCGTAGGTGCTGGGCCGGCGGGCATCCGGGCTGCCGAGGCCCTCGTCGTCGGCGGGCTGGTACCCGTCGTCATCGACGAGGGCGAGCGCGCCGGAGGCCAGATCTATCGCCGGCCGCCGCCGGGTTTCACGCGCCCGCCAGAGGCGCTCTATGGCTCGGAGACTGCCAAGGCGATCGCGCTGCATCGGAGCTTCGATTCCCTGGTGGGGGCCGGCCGCCTCGTTCATCATTCCCGCAGTTCCGTCATCGCCATTGCGGACGGGCGATTGCAGGTCATCGGCGACGCAGGCGCGCGCTGGATGTCCTATGACCGGCTGATCCTCGCCACCGGCGCGATGGATCGCGTCATGCCCATGCCGGGCTGGGAGAATGCCGGCGTCTACGGGCTCGGCGCGATGCAGATCGCGCTGAAGGCGCAAGGCGCCGCGCTGGGGCGAAGCATCGTGCTGGCTGGCTCCGGCCCGCTGCTCACGCTGCTCGCGGTGCAATTGCTCAAGGCCGGAGGGCAGGTCGCCGCGGTCCTCGATACCGCGTCCATGCGCCAGCAATTGCGCGGCTTCTCCGGTCTTGCGGCGCGACCGCTCTTTGCCCTGCGCGGGCTGATGATGCGTCGCAGCCTTGGTCGGCTCTACCATGCCGGCGTCCGGCTGGATCGGATCGAGGCGGATGAGCGCGGCTCGGCCGTCGTGCTCTGGCGGGACGAAGCGGGCCGGAGCCAGCGCACGTCTTGCGACGCGGTCGGCCTCGGCTGGCACCTGCGGGCCGAGACGCGCCTCGCGGACCTCGCCGGCTGCGACTTCGCCTATGACGAGACCTGGCGGCAATGGCTGCCGCAGGCCGATGCCATGGGGCGGGCCGGGCGCGGCGTCTACCTCGCCGGAGACGGGCTCAGGATCCTTGGCGCCGATGGGGCGGAGGTCGCGGGGCGCCTTGCCGCTGCGGCCTGCTTGCAGGATCTCGGCTTGCCGTTCGCAGACATCTCGTCGGAGCGGCGCCGCCTTGCCCGGCTCAACCGCTTCGCGCGCGGTATCGCGGAGGCCTTTCCCTGGCCGGCGGAGGCTGCGGCCGGGTTGCCGGATGACACGGTGGTCTGCCGCTGCGAAGGCGTGACGGCAGGCGAATTGCGCAAGACCGTCGAATTCGGTGGCGGCGAGGTCAATCGCGTCAAGTCGCTCGGGCGTGTTGGGATGGGGCGCTGCCAGGGTCGCTATTGCGAGCTCGCCGCAGCGGAGATCGTGGCCAATGCCGCGGGCCATGCCTGCGCAGCGGCGGCGGGTCGGTTGCGCGGGCAGGCGCCGGTGAGGCCCGCCCCGATCTCTACCCTGATTCAGGACGCAGCTACAGGCGGATAGCGCCGCATGTTCAGGTGCTGTGCGAACGATTGAGGTCCCCGCAGGCCGCGCGCAGGCAATCGCGCATCAATTCATGGCTGGGCGAGAGCGGCCGGTCGTTGCTGGTGAGGATCGCGATCGGCACTTCGATCCGGGGTTCGAACGGGCGGGTCACGACACCGTTGAACTGCTCCCAGGGCAGCAGGCTATCAACGATGGCGATGCCGAGCCCGTCGCGCACATAAGGCAGGGCCGTGATCGACAGGTCGATCTCGATCGCCGGCGCATAGGCGAAGTCCTCGGCCTCGGCCGCGGCCGCCAACAGGCGCCCGGGCAGGGTGTCGGCGCGATAGGAGATCAAGGTTTCGTCGCGGATATCGGCGAAGCGGACGCAGTCGAGCCCCGCCAGCCGATGCTCGGCCGAGACGACGCAGACCAGCGTGGCACGCCCCACCGTCTCGGCATGAATGCCGGCATGGGGCAGGTTGTTCATGGCGATGCCCAGCGACACTTCGCCGTTGCGCAGCATCTCGACGATCGACGTCTGGGAGGCGATCAGCGAGCGCACCACGATCTCGGGATGGGCCTCCCTGAAGGCGGTGAGGGCGCGCGGCACGATCGACATCGACGGGGGCGCCGAAGCGGCGAGCCGGACGAGGCCGGTGCGGCCATGGCGCATGTCGATCGTCCGGCGGCGGAGCGCATCCAGCTCGCCGAAGATATGCTCGGCCTGGGAGTAGAGCTCCTCCGCCTCCTGCGTCGGCACCAGCCGGCCGCGCACGCGGTTGAACAGCTTGAAGCCGAGCTGGTCCTCGGCATGAAGCAGGATCTGGCTCAGGGCAGGCTGCGAGATGTTCAGCATCGCGGCCGCGCCGGTGACCGTGCCGCAGCGCATCAGCGTGCAGAAGACTTCGAGTTGGCGCGCCCGCATCTGTCGTCCCATCAACGGCGATAGCGCAGACATCGCCGCCGCCGGCTCCGATGTCCAGTCTCAAGCGTCTCTGGGATTCCTCCCCGGTCTATCGCTGGTCCCAGCGATCCCGCATTTCGTAGAACAGTACGGCCAGCGGCAGGAACCAGGGCTTGCCGTAATAGAGCGGGCGGCTGCGGAAGGGCAGATCGGCATAGGCGCTGGGCTGTCCCGTATCGCCGAGCATCCGCTGCGCGATCTTGTGGCCGAGCCAGCTCGCTCGCGCGATGCCGGTGCCGTTATAGCCGCAGGCGTAGAAGATGCCCTCCTGCTCGCCGAGATGCGGCAGCTTGTCGAAAGTGAAGCCGGTCTGGCCGTGCCAGTAATGCGTGATCGGCGTCCGTTCCAGCTCGGGAAAGACCTGCAGCATCTGCTTGCGCAGATGCGCGGCATTGGCGTGGGCGACAGTCTCGCCGTTCACCTTGAGCACCCGGCCGCCGAACAGAATGCGCGTCCCGTCGGGCGAGGGGCGATAATAGGTCACGACGCGCTGGCTGCCCGCCAGCATGCGCCGCTTCGGCATGAGGCGATCCATCACCTCGGCCGGGAGCTGGCCGGTCGCGATCAGCGCGCTGCGGATGGGAATGATGCGCCGCTGCAGGAAGGGCAGCAGCGTGCCGGTATAGCCGTTGGTCGCGAGGAGAAGCTGCTTCGCCGCGGTCTTTCGCTCGCCCACAGAGAGATTGAACCCGCTGCCTTGCGGCGAGATCGCCGTGACCCGGGCGCCGCTGACGATCTGCACGTCGAGCCGCCGCGCGGCTTCGGCGAGACCGGCGACATAGCGGGCCGGATGCAGGCCGGCATAGCCCGGCATGGCGAGGCCGCCATGATAGAGTTCGGTGCCGATCTCGCTTTGCTGCTCGGCCCGCGGCACCAGATAGGCATCGCAGGGCATGACCTGCCGGATGCGGTCGAGATTGCGCCCCATCGCCTCGTAGAGACGCGGTGTCATCGCCCCCCGGAAATAGCCGACCACCGCCAGATCGCAGTCGATGGCCTCCCGCGCCACCACATCCTTGACATGCTGCAAGGCGAGAAAACTCTCCTCGACGATGGCGCGCGCCTTGTCCGGGCCATAGGCCATCGCGGTGTCGAAGGTCGCCCAGCCGGGGCCGAGCATCCCGCCATTGCGGGAGGAGGCGCCCCAGCCCGGCGCTTCCGCGTCCAGCACGGTCACCTGCTTGCCGGCGCGCGCCAGGGTCAGCGCGGCGTTGAGCCCGGTGAAGCCCGCGCCGACGATGGTGACCTCGCTCTGTGCCGGAAGTTCTGCCGGGGCCTGCCCTGCAGGCCTCGCGGCGTCCCACCAATAGGGCGTGTCGACCGCGTCGTCGCTGAAGAACGGACCGGACAGGCGTGCCATGCGCGTAACCCTCAGGATGGCAGGATGCGCCGCAGGAAATCCTGCGTTCGCGGATGTTGCGGCCGGCTCAGCACGGCTTCGGGCGAGCCCTGTTCGACGAGGACGCCGCCATCGAGGAACAGCACGCGGTCCGCGACCTCGCGGGCAAACCCCATCTCATGGGTGACGACGACCATCGTCATGCCCTCGTCGGCAAGCGAGCGCATGACGGCGAGGACCTCTCCCACGAGCTCCGGGTCGAGCGCCGAAGTCGGCTCGTCGAACAGGATCGCATCGGGCTTCATGCCGAGCGCCCGCGCAATCGCGACGCGCTGCTGCTGGCCGCCGGAGAGTTGGGCCGGATAGGCATCGATCTTGGCGCCGAGCCCGACCCGCATGAGCAGCTCGCGCGAGCGCGCCAGAACCTCCTCGCGCGGCTCTTTCTTCACGAAGATTGGGCCTTCCGCGACGTTTTCCAGTGCCGTCCGATGCGGGAACAGGTTGAAGCGCTGGAAGACCATGGCGACGCGGGTCCGCACCTGTCGGATGCGCGAGGAGGCGGTGTCGACCCGCTCGCCATGCACGGTGATCTCGCCGCCCTGATAGGTCTCCAGGCCGTTGATGCAGCGCAGGAGCGTCGATTTGCCGGAGCCGGACGGCCCGATAATGCAGACCACTTCACCCTTCTCGACCGCGAAGGAGACGTCGTGGATGACCTCGAGCGTGCCGAAGGATTTTCGGATGTTGCGCAGTTCGATGATGCTCATCGGGCCTGCCTCATGCGGCGTTCGAGCCAGCTATTGAAGGCCGTGAGCGGCAGGCTCATGGCAAGGTAGATCAGCGCCACGAGCGTGAAGATCGTGGTGTTCTCGAAGGTCGATGATGCCAGGAGCTTGCCCTGCAGCGAAAGCTCCGCGACCGTGATCGTCGAGGCCAGCGAGGAATCCTTGAGCAGCATGACCATCGTGCTGCCATAGGGCGGCAGCGCCACGCGGATCGCCTGGGGCAGCACGACGCGCCGCATCAGCAGCCCCCAGCCCATGCCGATCGAGAGCGCCGCTTCCGTCTGCCCGCGGTCGATGGCTTCGATGCCGGCGCGGAAGACCTCGGCCATGTAGGGCGAATAGGCGATGCCGAGCCCGATGACGGCCGCCTGCACGGCGCTCAGCGACAGGCCGAGATCCGGCAGCACGAAATAGATGTAGAACAGGGTGACGATGCCGGGGATGCCGCGCACGATCACGATGATCGTGCGCGCCGTCCAGGCGAGCGGCGCGATACCGCTCACCCGCATGAAGGCCCAGGCCAGGCCGAGCACCGTCGCGAGGACGAAGGCGCCGAGCGTGACCAGGATCGTGAGGTAGACGCCCTGCATCAGGATCGGCAGATACGTCGGAACCTGGCTGAGAAAATGCGTCATGGCTGGCAGGAATGGCGCGCGCTCAGAGACCCCATTTCTTCAGGATCGTGTCGAAGCGGCCATCCTTCTTCATGTTCGCAAGGCTGGTGTCGATCTTCGCCAGCAGCTCGGCATTGCCTTGCTTCACGGCGATGTTGATCGGGCCCGGCACGGACGGCTTGTAGGACTTGACCAACCGCAGTTGCGGGAAGCGCCCCTGCGCCAGGTTGTAGGCCAGGATCGGATAGTCGCCGATACCGGCGTCGAGGCGGCCGTTGGAAACGTCGCGCAGGATGTCGGGCAGGCTGTCATAGGCGTTGACCTCGGCCGGCGCCCCCGACGCCTTGAGGGCGTCGATATAGCGGGTGCCGATCTGGCCGCCGACCTTCTTGCCCTTGAGATCCTCGAAGCCGACATAGTCCTTGGCGTCGTCGGACTTGACCACGAGGCCCTCGCCATAGGCGTAAACGTCCTGGCTGAAGTCGACGACCTTGGCGCGCTCGGGCGAGCCGTACATGGCGGCGGAAATGATATCGATCTTGCCCGAGGTCAGGGCGGCGATCAGCGTCGAGAACTGCATCGGCTGGATCTCGACCTTGAAGCCGGCATCCTTGCCGATCTCCTCGATGACATCGACCATCATGCCCTGGATGGTGTTGGTCTTCGCGTCGAGGAAGGTGAAGGGCGTACCGGTGGGCGTCGAGCCGACCTTGTAGACCGTTTGCGCCTGGGCGGTCGCAGCAGCGACCATCATGCCGAGCGCTGCAACCGTTGTTCTGAACCCGATCATCCCATTCCCCATTTTTGCTTCGTGGACACCCGGTTGTCCGCGCCGGGCCATGCAGCATCCGTACCGGCCGGAGCGAGCGACAAGACGAATTCATGTCGGACCCATAAGACGGACTTATGCGGTCCGATGCGGGCAGGGTGGCAGCTAGAACTCGGCCACCTTGCCGAAGGCGGAGCCCTCCAGCCGCTCCGGCCGATAGGGCCTGGGATCGACGATCGGTTTCGCGCCGGTGACGATATCCGCTATCATGTGGCCGGCGCCGGGGCCGATGCCGAAGCCGTGGCCGCTGAACCCCGCTGCCAGGATGAAGCCTGGCAGGCCGGCGAGCTCGCCGATGGCGGGCACGCCGTCCGGCGTTGAGTCGATATAGCCGGCCCAGCGTGCCGCGACCGGCACGGATTTGAGGGCCGGCAGCAGGGCCTGGGCGCGGGCATGGGTCTCGGCGATCTGGCTCGGATCGGGCGTCGGGTCGAGGATGCGCCGGGCTTCCATCGGCGTCGGCGCGTCGAGCTTCCAACGGCCGAGCGTTTCATGGCCGGATGTCCAGCCTTCGAGCCCGCCGATGGCGAGGTTGCGCCAGCGCCGCATGAACATCGGCACGAACTGGCGAGCGAAACGCAATTGCTGCGGCGTGGGATCGACGCGGGCGCCGCCGCTGATCGCCAGCGTGTAGCCGCCATCGCTGCGACGCGTCACCGAGACTGCGGCCGTATGCAGCGCGTCGGGCAGGCCGGCAGCGCCGGGCGCGACGGACAGAATCGACGAGCGCACAGAGGATTGCGGGAAGCGGATGCCGTACTGGTTGAGGAAGGACGAGGCCCAAGCGCCACCCGCGTGGATGACCGTCCCCGTGCGGATCGTGCCCTTCTCGGTCACGACGGCCGAGACGCGTCCGCCCGCCGTCTCGAGCCCGCGCGCGGCACAGAATTGATGCACGCTGCCGCCGGCCTTGAGGATGCCGCGCGCGATCATCGGCGCGGCGCGGGCAGGGTCGGCGGTGCCGTCCGAGGGCGAGAACACGCCGCCCTTCCAGCGCTTGCCGGTCGCGCTGCCGCGAGCCGAAGCTTCCTCGGTGGTGAGCATATGGGTGACGACGCCTTCGCCGACGGCGAAATCGCGCCATTTCGCCCAGGCCGCCAGTTGCGCGTCGTCATCGCTCAGATAGAGCAGGCCGCAGCGCCGGAAGCCGAGATCCTCTCCGATCTCCTCGGCGAAGCGATCCCAGAGCGTGAGGCTTTCCGTCGCCATCGGCAGCTCGCGGGCATCGCGATTCTGCTGCCGGCACCAGCCCCAGTTGCGGCTCGACTGCTCGGCGCCGATGCGGCCCTTCTCGACGAGCGCGACCTTCACGCCGCGGCGCGCGAGATAGTAACCCGCCGAGACGCCGACGATGCCGCCGCCGATGATGACGACATCGGCACGCTCGGGCAGGGCGGGGCTGGTCTCGATCTCGGACAGTGGCGCTGGCATCGCGGTCTCCTTGCGGAGAGGAGACTATCCGCCGGCCACCGGGCATGTGCACCGCAGATCGGATCGCCGCAGCATTTCATTCCGTTTCGACAGCCTGATTCTGCCATCGCTTGCGCCCGGCACCTGTTAGACACGGTGCAGCGTTCGCGGCATGATCTGCTGCCGGAGTGCCCGCTGGAAGGCGCGGCGTGGCCATCCGTCGATCGAAGGGGACACCGATGAAGCTTGACCAGATCGACATCAAGATCCTCTACGAGCTGCAGAAGAACGGCCGGATCACCAATGTCGAGCTGGCCGAGCTGGTGAACCTGTCGCCGAGCCCCTGCCTGATGCGCGTCAAGAAGCTGCAGCAGGACGGCTACATCACCGGCTATTCCGCCCGCATCAATATCGGCAAGCTCGGCCAGACGCTGACGGTTTTCACCGAGGTGACGCTCAAGAACCATCGGCAGATCGATTTCGCGCGCTTCCTTGCCGCCATCGAGAAGCTCGACCAGGTGATCGAGTGCCATCTCGTCTCCGGCGGCTACGACTATCTGGTCAAATTCGTGACCAGCGGCATCATCGAATACCAGACGCTGATGGAGCGGCTGATCGACCTCGATATCGGCATCGACAAGTATTTCAGCTTCGTCGTGCTGAAATCGCCGATCGTGAAGCCGCATATGCCGCTGACCAGCCTGTTTCCTGTCACGGCGACCAGTTAGGCCCAGCCGATCTCGCGCGGAAACAGGCGCTCATCCCGGGCTTGACCCGGGATCCATCGGAGAATGCAGATCTTATGATGGATTCCGGATCGGCGCCGCTTCGCGGCTTGTCCGGAATGGCGGCGTGCTTCCTTGCGAAAGCTCAGCGCTTCGAGAAGGCGGCGACGAGTTCCGGGTCGCGTTCGAGCTTGTCGAGCCAGGATGGGTCGAGCTTGGGCACCGAGGACATCAGCAGCCGCGCATAGGGGTGGCCGCCAGCCTTGCCGACCTGGTCGGCCGGCAACTGCTCGACCTTCACGCCGCGATACATCACCGCGACCTCGTCGCAGATCGCCTGCACCGTCGTCAGGTCATGGCTGATGAAAAGGTAGGACAGGCCGAGTTCGCGCTGCAGCTCTTTCAGCAATTCGATGATGGCCGCGGCCACCACCGTATCGAGCGCGGAGGTGATCTCGTCGCAGAGGATCAGTTCGGGATCGGCGGCGAGCGCCCGTGCCAGGTTCACGCGCTGCTTCTGCCCGCCCGACAATTCGTTCGGCAGCCGGTGCTTCAGGGCGCGGGGCAGATGCACCAGCTCGAGCAGCCGGTCGATGCGCGCGTCGCGGGCGGCGCCGCGCAGGCGATGGTAGAAGGTGAGTGGGCGGCCGAGGATGTCCTCGATCGACTTGGCCGGGTTGAGCGCGGTATCGGCCGACTGGAACACGATCTGCAGCTTGCGTAGTTCATCGGCGCTGCGGTCCTGCGCCCGCGGTGCCATCGGCTTGCCGTTGAAGGCGATCGTGCCGGAGGAGGGCGGGATGATGCCGGCGATGGCACGCGCGAGCGTGGATTTCCCGCAGCCGGATTCGCCGATGATGCCGAGATTGCGGCCGCGCTCCAGCGTGAAACTGACCTTGTCGACGGCCATGATCAGCGGCCTTCCGTCGGCCTGCAGCTTGCCGTAGCCCGCGCTGATGGATGCAAGCTCCAGCACGGGGCGGGGAGCCGCGCCGTCCGGGCTCGCCACCTGCGCGGGGATGCGCCCCGGCGGCGCGAAGGCTGCGAGCAGTTCCTGCGTGTAGGGATGCTTCGGCGCCGACAAGATCTGCGCTGTCGCGCCGATTTCCTGGATGACGCCCCCTTTGAGGACGACGATGCGGTCGGCGATCTGGGCGACGACGGCGAGGTCATGCGAGACGTAGACGCCAGCCATCCGGCTCTGGCGCATCACGGATTTGAAGGCGCGCAGGACCTCGATCTGCGTGGTGACGTCCAGCGCCGTCGTCGGCTCGTCGAAGATCACCACCTTCGGATCGCCGATCAGCGCCATGGCCGCTGATAAGCGCTGCAACTGGCCGCCGGAAACCTGGTGCGGATAGCGCGCGCCGATCGTCTCGGGCGAGGGCAGGGAGAGCGCACGGAACAGGTCCACCGCCTTGGCTTCGGCCTCGGCACGCGGCATCAGGTCGTGGATGCGGGTGATCTCGATCACCTGGTCCATGATCCGCTGCGCCGGGTTGAAGGCGGCGGCCGCGCTCTGTGGCACATACGAAACCGCGACGCCGCGGACCTTTGCCCGCTCCTTTTCCGACAGTGCGGCCATGTCGCGGCCGTCGACGCTGACGCTTCCGCCGGCGATGCGGCAGCCCGTACGGGTATAGCCGAGCAGCGTCAGCGCGATCGTGGTCTTGCCCGAGCCGCTCTCGCCGATCAGCGCGACGATCTCGCCGGGCGCGATCTCGAAGCTCACCCCCTTGATGATCTCGACGCGGCGGCCGGCATCGGTGGTCGCTTCGACCTTGAGGTCCCGGATTTCGACGAGAGGGCTCATCATTCGCTCCGGTCGCGGATTTTCTGCGGCAGGTTGTCGATCAGCATGTTCACCGCGATCGTCAGGCTGGCGATGGCGAAGGAGGGCGCCATCACGGCCGGCGAGCCGAAGGGCAGCCCGCCGATATTCTCGCGCACCAGCGAACCCCAGTCGGCCTCCGGCGGCTGCACGCCGAGCCCGAGGAAGGACAGGCCGGACAGGAGCAGCACGATGAAGACGAAACGCAGGCCGACATCGGCCAGCACCGGGCCGATGATGTTCGGCAGGATTTCCGCGCGGATCAGATAGCTCAGCTTCTCGCCGCGAATGCGCGCCACCGTGACGAAATCCGCGGTGTTGACGTTGACCGCGAGCGCCCTGGCGAAGCGATAGGAGCCGGGCGTGTAGATGATGCCGAGGATCAGCATCAGCACGGGGATCGAGGAGCCGACGCCGGCAACGGCAACGAGAGCGAACAGCTTGCTGGGGATCGAGCTCAGCGCATCGATGAAGCGGCTCAGCGCCGTATCGAACCAGCCGCCGGTCACGGCCGCCGCCATGCCGAGCGTGACGCCGATGCTGCAGGCGATCAAAGTGGCCGCCAGCGATATGCCGACCGTGTAGCGCGCGCCGAACAGGATGCGCGAGAGCATGTCGCGCCCGAGATAGTCGGTGCCGAGCGGAAACTGCAGGCTCATCGGGCCGAAATAGTCGGTGTCGACGATGTCGCTGATGCCGTGGGGCGTGACATAGGGCGCCAGGATCGCGATCAGCGCCCAGGCGAGGATGACGATCAGGCTGATCCAGCCGGTGAGGTTGAACCGATACCCGGCGCGGCGCTGGCTGGCGGTTGTCGTGTTGGCTGCGTCGATGGCCATGGTCAGCGCAATTTCGGGTTCGACAGGATGGCGATGACGTCCGCCGTCGTGATCAGGAGCAGGTAGACGACGCAGAAGATCATCGCGCAGCTCTGGATGAGCGGCAGGTCCCGCGTCGCCACCGCGTCGACCATCAGCTTGGCGATGCCGGGATAGTTGAAGATCGTCTCGACGATGATGACGCCGCCGAGCAGATAGGAGAGCGACAGCGCGACGGCGTTGACGATGGGGCCGAGCGCGTTGGGCAGAGCATGGCGCAGCACGACCCGCGGGCGCGAGGCGCCCTTGAGCTGCGCCATCTCGACATAGGGCGTATTGAGCGCCTCGACCACGGCGGCGCGCGACATGCGGATCATCTGGGCCGAGATCACGAAGCTCAGCGTGAAGACGGGCATCGCATAGATGCGCAGCATCTCGCCGAAGGAGTGGACGTCCCGCGCGAAGGACAGCGCCGGCAGCCATTTCAGCCAGACGGCGAAGATCAGCACGCCCGCGGTCGCGATCATGAATTCCGGCACCGAGATTACCATGATCGTCGCCATCGTCACCGAGCGGTCGTAAACCGAGCCGCGCAGCATGGCGGAGGTGATGCCGAGCGCGAGCGCGATCGGCACCGAAAACAGCGCAGTCGCCGCCGCGAGCTGGAGCGAGTTGCCCAGGCGCCCGGCGACGAGCTCCGCGATCGGCCGGTTATTGGCGTAGGAGATGCCGAGATCGCCCGTCAGCATGCCGCCGAGCCAGCGGAAGAAGCGCAGGATCGCCGGATCGTTCAGGTGCATCGCCGCGCGCAAGCCCGCCACGGCCTCGGGCGTCGCGGCCTGGCCGAGCAGCACCTCCGCCACGTCGCCGGGCAGGATCTGCGTGGCGCAGAACACCACGAAGGAGACGATCAGCAGCGTCAGCAGCGCGACGAGCAGCCGTCCGCCCAGCAGTGACAACAGGTGAAGGTTCATCGACGCTCCCGCAGCAGACACCTCCAAGCGGAGTGTGGCACGAAATGCGGGCCGGACGCACGCGCCCGGCCCGCGGGAGAAGCGGGGCCTCAGCCTTCGAGCCAGACGTACTCGGCGAAGGCGTAGCCCATCATGCCGCCGAGCGGGTTCGGGAGCAGGCCTTTGAGCTTGTTCGAGATGGCGTCGACATTCGAGATGTAGACCGGGATCGCGGTGCCGGCCTCGTCGGCGACCATCACCTGCATCTCGCCGTAGATCTGCTTGCGCTTGGCTTCGTCCAGCGAGCCGCGCGCCTCGAGCAGCATCCTGTCGAACTTCTCGGACTTGTACTGGCTCTCGTTCCACGGTGCCGTGGAGGCGTAGAGCAGCGAGAACAGGATGTCCGGCGTCGGCCGCGGGTTGATGTTGCCGAAATGGACCGGGGCCTTGAGCCAGTAGTTCGACCAATAGCCGTCCGAAGGAACGCGCTGGATGTCGAACTTCATGCCGATCGCGTTGCCGGCCTGCTGGACGAGCACGGCCATGTCGACGGAGGAGCCGGCGGCATCCGAGGCGACGATCGGGATCGACTGGCCGAGGACGCCGGCCTTCTGGAAGAGGGACTTGGCCCGCTCGGGATCGAACGCCTTCGGCTTCAAGTCCTTGTTGTGATAGACGTTCATCGGCGGAACGGGCTGGTCGTTGGCGATCTCGGCGAGGCCGCGAAGCGCCGACTTCTGGATCTGCTCGCGGTTGAGCAGATACTTCATGCCCGCCACGAAATCCGCCTTGTTGCCGGGCGCCATGTCCAGCCGCATGTTGAGATTCGTGTAGTTGCCGGTCGTGGTCTTCGACAGCACGACGTTCGGCTGGCTCTCGACCAGGCGCATGGAGCGCGGATTGATCGCCGCTGCGAGCTGGATATCGCCCGAGAGCAGCGCATTGACGCGCGCAGTGTCGTCGGTGATGGCGAAGAACTCAAAGGAGTCGAGATTCGCTCCGCCGGACTTGAAGTAGTTCTTGTTCCTGACCGCGATCGAGCGCACGCCGGGCTCGAAGCTTTCGCAGGTGAAGGCGCCGGTGCCGTTCGCCTTGGCGAAGTTCGTGGTGCCGTCGGCGATGATCATGAAGTGGTGCGTCGACAGGATGGTCGGCAGGTCGCCGTTGGGCGCCGCGAGCGTGATCTCGACGGTGAGCGGATCGACCGCCTTGAACTCGGTCATCTGCTTGGCGAGCGAGTTCGATTTCGAACCGACGGCCGGGTCGAGATGGCGCTTCAGCGAGTAGATGACGTCGGCCGAGGTCAGCGGCTTGCCGTCATGGAAGGTGACGCCCTTCTTGAGCGTGACGGTCCAGACCTTGGCGTCCTTGGTCTCGAATTTCTCGGCGAGCTCCATCTGCAGCTTGCCGTCGCCGTCCAGGAAGGTCAGGCGGTTGTAGAAGGCGCAGCAGCGGACATAGTCCGTCGAGAGCGAGGCCTTCGCCGGGTCGAGCGTGTCGGCGGTCGAAGATGACCAGCCGGCAGCCTTCAGGTTGCCGCCCTTGACGGGTGTCGCCGCGAGCGCGGAGGTGGCGCGCGCCAGCACGAGACTGCTGGCGGAGGCGGCAAGGCCGCCGGCCATCAGCATCTGCAGGAGGTCGCGGCGGCTGGCGCCGCGGCGGATCGCATTCTCGACGATGGCGTCGTCGGCGCTCGTCCAGCTCGAAGAAATCTTGTCGGTCATGCTCATTCCCCTGTTCTGATTTGCGCCGTTGTGCCGGCGTTGGTCTTCTTCGGTTCGGGTTCGTTCAAGCCACCAGGCTGGCCTCCACGGCGTCGGCGAGCGCGCCCATCGAGGTGAAGTGGAAGTCGGGCTTGGTGAAACGCTCGGGCTCGATCGTGCCGCCATAGCCGGGCTGGGCGTGGCGCCGCTGGATCCAGCAATTGGTCAGGCCAAGCGTCCGGGAGATTCCGATGTCATGGTACTGGCTCTGCGCGACATGCAGGATCTGCTCGCGCGAGCCGCCATCCTTCTCGACGAAGGCGAAAACCTGCTCGAAGAAGGCGGGATTCGGCTTTTCCGTGCCGGTGTCGTCGACGGTGAAGCCGGCATAGAACGGGTTGCCGAGCGCGCGGGAGAAATGCGTGAAGGCCCAGCGCTGGGCGTTGGTCATGGCGATCAGCTTGTAGCGCTTCGACAGGCGGGCAAGCGCGTCGACACTGTCGGGGAAGGGGCGCCAGTCCTTGACGGCATCGCGCAGGCGCTGGCCGTGGCTCTCGCCCGGCGGCAGGCCGAGCTTCGGCGCGATGACGCCGTAGACGCGGGCGAGATCATCCGGGAAATGCTGGACGTCGGGCATGTAGCGGGCCGCCCGGTAGAGGCTGAGCGCTTCCTCGCCATCGAAGGGCACGCCGGTTTCGCGGGCGATATCTGCCAGGCTGCCGACAAGGCCGCCCTCGAAATCGATCAGCGTGCCGACGACGTCGAACGTCATGTAGCGGAAGTCGCCGAAACTCTTAGCCATCGCCTCTCCGCTTCTCCCGCCTGTTGCGTGCGGGCAATCGTCAGCGAGCGCGGTCGCGTCGCTTTCGGATCATTCGGTCGCTGGTCGCGACGGTCGTACTGTGTTCCCCGGCCGATCTCCGTCGGCCATATGCGAGTTTCCCACGCCATGGTCGCCGGATACGCTGAATGTCCAAAACCCGGCGGCACAAAATTCCGTATTCGCAGCCTTCGCGGAATCCCGGCTGTGAAGAGTGGAGGCGGGGCCACCCTTCACCTCCGCTCGATCCCCGCAGGTCCTGCGAATGTCAGGCCATCGCGGCGCTTACATCCGGATCGGCCAGCGTCTCGTCGAGCGTCGCGCGGGTCCGCTCGACGATCGCGTCGATCTCGGCATCGGTGCAGCATAGCGGCGGGGCATAGCCGAGCACGCCGTTGCCGAAGGCGCGGATGACGAGGCCGTTGTTCCAGGCGCGGTCGAAGACGCGCTGGGCCGGGACGGCAGCGGCAGGAAGCGGCGTCTTCTTCGCCTTGTCGGTCACCAGCTCGACGGCGGCCAGCATGCCGCGGCCGCGCACTTCGCCGACCAGCGGGTGGTCGCCGAGGCTTTCCAGCCCCGCCATCAGGCGCGCTCCGGCCTTGCGGCCATTGTCGAGCAGGCCGTTCTCATAGAGACGCAACACCTCGAGGCCGACAGCAGCGCTGACCGGATGGGCGGAGTAGGTGTATCCGTGGCCGACCGCCGCCGCGCCGGAGCCGTCCGCGATGACGTCGTAGACCTTCTGCGACATCAGCACGGCGCCCATCGGCACATAGCCCGAGGTCAACCCCTTCGCGACGGTCATCAGGTCGGGGACGATATCCTCGTCCTCGCAGGCGAAGAGCGGGCCGGTGCGCCCGAAGCCGGTGATGACCTCGTCGGCGACGAAGAGGATGTCGAGCTCGCGGCAGAGCTCGCGCATTGCCTTGACCCAGCCCGACGGCGGAACGAGCACGCCGCCGGAGCCCTGGATCGGCTCGCAATAGAAGGCCGCGACGCGGTCCGCGCCGCCCACGGCCTCGACCTTGGCCTTGAGCGCTGCCAACGAGGCGGCGATGACGGCGTCCGGCGCGGAACCAGCCGGGTTGCGGTAGGTATAATGCGACGGAATCTTGTGCTGCCAATCATAGGGCACGCCGAAACCGGCGTGGAACGCGGGCAGGGCGGTGAGGCCGGCGCCGACGGTCGAGGAGCCGTGATAGCCCTGCTCGATCGAGATGAACTGATCCTTCTGCGGCTTGCCGCGGGCCTGCTGGTAATAGCGGATGAAGCGGATCGTGCTGTCGACCGCGTCGGAACCGCCGAGTGTGAAATAGACGCGGTTGAGATCGCCCGGCGAACGCTCGGCGAGTTCGGCCGCCAGCCGGATCGCGGGTTCGGAGCCGAGGCCGAAATAGCCCGTCGCATAGGCCAGCTCGCGCATCTGGTTCGCGGCTGCCTCGACGATGCTCTCATGGCCGTAGCCGGCATTCACGCACCACAGCCCGGCGAAGCCGTCGATGAGCTGCTTGCCGGACGCGTCGGTGATGGTCGCGCCCTTCGCCGAGCGCAGCACGCGTACACCGGCCTTTTCATGGCCGCGATAGGATGCGACCGGATGAATCCAATGTTCGCGATCGAGTTCGATCAGGGAATTGCTCAACATGGCGGTTCTCCAGACTATCCGAGCGCTTGACTGGCGAGGGCGAAGGTTTTGGCGGGACCGGGCGGCTGCCGGCCAGTCGCGTTGCGGTCCATGACGATGCCGCCGCCGACGCCCACGAGGCCGCGCGCGGAAAGCCATGGCGAAAGCTCAGGCCACTCGGCGGTGTCGACGCGCAGGAAGGCGCCCGGACGGCTGGCGATCAGGAAGCTCATGAGGCTCTGCGCCTGTTCCAGCGTATGCGCGACGACGGGGCCGATCACCTCGCCGCGGCCGAACGGGCGCAGCGCGGCATAGCCGACGATCCGACCGGCTTCGCGCAGCAGGACCATCCGCCCGGCCTTTGCCAGGAGCCTGAGCAGAGGGCGGCGATCCGTTCCCTGCGCCTCCAGGTCGAGCGCGGCGACCGCTGGGAAGGTCTCCGGACCGGCCCACTCCAGCCCCGTGGCGTCGTTCTCCGCATCGGCCAGCCGCGGCGCGGGGATGCCCTGGTGCTGGCGAATCTCGTGGGTGGCGGTGAACCCAAGCTTCTCATAGAGAGGCAGGCCGTCGGCGGTGGCGGTGAGACGGCATTCCCGCTGGCCGCAGGCTTGCAGGACAGCGCCCATCAGCTTCCGGCCGAGGCCCCGTCCGCGCATATTGGCTGCGACGATCACCGTGTTGACGGTCGCGCAATCGTCCCCGAACGGCGTCAGCATCGCCGTACCGACCACGGCATCGCCCTGGAGCGCGACGAAGCCGTGGCTGAGGGCCAGGAGCATCGCCCAATCCTCGCGCCGATGGGGCCAGCCCGCCTCGCGCGAGAGCAGAACGGCGCCGTCGAGATGGCGTTCGTCGAAGGCGACGAGATCGATCGTTTCCTGGTCCATGATGCTCAGCTTCGAATCCTCTGCCTTATGGATAGGCGTTGCGCCGGCGCAGTTGCTCCTGAGGAACGGCCCGGCGCGATATCTTCGACCGTGGGAATGCGCGGGGACCGCATGGAATGCCACGGCGGGCCGCAAGGCCCCGACGATCGGCAGGCAAGGTCCGCCTCCACCGCGATGCAGGCGAAACTCTCTGCCATGGCCCCATGGGCGGACGGCAGTTTGTGCTTCCCGCCGTGGGCAATGCGGTGCTCGCGCCGTTCCGGCTGGGGCTATGATCCTTGCCAACGGACACAACCGTTTCGCCACAGGGGATTTCCGCGGATGACCGTCTTCAAGCCCAAATTCGTGACCTTCGACTGCCACGGCACGCTGATCTATTTCGCGATGGATAAGGCCGCACGCGCGCTTTACGGCGAAAAGTTGAGCGAGCCGGCGATGCGGACCTTCATTACGGATTTCTCGGCCTATCGGCTCGACGAGGTTCTCGGCGACTGGAAGCCTTACGCCGAGGTCGTCCACAATGCGTTGGAACGTACCTGCAAACGCAACGGCGTCGCCTTCCGCCCCGAGGATGCGCGCTGGATCTACGAGCAGGTGCCGAGCTGGGGGCCGCATCCGGACGTGCCGGAGGGGCTTGCTAAGGTGGCGAAGGAAATCCCGCTCGTCATCCTGTCCAATGCGGATAACGACCAGATTCCGCACAACGTCGCCCGGCTCGGCGCGCCCTTCCATGCCGTCTACACGGCCGAGCAGGCCCGGTCCTACAAGCCGCGCATGAAGGGTTTCGAATATATGTTCGACATGCTGGGCTGCGGGCCGGGAGACGTCTGCCACGTCTCGTCCTCTTTCCGCTACGACCTCATGACCGCGCATGATCTCGGGATCAAGAACAAGGTCTGGGTCAATCGCGGGCACGAGCCGGCGAACCCTTATTATGGCTATACCGAGATCAAGGACATCGGTGGCCTGCCCGGCGTGTTCGGGCTCTGAGGCCCCGGCCGATGCAGTTCAAATCCTATTGGCATGACACGGCCGACAGCTTCACCGGCGCCGCCAAGGGGCCGGTCGAGGGCTCCTACGACGTAGCCGTCGTCGGTGGCGGCTTCACCGGCCTTGCCGCGGCGCGCCAGCTTGCCATGGCGGGCGCCCGAGTCGTGGTGCTGGAGGCGGAAAGCGTCGGCTACGGAGCCTCGGGCCGCAATGGCGGCCATCTCAACAACGGATTGGCTCACAGCTTCATCGCCGCCAAGGCGGCGCTGGGCAGCGAGCGCGCGGTGGCCCTCTACAAGGCCTTCGACGATTCCGTCGATACGATCGAGCGGATCGTCGCCGAGGAGGGGATCGACTGCTCCTTCCGGCGCGCCGGCAAGCTCAAGCTCGCCTCCAAGCCGGAGCATGTCGCCTCGCTCGCCCGTAATTTCGAGGTGCTGCATCGCGAGGCCGATCCCGACACGGCCATGCTGAGCCGGGCGGAGCTTGCAGGCGAGGTCGGCTCCGACGCGTTCCATGGCGCGATGCTCTCGAAGAAGAGCGCCATGATGCATATGGGCCGCTTCGTGACAGGCATGGCCACTGCCGCCGCCCGGCACGGCGCGGTGATCCATGAGCACGCGCCCGTCACCGAGCGGCGGCAGGAAGGCGCGCGGCATGTCCTGCAGACGCCGCGCGGAAGCGTCTCGGCGAAGGACGTGCTGGTGGCGACTGGGGCCTATACCTCCGGGCCGTTTTCCTGGTTCCGGCGCCGGATCATCGCGGTCGGCTCGTTCCTGATCGCGACGCGCCCCCTGAGCGAGGCCGAGGTCGCGGCGACCATGCCGGGCAACCGCACGGCCGTAACGTCGCTCAATATCGGCAACTATTTCCGCCTCGCGCCGGACAACCGGCTGATCTTCGGGGGGCGGGCGCGTTTCTCCGCCACGTCGGACCAGACCTCCGACGCGAAGAGCGGCGCCATTCTGCGTGCGAGCCTTGCCGGCATCTTCCCGCAGCTCAGGAATGTCGAGATCGACTATTGCTGGGGCGGGCTGGTCGACATGACCAAGGACCGCTATCCCCGCGCCGGCTACGAGGACGGCGTCTGGTACGCGATGGGTTATTCCGGCCATGGCGCGCAGATGTCGACGCATCTCGGCATCATCATGGCCGATGCCATCCTCGGCCGCCCCAATCGCAATCCGCTCGAGGGCCTCACCTGGCCGGCGGTGCCCGGCCATTTCGGCAAGCCCTGGTTTCTGCCGCTCGTCGGCCTCTACTACAAGGCGCTCGACCGCATTCAGTGAGCGCAGAGGTTCGCCGGCAAAGGATGGCTTCGCGATAGGTCGCGGAGCATCAGCCGGCATGAGCCGTTTGGCGTCGATGTTCGAAGGATCGCGGTCATCTCGAAAATGAGGAACGGCACGCCCGGACCCGACCCGGGCGTGCCGTTTTTGCTCTTTGCTACGAAGGTCGATCCGACCTTCGCAAGCTTCGCGAATTTTGAAGGCGCCGCCCCGCGCCCTTCAGCGGATTGGCGGGGCGTATTGCAGGCCGCCTTCCGTCCAGAGCGCGTTCTTGCCACGGGCGATCTTGAGCTCGGAGCCCTGGCCGACGTTACGCTCGAACGCCTCGCCGTAATTCCCGACATGCTTGACGATGCGGTAGACCCAGT
Organism: Allobosea sp. ASV33; assembly: GCF_016428755.1. Taxonomy (GTDB): domain Bacteria; phylum Pseudomonadota; class Alphaproteobacteria; order Rhizobiales; family Beijerinckiaceae; genus Allobosea. Next base: position 48,277 of record NZ_JAELTI010000021.1, read on the forward strand.
CGCTGGTCAGGCCGACGCCCTCGCCGAATTTGCCCTCGACGCCGAGCAGGCGGCGGATCTCGGGGTTGTCCGATTTCAGCATCTCGTCGACATTCGCCTTGGTGACGCCCAGTTCCTCAGCGTTCAGCATCGCGTCATGCGTCCACTTGACGAGGTTGAACCATTGCAGGTCGCTGCTGCGCACGACCGGGCCGAGCGGTTCCTTCGAGATCAGCTCGGGCAGGACGACGGCCTCCGCAGGATTCACCAGCTTCAGCTTCAGTGCGTAGAGCGCCGAGGAATCGTCGGTCAGCGCGTCGCAGCGGCCGGATTCGAATGCCTTGATCGCCTCGTCGCCCTTGTCGAAGGTGACCGGCTCGTACTTGATCTTGTTCTTGCGGAAATAGTCGGCGACGTTGAGTTCGGTCGTCGTGCCCTGCTGCAGGCAGATCGAGGCTCCGTCGAGCTTGCGGGCAGTGTCGATGCCGAGCTTCTTCTGCACGAGGAAGGCCTGCCCGTCGTAATAGTTCACGCCGGCGAAGGTCAGGCCGAGCGTCGTGTCGCGCGACATCGTCCAGGTCGAGGTGCGGGAGAGCAGATCGACCTCGCCGCTCTGGAGGGCGGTGAAGCGGTCCTTCGAGGATAGCGGCGTGAACTTGACCTTTCTCGGATCGTTGAAGATCGCGGCCGAGATCGCGCGGCACAGGTCGACGTCGAGACCGGTCCAATCGCCCTTCGCATCGGGAATCCCGAAACCGGCGAGGCCCGGGCTGACGCCGCAAATCAGGTCGCCGCGGTTCTTGACCGAAGCGAGCGTCGTGGTTTGTGCCTCGGCCGGGGCGATGGCCGCTGACAAAGCGAGTGCCAGTAGTGTGGAGGCGATGGTTTTCACGGTAGTTCCCCTTGCTTTGATTGGCTCTGTTCAGCCGACATGGATGCGTAGGCGTAGAACTCCTGTGGCATGCCCTTTGCCCGTCAGAGCCCGCCGATATGGAAGGCCTTGACCTCGAGATATTCCTCTATGCCGAGACGCGAGCCTTCACGGCCGAGGCCGGATTGCTTCACGCCGCCGAAGGGCGCGACCTCCATCGAAATGGCGCCGGTGTTGAGGCCGACCATCCCGAATTCGAGCGCCTCGCCGACGCGCCAGGAGCGCCGCATGTCCTGCGTGAAGAAATAGGCGGCGAGCCCGAAGAGCGTGCCGTTGGCGATGCGGATCGCCTCCTCTTCGCTGCCGAAGCGGAACAGGGGCGCGACCGGGCCGAAGGTCTCCTCGCCGGCAAGCTGCATCTCGATGGTCGCATCGCCGAGGACGAGGGGCGTCGCGTATTGCGCGCCTTTCGGCATGTCGGCCGCGGCGGCGAGGCGCCGGGCGCCCTTGGACAGGGCGTCGTCGACATGGCGCTCGATCTTCTCGATCGAGGCGCGGTTGATCATCGGCCCGATATCGACGCCTGCATCCGTGCCGGGGCCGACCTTCATAGCCGCGACGCGGGCCGCCAGCTTGTCGGCGAAGCGATCGTAGATGCCGCTCTGGACCAGGATGCGGTTGGCACAGACGCAGGTCTGGCCGCCGTTGCGGAACTTGGAGACGAGCACCCCTTCGATCGCCAGATCGATATCGGCGTCGTCGAAGACGATGAAGGGGGCGTTGCCGCCGAGCTCGAGGCTGAGCCGCTTGATGCCGTCGGCCGCCTGGCGCATCAGCAGCGCTCCCACCCGTGTCGAGCCCGTAAAGGAGATCTTGCGAACGGCCGGGTTGCCGGTGAGCTCGGCCCCGATCGCGGTCGGCATTCCGGTGACGATGTTGATGACGCCGGCCGGGATGCCGGCCCGTTCGGCGAGGACGCCGAGCGCCAGCGCCGAGAACGGCGTCAGCTCGGACGGCTTGATCACCACGGTGCAGCCGGCGGCGAGCGCCGGCGCGACCTTGCGGGTGATCATGGCGTTCGGGAAATTCCAGGGCGTGACGATGCCGCAAACCCCAACCGGCTCCTTCATCACGATGATGCGCCGGTCGGCGGTCGGGGCGGGGATCGTCGTGCCGTCGATCCGCCGCGCTTCCTCGGCGAACCATTTGACGAAGGAGGCCCCGTAGCGGATTTCGCCGCGCGCCTCCGCCAGCGGCTTCCCTTGTTCGTGCGTCAGGATGAGCGCGAGGTCCTCGACATGCTCCAGCATGAGCGCGTGCCAGGCTTCCAGCAGCGCGGCGCGCTCGGCATTCGGTTTGGCACGCCAGGCGCCGAAGGCGGCGGCTGCGGCCTCGATCGCGGCGCGCGTGTCCGTGCCGTCGGCATCCGGCACGGAGCCGATGGCGGCTTGCGTCGCCGGATCGATCACGTCGAGCGTGCGGCCGGAGGCGGCGGCCCGCCAGTCGCCGCCGATGAGGCAGGCCTGGCGCAGCAGGGCTGGGTCGCGAAGAGCTTCGATGGCCATGAATGCGGTCTCCGTCAGCCGAGTGCCGAAAGCACGGCGGCGGTGATGTCCTGGGTCTTGTGCTTGCCCGGCTCGATGCCGATGCCGCGGGCCGTGGCGGCTTCGATCGCTGTCATCACGGCCTTTGCAGCCTCGGCCTCGCCGAGATGTTCGAGCATCATCGCGCCCGACCAGATCGCAGCGATCGGATTGGCGATCCCGAGATGGGCGATATCGGGCGCCGAGCCGTGCACCGGCTCGAACATCGAGGGCGCATCGCGCTCGGGATTAATGTTGGCGGAAGCGGCGAAGCCGAGCCCGCCCTGGATGGCAGCGCCGAGATCGGTGAGGATGTCGCCGAAGAGGTTGGACGCGACCACAACGTCGAGGCTTTCGGGCGCCATCACCATGCGCGCGGCCATGGCGTCGATATGGTAGTTCGTGACCTCGACATCGGGATAGTCGGCCGCGAGCTTCGCGGTGATCTCGTCCCAGAACACCATCGAGTATTTCTGGGCGTTGGACTTGGTCACAGAGGCGAGCTTGCCGCGGCGCTTGCGTGCCTGCTCGAAGCCGAAGCGCAGGATGCGCTCGACGCCCTTGCGCGTGAAGATCGAGGTCTCGACCGCGACCTCGTCGGCCGTGCCGTTATGGACGCGCCCGCCGGCGCCGGCATATTCGCCCTCGGTATTCTCGCGGATGCAGAGGATGTCGAAGGCGCTCGCGCGCAATGGCCCCTCGACGCCCGGCAGCAGGCGGTGCGGGCGGATGTTGGCGTATTGCACGAAGGCCTTGCGGATCGGCAGCAGGAGCCCATGCAGCGAGACCGAATCCGGCACGCGCTTCGGCCAGCCGACCGCGCCGAGCAGGATCGCGTCGTAGCCGCGCAGCGTCTCGATGCCGTCTGCCGGCATCATCGCGCCGGTCTTCTCGTAGAAGTCGCAGGACCAAGGAAACGTCGTGCCTTCGAGCTTGAAACCGGCGCCATGCGCGGCGCGGCCGAGCACCTCCCAGGCGGCCTCCGTGACGGCTGCACCGATGCCGTCGCCGGGGATCAGCGCGATCTTGTAGGATGTCACAGGGAGCCTCCTCAAAGGGCGATCAGGACGCTTTTCGATTTGCGGTTCGCCAGATAGGCCTCGCGTCCCAGGTCCTTGCCGAGGCCGGACTGCTTGTAGCCTCCCGTCGGCAGGATATGGTCGCGCGAGCGGCCGTAGCGATTGACCCAGACCGTACCGGCCTGCAGGCGGTTGACGGCGCGCAGCGCGCGCGAGAGGTCGCGCGTGTAGAGGCCGGCGCAGAGCCCGTAAGTCGGATGATCGGCGAGCCCGAGCCCTTCCTCTTCCTCGCGGAAGGTCTGGACGGTCAGGACCGGCCCGAAGATTTCCTCGGTCACCGCGGGCGAGGTGGCATCGACCCCTTCCAGCACGGTCGGCGCATAGAAATAGCCCGCGTGATCGAAGCGCTCGCCGCCGAGCCGGCAGGTGGCGCCGCGCGCGACCGCCGCATCCACGATGCTTTCCATGCGGCCGATCTGCCGCTCCGAGATGATCGGCGAATAGGCGCTTGCCGCGTCCCAGGTCGGGCCCGGCCGGACCGTGCGCATGCGCGCGATGATGAGCCCGACCAATTCCTCCGCGACGCTTTCCGCCACGATCAGGCGCGAGCCCGCGACGCAGGCCTGCCCGGCATTGCCGAGGATGCTGCGGGCGATGGCGGCGGCTGCCTGCGGCAGATCGGCATCGGCGAAGACGAGCTGCGGGCTTTTGCCGCCGAGCTCCAGCGTCATCGGCTTGATGCCGGTGCGGGCGATGTTCTCCATGATCGTGGCGCCGGCGGCGGTCGAGCCGGTGAAGCTCACCTTGGCGATATCGGGATGCCCGGTGATCGCGGTGCCGGTCGTGCGGCCATCGCCGAGCACGATATTGATCAGGCCCGCCGGCAGCCCGGCCCGCACCGATAGCTGCGCCAGGTAGAGCGTCGCGAACGGCGTCATCTCCGACGGCTTGAGCACCACGGCATTGCCGGCCGCGAGCGCGGGGCCGAGCTTCCAGCCGGCCATGTTGATCGGGAAGTTCCAGGGCGTGATGGCGCCGACGACGCCATAGGGCTCGGTCGCGATCATGCCGAAGCTGTTGGCGCCTGTCGGCACGAGCGCGCCGCCTTCCTTGTCGGCGAATTCGGCGAAGAAGCGGATCTGCTCGGCGGTGACGGGGACATCGCCGGCCATGAGCTCGGAGATCGGCCGGGTCGAGGCGATCGCTTCCAGCCGCGCCAGCGTTTCCGCTTCCGCTTCGATGAGGTCGGCCCAGCGGTGGAGCGCGCGGGCCCGCTCGCGCGGCGCCAGGCGCCCCCAGCCGCTTTGCGCCAGCGCGGCTTTCGCGGCGGCGACGGCGCGGTCGACGAGCTCCGCATCGGCGACGGGGCAGGCGGCGAAGGCGACCGCATCGGAAGGGCGATGCAGGTCGATGCCGTCCCTGGCGTCGACCCATTCGCCGGCGATGAAATGGCCGCGGGGGAGCGTGACCGAAGCGGGATCGAAACTCAGCGACAAGGGCGCGTCTCCGGGTGATGGTCGCCCGAGCTTAGCCCCGCCCGGCCCGAAGTTTGCGCCTGTGAGGGCCGCTCGACCGACCGGAAATCCTGTTTGCAGGCTCCCGGGCGGCCGATTATTCGGCGTGCTGAGGTCAGCCGGCGATCACGTAGATCTTGCGAACGGTCTCGATCGTCTTCCAGACGCCGACGAAGCCCGGCTTCATCACGAAGCTGTCGCCGGCCCGGAAGGTCCGCGGCTCCTGGCCTTGCTCGGTCAGCTCGATGACCCCCGAGAGGATGTAGCAGAACTCCATCATCTCGCCCTTGATCGAGTGGTTCTCGCCCGGCGTCGCCTCCCAGACGCCGGTACGGACTTTCCCCGTGCCGTCTCGGGACTCGTCCTGCGCCCAGGTCTTGAACGAAGGATCGCCGGAGATCAGGCGGTCCGGGGCCGCCTTCGAATGCTTGGGCTCGCTGGTGGGCGCGAGGTCGAGCTTGACGAGGAGGGACATGGGGAAGCCTTTCGTTCGGGGTTGAAGGGTTTCAGTAGCCGCGGCTGCGATCGACGAGGCCGATCGGCGGCAGGCCGGAGCGGTGACGGCGGAGGTTCTCGATGACGGCCTTGGCCGCGGGCGCGGCCTCGACCTTGCTGGCGATATGCGGCGTCAGGATCACCTTGGGATGGCTCCACAAGCGATGATCCGCCCGCAGCGGCTCGGGTTCGGTGACATCGAGGACGGCGGCCGAGAGCTGGCCGCTGTCGAGGGCATCGAGCAGGGCGGCGTGGTCGAGATGCTGGCCGCGGCCGACATGCACGAGGCCGGCGCCGGCCGGCATCTGCGCGAAAAGCTCGGCGTTCAGAATGCCCGATGTCTCCGGGGTCAGCGGCAGCAGGCAGACCAGGATGTCGGCCTCGGCGAGCAGGGTCGACAGGCCCGCCTCTCCATGCAGGCAGCGAATCCCGTCGATCGTTCGCGGCGTGCGGCTCCAGCCCGAAATCGGGAAGCCGAAGGGTTGCAGGCGCTCGATCACCGCCGATCCCATCATGCCCAGGCCCAATATGCCGATCCGCCTGTCCGGGGCGGATACGAGATCGTAGGGCTCCCAGTGCGCGGCTCTCTGCTGGGCGAGGTAGAGCGGCCATTGCCGGTGCAGGGCGAGCACGCCGAGCGTGACGTATTCCTGCATCATCCGGGTGATGCCTTCCTCGACCATGCGGACGACGAGAACCTTGGGCGGCAAGCCATCCGTGTTCATCTGGTCGATGCCGGCCCCGATCGAGAACAGGATCTCCAGATTGACGTAGCGCTGGAGGTTCTCCGGCGCGGTCCAGGTGATGAGGTAGCGGATCTCCGCGGGGTCGTAGGACTCGCTGCTTCTGATGAAGCGGATATCGGGCAACTCCTCGGCAAAGCGCGCCGCGAATACCCGCGCCCGCTCGTCGGTCGAATTGAAAAGGAAGGTCAAGGCGAGCTCCGTGAAATCGGGAGATCAGGGCGTTTCCTGCGCGAATTGTGCGCAGAGCCGTTCCAGCATATCGACGCAGGCCACGAGCTCTGCGCGCGTGACGTATTCGTCCGGCTTGTGGGCGCGGGCGATGTCGCCGGGGCCGCAGATGATCGCGTCGATCCCCGCCGCCTGGTAGAGCCCGGCCTCCGTACCGTAGCTTACCGCCGCGAGCGGTGCTTCGCCGGTGATCCGGGCCATCAATCGGGCGATCGGCGCATCGGCGGGAAGCGACAGGGCGGGATAGCCGGCGATCGGCTGCCAGTTGGTTCCGAAGCCCTCGGCTCGCAAGCCTTCGAGCGCTTCGCGCACCGGTTCGAGCAAGGCTGCCGGCGAAGCGCCGGCGATGGCGCGCGCCTCGATCTCGACGATGCAGCTTTCCGGGATGATGTTCAGCGCCTCGCCGCCGCGGATCTTGCCGATCTGGAGGGTGGAGCAGGGGGGCTCGAAGACGGGATCGAGCGGGCCATCGCTCAGCTTCGAGGCAGCCTCGCCCGCAGCCGCGATCACGCGCCCCATCGCGTGGATTGCGTTGAGACCGAGATCGGGGCGGGAAGAATGGCCCGAGCGGCCTTGGACCTCCACGCGCGCGGCCGCCTTGCCCTTGTGCGCGAGGATCGGGCGCAACCCGCTCGGCTCGCCGATCACGGCCGCCGCGGGGAGGGCGCATAGCGAAGGCAGCGCGGCGAGGAGATGAGGAACGCCGCGGCAGCCCGCCTCTTCGTCATAGGAGAAGGCAAGATGGATCGGCCGGGCGGGCTTCAACGCAATGAGCGACGGAACGATCGCGAGCGCCGCGGCGAGAAAGCCCTTCATGTCGCTCGTGCCGCGGCCGAACAGCTTGTCGCCCTCCGTGCGCAGCCGGAACGGGTCGGCGCGCCATTGCGGTTCCTGTGCCGGGACGACGTCCATATGGCCGGACAGGACGAGGCCGGGGATGTCGCGCGGACCGATCGTGGCGAAAAGGTTGGCCCTGTCGCCCTCCGGGCCCGGGAGGAGCTGCGCTTCGATGCCGAGATTACCGAGATACTGCGCGATCCAGCCCGCGATGGCGGCGTTGGGCTGCCCCACGACGGACGGAATTTGGATCAACGCCTTCAGTATCTCTTCCGACGTCACGGACAGCTCCGGTTCCAGATGCGCTGACGACAGAATAAGGGCTGTGCGCCGGTGGTCGGTCCGTTTCGTCACCTTCCGACGCACTTCCCTGCCGAAATGCGCCGGAAGAACGGTGCTTCCTGTTGCGGGATTGGTTTACAACCGATCGGTAAACCGGCCGGAGTCCATAGCCGGGCAGAACCGCGGACGCGGCGGAGGCTACGCTTTGGAGACGATCGCTCGACTGCATATCGATACGTTCGAGCTCACCTTGCGCGACATCAAGCAGGTGGATCCCAAGCTGCTGCATGCTCTTTCCGTCTCGGTGGGATGGCCCCATCGCGACAGCGACTGGCAGATGCTGCTCGAGCTGGGGCAGGGACTTGCAGCCGTCGACGAGATCGGGCGGGTGGTCGGAACCGTGATGTGGCTGCGCTACGGCGCCGATTTTGCCCTCATCTGCATGCTGATAACGCTGCCGCGCCTGCAGGAGCAGGGCGCGGGGAGCTGGCTCATGGAGAAAGCGCACGAGCTGAACAAGGGCGCCGTCTTCGGTCTCAACGCCACGCGGGAGGCAAAGCGGCTCTATCGTTCGCTCGGATACGGCTACGAACAGAAGATTCTGCGGTGCCAGGGAGAGGCGACGCCAGAGGCCGCGCTTTCGGCCAAGGTGGAGGGGCTGGTTCGTCCAGCCGCAGCCAGCGACCACGAAAGCCTGCTGCGGCTCGACCTTGCCGCGACCGGCCATGACCGCTCCATCGCCTATCAGGCGCTGCTGCCCGTCTCGCGCGGGCAGGTGCTCGTTCGGAACGACGAGATCGTCGCCTTTTCCCTGTGCCGGCCCTTCGGCCGTGGGCATGTCATCGGCCCCGTCATCGCGGCCAGCGAGGATGATGCGATCGCCGTCTCGCGGGCTCATGTCGAGACCCACGCTGGAAGCTTCCTGCGCGCCGACACGCCGGCCAGCAACACCGTCTTCACGAACTTCCTGGTCGGGAGCGGCATGCAGATCTACGACAGCGCCACCTCGATGGGACTCGGACGAGCACCGTTCAAGCCGCTAGCGTCGGCCGGCCCGCGTCGAATCACGCTCGCCAGTCAGGCAATCGGCTGATGCCGCCGCGGAGAAGATGGGCATAGCCCTTTCGGTGAATGTCCGCTTTCGAAACGTGCCCCAATGCCGGCTACCGGCACAGCCGCACGCATCGTCAAAACAGATTTGGGCGTTGTGCGGCGGCGGCTGATCGATCAGGCCGCAGGCGACACGGGGACTTTTGGGCTACTCGACAAGGAGCGAAGGAAAAGAGCCGAAATCCGCCCAAGCGCCATTCGCATAAGGTATATTATGGAACTTATCCTGATCCACACCTGGCCTGGCAAGTCAGCGTTTCAGGCCGGGACAGAGATCGTCATGCCGTCGAACGCCACTTCGGCAATCCCATGCAAGCGCCTGCTCAGGCTGGCATAATCCAGATCGACATGGAGATTGGTCACGATCGCGCGGCGCGGCTTCAAACGCGCGATCGCCTCCAGCGACTGCGCCAGATGGAAATGGCTGGGATGCGGCGTCTCGCGCAGGCAGTCGAGGATCAGCACGTCGAGATCGGCCATGGCCTCCATCGCGGTCGGCGGGATCAGGCTGACATCCGGCAGATAGCCGAGATCGCCGAAGCGGAAGCCAAGCGCCTCGTAGTTCGGTCCGTGCTCGACCCGGAACGGCAAGGCCGTGATCGGCCCCCCAGTGCCGTCGATCGTATGCGGCCGGCCGGCGCTGATTTCGTCGAGATCGATGATCGGCGGATAATAGCTGCCGGGCGGCGTCTCGAAGAGATAGCCGAAGCGCGAGCGCAGCGAGGCTTGCGTCACCTTGTCGGCATGGACCCGGATGCGGCGCTGCATATGCAGGACGAGCGCGCGCAGGTCGTCGATGCCGTGGGTATGGTCGGCATGGTCATGGGTCAGGAGAACGCCGTCGAGCGCCGGCACTTCGGCTGAAAGCAACTGCTCGCGCAGGTCCGGCGAGGTATCGACCAGGACCCGCGTCATGCCGTCGGGACCGATGCGCTCGACCAGGATCGAGCAGCGCCGCCGCCGGTTCTTCGGCTCGTTCGGATCGCAAGCGCCCCAGCCCGAGCCCGGCCGCGGCACGCCGCCGGAAGAACCACAGCCGAGGATGGTGACGGTGAGCGTCATAGCGTTGGGTCAGGCCACCTGCGCGACCGGCGCGGCGTGGTCCATCTTCCAGTAGCAGCGCCGCGCATTCTCCGTCGTGATCTTCGCGACCTCGTCGAAGGAGACGCCGATCGTTTCGCCGAGAACCTTCGCCGTCTCAACGACATAGGCCGGCTGGTTACGCTTGCCTCTGAACGGAACCGGGGCGAGATAGGGCGCATCCGTCTCGACCAGCAGGCGCTCGCGCGGGACCATCCGGGCGATCCGGCGCAGGTTCTCGGAGGTCTTGAAGGTCAGGATGCCCGAGAACGAGACGTAGAGCCCGAGCTCGACGCCGGTCATCGCCAGCGCTTCGCCGGCCGTGAAGCAGTGCAGGATGGCAGGGAAGGCGCCCTTCCCCATCTCCTCGCGCAGGATCGCGATCATGTCGTCATCGGCCTCGCGCGAATGGATGACGAGCGGCAACTGCGTGATCCGCGCCGCGGCGATATGCGTGCGCAACCCCTGGGCCTGAGCGGCGCGCGGACTGGAGTCGTAGTGATAGTCGAGCCCGGCCTCGCCGATGGCGACGCAGCGCGGATGGCGCGATAGCTCCACGAGGCGCTCGGCCGTGACGTCTAGCTCCTCATGCGCCTGGTGCGGATGCGTGCCGACCGAGAACCAGACCGAGGGGAAGCGCTCCGCCAGCGCGGCATAATCGGCGTAGCGCGCGACCCGCGTCGAGATCGTCACCATCCGGCCGACGCCGGCTTCCTCCGCCCGCGCGACATAGGCCGGCAGCTCCTCGGCGAAATCCGGGAAGTCGAGATGGCAATGCGTATCGATCAGCATCAGGCCGCCTTGTCGTCCTCGGGCTCGACATAGCGCGGGAAGATCGCGCTCGGCGCCGGCAAGCTTGAGCCGCTGACGAGACGATGTTCCGCACCGAGCGCCGCGAAGCTGCGGGCCTCGGGCGCGACGCCCAGCAGGTCGAGCAGCTTGCCCGCGGCCACCGGCATCACCGGCTGCACCAGGATCGCAACCTCGCGCAACACCTCGATCGTGACATAGAGCACGGTGTCGCGGCGCGCCGGATCGGTCTTGGTCAGGCGCCAGGGCTCGTTATTGGCGAAATAGCGGTTCGCCTCGGCGATGAGAGCCCAGAGATCGGCCAGCACGGTGTGAAGGGCGAAATCCTTCATCGCCTCGCGCGCCTTGGCGAGTGCCGCGTCGGCCATCGCGAGCATGACTTCGTCGGCCTCGTTCAGCGTCCCGCGCGGCGGCACCCTGCCCTCGCAGTTCTTGGCGATCATCGACAGCGAGCGCTGCGCGAGATTGCCGAGATCATTGGCGAGGTCGGCATTGATGCGCCCGACGATGGCGTCGTGGCTGTAATTGCCGTCCTGGCCGAAGGAGACCTCGCGCAGGAAGAAATAGCGCAATTGGTCGACGCCATAGGTCTCGGCGAGGTCGAACGGATCGACCACGTTGCCGAGCGATTTCGACATCTTCGTACCCTTGTTCAGCAGGAAGCCGTGGCCGAAGACGCGCTTCGGCAGCGGCAGCCCCGCCGACATCAGGAAGGCCGGCCAGTAGACCGCGTGGAAGCGCACGATGTCCTTGCCGATGATATGCACGTCGGCCGGCCAGTAATGCGCGCGCGGGCTTTCCGGATCGGGGAAACCCGTCCCGGTGACATAGTTGTTGAGCGCGTCGACCCAGACATACATGACGTGCTTTGGGTCGCCCGGCACGGGCAGGCCCCAGTCGAAGGTCGTGCGGCTGATCGAGAGGTCCTCGAGCCCGCCTTTCACGAAGGAGACGACCTCGTTCTTGCGCGTCTCTGGCGAGATGAAGTCCGGCACGTCCTCGTAGAGCTTCAGGAGGCGGTCCTGATAGGATTTGAGGCGGAAGAAATAGCTCTCCTCCTCGACCCATTCGACGGGAGTGCCCTGCCCGCCCAGGCGCGTTCCGTCGGGCTGGAGGGTCGTCTCCTCCTCGCCGTAGAAGGCCTCGTCGCGCACCGAGTACCAGCCGGAATACTTGGCGAGATAGATGTCGCCATTGGCCTCCATCCGCCGCCACAGCTCGTCGGTCGAAACCTTGTGGTCGGCATCGGTGGTGCGGATGAAGCGGTCGAAGGAGCAGCCGAGGCGCTGTTCCATCTCCTCGAAGCGGGCCGCGATCTTGTCGACGAACTCCTTCGGCGAGAGACCGTTCTGCGCCGCCGTGCGCTGCACCTTCTGGCCGTGCTCGTCGGTGCCGGTCATGGCGAAGACGTCGTAGCCATCGAGCCGCTTGAAGCGCGCGATCGCGTCCGACGCCACCATCTCATAGGCGTGGCCGATATGCGGCGGGCCGTTGGTGTAATGGATCGCGGTCGTCAGATAGAATTTCGGGGCCGTGGCCATCGTCTGTCCGAAAGCTTCGCTTCACGCTGCGCGCGAGCGGGACACCGCAGACGACAGATCATGAAACAGGGTCATCACGAGCGGGCGGCGGTCGAGATTATAGGTCTCGACCTCGCGCGCCTGCTGTCCAAGCTTTTCCCATACCTCCGCCAGCGGTGCAAGGCGCGCCGGTTGCGCCGCAGCATGCGCGTGGAGGTGGTCGGAGATCCAGCCCTGCACGGTCTCGATCATCACTGCGAAATCGCGCTCGCCCGCCTTGCCGGCGACATCCTCGGCCAGCGCCATCAGGGCGGTCAGGTCGACCTGCGGCAGGGCATCGAGCCGCGCCCTCACCGCCTCGACCAGCGCCAGCGTCTCGGGATCGACATAGGTCAGCGCGCAGCGCACCGAGCCCTCGGACAGGCTCGCGGCCCGGCGCAGGGCCGAGGCGTCGAAAGGCATCTCCATGCGCTCCAGCGCCAGCCGGCCGGCCTCCGCGACATCGGCTTCGGCGAGCGAATCGAAGGTCAGGAGCCGGCAGCGCGAGCGGATCGTCGGCAGCATCCGCCCCGGCGCATGGGCGACGATCAGGAAGAGCGCCCGCGGCGGCGGCTCCTCGAGCAGCTTGAGCAAGGCGTTGGCGGCCGAGCGCTCCATGTCCTCGGCCGAGTCGACGATGCAGACCCGCCAGCCGCCCTCGGCCGCGCTCGATCCGAAGCGGTCGATTACGCGCCGGATGGAATCGACCGGGATGTTGCTGGTGTAGCTCTTGCCGTCCGGCTTCGGAATCCGGCGCAGCACATGCAGGTCCGGGTGCGATCGCGCCATCACCCGTCGCGTCGCCGGATCGTTCTCCGGCATGGCGAGATCGGCGTTGCGGGCCGCCCTTTCCTGCGGATCGCCCGCAGCGAGCAGGAAGCGCGCCGCGCGATAGGCGAAGCTTGCCTTGCCGATGCCTTCCGGCCCGCCGAGCAGCCAGGCATGATGCATGCGGCCGGATGCCAGCGCGTCGAGGAAGGTCCGTTCCCGCGCCGCATGGCCGATCAGGCTCAGCGTCTCGCGCGGATGCGGCGCATTCGGTAGCCGGTCGGGTTCGTCGCTGGTCGCTAGCATCAGGTGTCCGGGTCTATAGCATCGGACCGAAAAGTGGCTTCCACTTTTCGGATAAATCCGATGCGATAACAATGTGATAGATCATCGTTATCGCGTCCGGTAGGACGCGCGATGATCTAGGGGCAGGCGCTCGCGCAGGATATGCCACGCCGCCTCGGCGAGCGCCTCGGGAGGCAGCGTCGCGTCGAGCACGGCGCAGCGTTGCGGTTCGGCGCTCGCGATATCGCGATAGGCTTGGCGCAGATTGCGGTGGAAGGCCAGCGTCTCGCCCTCGAAACGGTCGATCGCCTCGTCCGGCCGCCGGCGCTTGGCAGCGCGAGCCAGGCCGATTTCGGGGTCGAGATCGAGGATCAGCGTCAGGTCAGGCATCAGGCCCGAGATGGTCACAGCCTCCAGTTCGGCGAGCAGGGCCTTGTCGAGCTGGCCGAGCACGCCCTGATAGACCCGCGTCGAATCGATGAAGCGGTCGCAGATCACCCATTCGCCGCGCGTGAGCGCCGGGCGGATCAGGCTGTCGATATGGTCGATCCGGGCGGCCGAGAACATCAGCGCCTCGGCGAAGGGACCGTAGTCGCGCGCCTGCCCCGCCAGGATCATCTCGCGGATCGCCTCCGCCTTGGGCGAGCCGCCGGGCTCCCGCGTCGTCCGTGCCCTGAGGCCGGCCGCATCGAGCCGTTCGCTGAGCGCGCGCGCCAGCGTCGACTTGCCGGCGCCCTCCCCGCCTTCGAGCGTGATGAAATGTCCCTTGCCCATCTCGGCCTGTTCAGCTCCGGCTCAGCGCCTTGCGAACCCAGCCTGTTGTGGCTTCGAACAGCGCATCTAGCGCCCGGCTCTGCAAGGTCCCGGCCTGCACGCTCTCGGCCGCATAGAGCGGAATGTCCAGCGTCTTGATGTCGCCGCGCGTCACCACGAGCCGCGCCACCTCCGCACCCTCCTGAACGGGCACGGCCAGCGGGCCGCGATAGACGATCCGAGCCGCGAGGCGCTCGGTGCTGCCGCGCGGCAGCAGCAGGCTCACAGTGCCCTTGCTCCTGAGCGCGACGCGGCCTTTCTCGCCGCCATAGACGCTGGCCTCGCCCACCGTCTCGCCGGCTGCGAAGAGCTGGCGCTTCTCGAAGGCGCGAAAGCCCCATTCCAGCAGCTTGCGCGCTTCCGTCGCCCGGTCGCGCGCCGTCTTGAGGCCGTTCACGACCATCACGAGCCGCTGGCCGTTCTGCACGGCGGAGCCAACGAGGCCGAAGCCGGATTCGTCGATATTGCCGGTCTTGAGCCCGTCCGCGCCGATATCCATCGTCAGCAGCGGGTTACGGTTCTGCTGGCGGATCTTGTTCCAGGTGAACTCGCGCTGGCCGAAGATCCTGTAGAGCTCGGGATAGGTCTTGATGATGTGGCCGGCGAGCAGGGCGAGCTCGCGCGCGGTCACCCGCTGCTGCGGATCGGGCATGCCGGTCGCGTTGCGGAAGACGGATTTCGTCAGGCCGAGCCCCCTCACCCGCTCCGTCATGATCCGCCCGAAGGTCGGCTCGTCGCCGGCGATGGCCTCGGCCAGCGCGATCGAAGCATCGTTTCCCGACTGGACGATGATGCCCTGCAGGATATCGGAGAGCTTGATCCGGCTGTTGAGGATCGCGAACATCGCCGAGCCGCCGGAGGGCCCCCCGCCCTTGCGCCAGGCGTTCTCGGAAATGCCGATCTCACTGTCGAGCGTCAGCTTGCCGGC
>NZ_JAELTI010000214.1 GCF_016428755.1 Allobosea sp. ASV33
CCCCCCCCCTTTTCCACCAGAAGACGGCATCCGAGATCGCGCCTAGAGTCTCGTGGGCTCGGAGATGTGTATAAGAGACAGCCTCCAGCGGGTCGAGACCGGTCGCGTAGGCGACCTCCTCGATGAAGCGCTCGGCGCCATGACGCCCGGCCAGACCGGCACGAGGCAGGGACCGTTCGGCACGCAGACCGCGCCGGCATTGCCGATCAGCCAGTTGGCGGCGGGAATGGTCAGGCCGAACAGGACGAGGGCTGTCTCTTATACACATCTGACGCTGCCGACGATTAACCTTCGGTGTAGATGTCGGTGGTCGGCGGAGCGTTAGGAGGGGGGGGGGGGGGGGGGGGGGGGGGGGGGGGGGGGGGGGGGGGGGGGGGGGGGGGGGGGGGGGGGGGGGGGGGGGGGGGGGGGGGG
>NZ_JAELTI010000215.1 GCF_016428755.1 Allobosea sp. ASV33
GTTCGCCGGTGCGCTGCTGGCGGCGGTGATGATCGAGCGGCCCGACTTCATCGCTGCACTGAAGGCGCGCATGCACCACGCCATGTGGGTGCCGCTGGCCGTGCCGCTGTTGATGGCGCTGCAATGGGACAACCAGGACGCCATGGTCTGGGGCATCACCGTGGTGGAATGCGCCGCCGTGGTGCTGCTGGTGGCGGCAAGCCAGGGCTCGGGCCTGGTCTTCGACATGCTGTCGTCCCCCACGCTGGTGAAGCTGGGCCGCCTGTCCTATGGCGTCTACCTCTGGCACTACCCGGTGGTGCGCTATCTGCGCGCCGACTTCTCGTGGCCCGTGGTGGTGGCGCTGGGCCTGGCGATCTCGGTGACGCTGTCGGCGCTGTCGTTCTACACGATCGAGCGCTGGGCGC
>NZ_JAELTI010000216.1 GCF_016428755.1 Allobosea sp. ASV33
CCCCCCCCCCCCCCCCCCCCCCCCCCCCCCCCCCCCCCCCCCCCCCCCCCCCCCCCCCCCCCCCCCCCCCCCCCCTCTTCAACGCTCCGGCCCCCACCGAGATCTACACCGAAGGTTAATCGTCGGCAGCGTCAGATGTGTATAAGAGACAGGCGCAAGAGGTGTGCGCGATAAAAGCCTTCCTCTCGACCCGGCCGGGAGTCATTCTAGGCGACGCTCGTCATCATGTGTCTCGAAGCCGGGGACGTCTCCTGTCTCTTATACACATCTCCGAGCCCACGAGACTCTAGGCGCGATCGCGTATGCCGTCGACTGCTTGAAAAAAGGGGGGGGGGGGGGGGGGGGGGGGGGGGGGGGGGGGGGGGGGGGGGGGGGGGGGGGGGGGGGGGGGGGGGGGGGGGGG
>NZ_JAELTI010000217.1 GCF_016428755.1 Allobosea sp. ASV33
CCCCCCCCCCCCCCCCCCCCCCCCCCCCCCCCCCCCCCCCCCCCCCCCCCCCCCCCCCCCCCCCCCCCCCCCCCCCCCCCATTACAAGCACACCACGGCATACCCGATCGCGCCTAGAGTCTCCTGGGCTCGGAGATGTGTATAAGAGACAGTTCTTCCACGGCATGACATTGCAATCGGCGGCGCGGATGATGCGCATGGCAGACTCCTTCGAATTCAAGCGGAACACTTGTCATTCCGGGGCTCCGCGCGGGTCTCTTATACACATCTGACGCTGCCGACGATTAACCTTCGGTGTAGGTCTCGGTGGGCGGGGGGGGGGTTGGGGGGGGGGGGGGGGGGGGGGGGGGGGGGGGGGGGGGGGGGGGGGGGGGGGGGGGGGGGGGGGGGGGGGGGGGGG
>NZ_JAELTI010000218.1 GCF_016428755.1 Allobosea sp. ASV33
CCCCCCCCCCCCCCCCCCCCCCCCCCCCCCCCCCCCCCCCCCCCCCCCCCCGCCCCCCCCCCCCCCCCCACCCTTTTTTCATGATACGGCTACCACCGAGATCTACACCGAAGGTTAATCGTCGGCAGCGTCAGATGTGTATAAGAGACAGCGGGATGCCCGCCCGCGCCCGTTGAGAATCGGCAGGCGGCCTTCGGTCACCGCGATCAGGCGCTCGATCTCGATGGCCGAGCCCTCGCCCTTGATCAGGCCTGTCTCTTATACACATCTCCGAGCCCACGAGACTCTAGGCGCGATCTCGTATGCCGTATTCTGATTGAAAAAAGTGGGGGGGGGGGGGGGGGGGGGGGGGGGGGGGGGGGGGGGGGGGGGGGGGGGGGGGGGGGGGGGGGGGGGGGGGGG
>NZ_JAELTI010000219.1 GCF_016428755.1 Allobosea sp. ASV33
CCCCCCCCCCCCCCCCCCCCCCCCCCCCCCCCCCCCCCCCCCCCCCCCCCCCCCCCCCCCCCCCCCCCCCCCCCTCCCTCATGCTACGCCGACCACCGAGCTCTACACCGAAGGTTAATCGTCGGCAGCGTCAGATGTGTATAAGAGACAGGGCCGGAGCGGCGCCGGTCGAGGCCTGCGATATCGATGCCTTTGCGGCGGCGGCAGGCCGATCACCGCAAGCTCGTCCTCGGTCTTCTGCCAGAGTTCCGCTGTCTCTTATACACATCTCCGAGCCCACGAGACTCTAGGCGCGATCTCGTATTCCGTCTTCTGGTGGAAAAGTGGGGGGGGGGGGGGGGGGGGGGGGGGGGGGGGGGGGGGGGGGGGGGGGGGGGGGGGGGGGGGGGGGGGGGGGGGGGG
>NZ_JAELTI010000022.1 GCF_016428755.1 Allobosea sp. ASV33
GGTGTAGCGCTGCACGATCGGCACCAGCATGGCGTTGAGCGCGGTCGTCGACATGCGCTCGTATTCGCGGATCTCGGGCGAAATGTCGGAGGCCAGCGTGATCGCGACGCCCGGCAGCAGCGACGAGAGGATGGCGCCGGCACGCCGCTCATGGGCCGGGTTGGCATAAGCATGGAGCAGGCAGATGGCGACGGATTTGACGCCGGCCTTGGCGATCTCGCTGGCGATGCGGCTGAGATCATCCTCGTCGAGCGGCACGGTGATCTCGCCGGCCGCGTTGACGCGCTCCTTCACGCCGAAGCAGAGGCGGCGCGCGACCAGCGGCAGCGGCTGGGCGAGCGTGATCGCGTAGACATCGGTGCGGCCATGCCGGCCGATCTGCATCACGTCTTCGAAGCCCGCGGTGGTGACGACGGCGCCGAGCGGCAATTTGCGTTCAAGCACGGCATTGGTCGCGATCGTCGTGCCGTGCAGCAGGTATTGCACGGCTGCAAGCGGGAAGCCGAAGCGCTCGGACGCCTGCCGGATGCCGGTGATCAGGCCGATCGAGGGGTCGGCCGGCGTGCTCGGCGTCTTGATCTGGTGGATCGCGCCGGAATTGGCGTCGAGGATCTCGATATCGGTGAAGGTGCCGCCGATATCGACGGCGATGCGGATGTCGGGCTCCACAGGCAAAGCTCCAGGGTTCCCGCTCGCGGTCATGCGAGCGGGGCAGGTTGGTCGAAGGATCAGCGTTCGGTCGGGCTGGCGCGCCTCAGGCGGCCATGGGCAACGTCATGGGCGTCATTTCACGAAGGTCTTGGCCAAGCCGGAGGTGCGGTCCACCACCAACACGACGACGAGGCTGAGGACGACGAGCAGCACGGAGAGCGCCGCCACGAGCGGGTCCGCCTGCTGCTCGACATGGTGATACATCGCGACCGGCAGCGTCGAGATGCGCGGGCCAGTCATGAAGATCGACAGCACGACCTCGTCGAAGGAGACAAGGAAACACAAAGCCGTCGTGCCGATCAGGCCCGATTTCATCATCGGCAAGGTGATGCGGCGGAAGACGGTGAAGGGCGAGGCGCCGAGCGTGGAGGCGGCTTCCTCGACCGCGATCGGCAAGGTGGCCAGCGCCGTGGTGAGGACGCGCAGCGCATAGGGCAGCGTCACCACGAGATGCGCGAGGACGAGGCCGGGGAAGGTAGCAAGCAGGCCGAGCCTGGCGAAGACGATCAGGATCGCGAGGCCGAGCACGATGGTCGGCAGCAGCAGCGGCGCAGTGAACAGGCTCGACAGCACCTCCGCGCCGGCGGGCTTCAGCCTGACCAGCGCATAGGCGGCCGGCAGCGCGATCGCGAGGCTGATTGTGGTGACCACAGTGGCCAGCACGAGGCTGGTCCAGAAGGCCGCCGTCATCTTGCTGTTGGCGAAGATCGCCGGATACCATTTCAGGCTCCAGCTCGTCGGCGGGAAGGTCATGAAGGCATCGCCGGAGAAGGAAATCGGCAGAACGACGATGAGCGGCGCCAGCAGGAAGGCGAACATCACCCCCGCGAGGATCTTCAGGGTGAGCGAGACGGGACGTTCATCCATGACGGGCCTCCCTCACAGGATTGCGCGCAGGGCGCGAGTGTAGAGCACGAGCGCGCCGCCGAAGATGACGAGGACGAGGATCGAGAGCGTCGCGGCGAGCGGCCAGTTCAGCGTGACGATCGCCTGGTCGTAGATCTCGGTCGCGAGCAGGAAGACGCGCCCGCCGCCGAGCAGCTTCGGCGTGATGAAGGACGAGACCGCCAGCACGAAGCAAAGCAGGCAGCCGAGCGCGATGCCCGGCAGGGTCAGCGGCAGGATGATGCGGCGGAAGATGGTGAAGGGCGGAGCGCCGAGCGTGGAGGCCGCTTCCTCGATGCGCGGGTCGAGCCGGCCGAAGCCGGCGAGCAGCGCCAGGATCATGTAGGGCATCAGGATCTCGGTGAGGCCGATGGTGACGCCGGTGAGGTTGAACATCATTCGCTGCGGCGGCAGGCCGAGCGCGCCGAGCGAATTGTTGACGAGGCCGCTGTCGGAGAGGATCGCGATCCAGCCATAGGTGCGCACCACCGCCGAGGTCAGCAGCGGCGAGATCACCAGCACGAGCAGGATCGTCTTCCAGGTGCCTGTCGACCGATGCAGGTAGAGCGCGATCGGGTAGGAGCAGACCAGCGTCAGCAGGGTGATGCCGAGGCTCACCGAGACGCTGTTGACGATCAGCTCGGCATAGAAGCTGTCCGTGACCATCTTGGCCCAGGTCGCCAGCGTATAGACCTCGCGCATCGCGCCGGTCGGCTCCACCTCGTAGAACGACATGCGCGCGAGGTTGAGCACGGGCGCGAGGAAGCCGATCGCATTGATCAGCGCGATCGGCGCCAGGAGCGCGACGATCAGCCCGAGCCTGCTGCGGCGCGGGGGTAGGGCGGGCGCAAGGGCCGTGGCCGCGCTCATGCCGCCGCCCCGTAGACGAAGATGTCCTGCGGGCGCCAGGACAGGCTGACCTGCGTGCCCGGCGCGAGCACGGTTTCGCCGCCGCGCGTCGCGAGCTCGACCGAGACGATCTGGCCGCCGACATCGACATCATATTGCAGGATATCGCCGGAGAAGATCGCGCGGGCGATCGTCCCGGTAACGCCTTCGCTGCCGGTCGACGGCGAGAGCGCGATGCGGTGCGGCCGGATCATCACCTGGACCGGGCCGGAAAGGCCGGCAGGGGCGGGGACGCGCTGGCCGGCGAACTCCGCCGCGCCGTCTTTCGCAACGGCCTTCAATCGGTTGGTGCGTCCGACGAAGCTCGCGACGAAGGCGGTCTTCGGCCGCTCATAGAGATCGACCGGCGTGCCGACCTGCTCCAGCCGGCCCTCGTTCATCACGACGACTTTGTCGCACATGGTCAGGGCCTCGCCCTGGTCATGGGTCACGAAGATCGCGGTGATGCCCAAGCTCTTCTGGATGTCGCGGATTTCGTTGCGCATCTCGTCGCGCAGCTTGGCGTCGAGATTGGAGAGCGGCTCGTCGAGCAGCAGGATCGAGGGGCGGATCACCAATGCACGCGCCAGCGCGACGCGCTGCTGCTGGCCGCCGGAGAGCTGCGCCGGCTTGTGCTCCTCCTTGCCGGTGAGGTGCACGAGCGCGATCGCTTCCCTGACCCGGCGGGCGATCTCGTCCTTCGGCACCTTCCGCATCTCCAGGCCGAAGGCGACGTTCCTGGCGATGCTCATATGCGGAAACAGCGCATAGCTCTGGAAGACGAGCCCCATGTCGCGGCGATGCGTTTCCACCGTGGTGAGGTCCTGCCCGCCGACGACGATGCGGCCCGCGGTCGCCGGCACGAGGCCGGCGATCATCCGAAGCGAGGTCGTCTTGCCGCAGCCGGAGGGGCCGAGGAAGGCGACGAGCTCGCCCTTGGGCACTTCGAGGTCGAAATTGTCGACCGCCGTGAAGCCGGCATAGCGCTTGGTCAGCCCGCGGATGGAGAGGAAGCCTTCACCCGCAGTGCCATTCGTACCCTGGTCCGGTGCCGTGCTCTGGTCGGTCATGATCGCGCGTCCTCAGCGGCTCAGCGGGATCACCTTGCGGCGCCATTGCTCCATGATCGGGTCGCGGACCTTGGCGAGCGCGATCCAGTCGACGGGGATGACCTTGTCCATCGACTTGACGGCGGTGCGGGCGATGGCCGCCTCCGAGATCTGCGCCTTGGCGTTGGTCGGGGCGTAGAACATGCTCTCGGTGAAGGCCTTCTGAGCTTCCGGCGAGAGGGCATAGTCGATGAACTTGGCGCCGGCATCCTTGCCCGGGCCATTGGCGACATAGTTGATCGTGTTGATCTGGAAGACGCTGCCTTCCTGCGGCAGCACCGTCTTGAGCTTGCCGCCGGAGGTGTCGGCATTGACCTGCGCGCGGGCGTTCCAGCCGGCGCCGATTACGGCCTGGCCGGAGATGATCACCGGATAGACTTCCGGCTTCGGCTCCCAGGTCTGGACATTGGGCGCGATCTCGCCGAGCGCGGTAATGCCCTTGTCGACGTTCTGGAGATAATCCGTGCCGCCGCGGGCCTTGTCCATGATCAGGACCAGCGAGAGGCCCTGGATATCGGGCATGCCGGGGATCGCGACCTTGCCCTTGTACTCGGGCTTGGCGAGATCCATCCAGCTCTTCGGCGCGTCCTTCACGGTGTCGCCGTTATAGAGCATGACGAGGTTGTCGAAGGTCACGGCGACGCCGTCGACATCGGGGATGCGGGCGTTGGGATAGAGATCGGCGACGTTCTTCGAGACCTTCTCGTCGATCTTGTTGAACAGCTTCTCGTCGGTCGCGGCCTTGGAGACGGAAACGTCCATGATGACGACGTCGGCCTGCGGCGCGGCCTTCTGGGCGCGCAGCGTGCCCAGCATCTGGGCCGAGTTCGGCATCGGGAAATACTCGACCTTGATGCCCGGATTGGCCTTCATGAACGGCTCGACCACCGCCTTGGTGTAGCGCTCCTGGAAGAGGCCGGCATAGGCCATGACGGTGACGGTCTGCTGCTGCGCCAGCACCTGCGTGGAGACACCGCTCATGAGCAGGGCGGCGATGGTGAGCTTGGTCGACAGATTCATGCGATGATCCCCTCTGTTGTGGTTATGCAGGCGGTCTTTGCCGCCCGTCGTTCGGTCTGGTCGCTTCTGTGACGTGTTCGATGCAAGGCTCAGGCCTTGGCGAGCTTGCCCTCCACCAGCGCGGTCGCGCCCGAAATGTCGGGCAGTTTCTCGCCCTTGCGCAAGCGCTCGAGCAGCACGAGTTCCTGCTGCTGCATCTCGATCGCCTTGCGGGCATAGGCCTCCGCCGTCGCCGCCTTGAACACCACGACGCCGCTCTCGTCGCACAGCACCGCATCGCCCGGCTCGATGGTCTGGCCGCCGACGCTGACCGGCACGTTGATCGCGCCTTCGGTGCCCAGGATCTTGGTGGTGATCGGGGAGGGGCCGCGGCACCAGATCGGCATGTCGGTCTTGACGATCTCGGAGAAATCCGTCGCCGGGCCGTCGATGACGCCGGCCGCGACGCCCGCATTCTTCATGGAATGGGTGACGACGCCGCCCCAGCAGGCATGCTTGGTGTCACCGCAGCGGTCGATGACGACGACATCGCCGGGGCGCACCAGCTTGGTGAGGTAGTGCAGCGCGGTCGAATCCGCATGCGGGATGCGGATGGTGACCGCCGTGCCGGCAATGCGCTTGGTCGGCAGCACCGCCCTGATCTCACGATCGACGAAGCCGGAATGCAGGACATGGCCGATGGTCGCGACCTCGCATTGCTGCAGCAGGGAGACCAGCTCGCCGGAGATCTGCGCCGGCATCGGGTTGACGATGAACATGGGCGGCTCTCCGGATCAGGCGATGACGTGGTGGTTGGCGACGGGCACCGCGGCACGGACCTTGGCCGTGTAGTCGAAATCGAGCTTGCCGCTGGTGGTGCCGATGCCGTCCGAGACCTGGGCGGTGACGTGGCCCCAGGGGTTGATCACCATCGAATGGCCGTAGCAGGCGTTCTTGCCCTGGGCATGGGTGCCGGTCTGGCCGGTGGCGAGGAACCAGGTCTGCGTCTCGCAGGCACGGGCCCGCGCCAGCAATTCCCAATGGTCCTTGCCGGTCATCAGCGTGAACGCGGCCGGCAGCACGATCACGTCGGCGCCGGCATCGCGCAGTTTGCGGAAGAGCTCGGGGAAGCGGATGTCGTAGCAGATCGCGCAGCCCACCGTGGTGTCGCCGACCTGGTAGGTGACGACGTCCTTGCCGCGCGAGACCATATTGGACTCACGGTAGCTGACGCCGCCCGGCGCATCGACATCGAAGAGATGGATCTTGCGGTAGCGCGCGATCTCCTTGCCATCAGGCCCGAACACGACGGTCGCGTTGAAATAGTCGTCGCCATCGCGCTCGGCGACGCTGCCGGCATGGATGGTGACGCCGTGCTTCTCGGCGAGGCCCGACATCAGGCGATAGCTCTCGCCGTTCGGGAAGGTCTCGGCGCTCTCGCGCATCGCGGCCGGGCTGCCATCGAGGAAGGCGTAGTATTCCGGCAGCACGATCAGGTCGGGATTGTCCTCGGCGACGACCTTCTCGATCATGGCGCGCGCGGTTTTCAGGTTCGCGGCCTTGTCGTCCTGCGAATTCATCTGGATGAGCGAGACTTTCACCGGCGTTCTCCCTGTGGCCGGGATATCGAGGCAGGGCGCTCTGCGGCGGATATCCTGCTTGCTGTCGGCCGAGGGGCAGGAGACCAAAGCCGGACGGTGCCGGCAAACGCGAAATTCTTGTCCGGCTCGACAAGAATTGTTTATGACGGCCGCAAGCTCGGGGCAGGGGCCGTGGACGCCGCGATTTCGGCGGCCATGCCGGCGATGAGCGCGGGCAGGGCATTGCCGGGATTGTCGTTGTAGACGGCGTGGAAATGCAGCGCCGGCAGCTTCGCGTCGACCTCGAGGACCTGCAGGTCGCCATTGTCGAGGAATTCCTGGACCACGACCTGCGGCAGCACGGCGACGCCGACGCCGTCGCGGATCAGGCGCGTGATGGTGGCGAGCGAGTTCGAGTTGAAGACGCGGACCGCCTCGGCATCGACATCCGCAACCTCGATCGCCCGCAGCACGGAGTGGTGCGGCTGCGAGCCCTTCGAATAGGCGAAGATCGGGTAGTCGACGAGATCGGCGATGGCCAGCCGCCCCGGCTTGAGCGCAAGCCCGGGCGCGGCGATCCAGAGACAATCGAAGACGCAGAGCTCGATATTACGGATATGCGGCGCGACGACGGGCCCCATGATCAGGCCGAGATCCACCTGGCCGTCCTGGATCTGGCGCGCGAGGTTCAGGCTGGTGTCGACATTGAGGTCGATGGCGACATTCGGATAGCTGACCTTCACACGCTCGATCAGGCGCGGCAGCCAGGCGTAGACGATCGAGTCGATCGCGCCGATCCTCACCGTGCCGCGCATCTGGCCGGCATCGGCGACCGAGCGTTCGAGCTCGGCCACCTGCCGCATGATCGCCTCGGCCTGCGGCAGGGCGCGCTGGCCATGCGGCGTCAGGCTCACCGTGCGCAGGTCGCGCTCGAACAGGCGCACGCCCAGCTCGCGTTCGAGCGTAGCGATGCGGTTGGAGACGGCGGCCTGCGTCGTGCAGAGCTTCTCCGCGGCGAGCGAGAAATTCCGCAACCTTGCGACCCAGACGAAGGTTTCCAGGAATTTCAGGTTCAAGACGACGACGCTTTCACTGGGGCAGGCTGTCCGTGGCCGGCAGGCTAACGCCATTCCGGCCGGGCGACCACAGCGAGGCCTGTAGAACGCGCGTCAAGCGTGGTGCAGGATCTGACCGAGGAACTTGCGCGTCCGCTCGCTTTGCGGGGCGGAGAAGAACTGGTCCGGCGGGGCCATCTCGACGATCTCGCCGGCATCCATAAAGATCACGCGGTCGGCGACCTTGCGCGCGAAGCCCATCTCGTGGGTGACGCAGATCATGGTCATGCCGCTCTCGGCGAGCTCGACCATGGTGTCGAGGACCTCGCTGACCATCTCCGGGTCGAGCGCCGAGGTCGGCTCGTCGAACAGCATGATCTTCGGGTTCATGCAGAGCGAGCGCGCGATCGCGACGCGCTGCTGCTGCCCGCCGGAGAGCTGGACCGGATATTTATGGGCTTGCTCGGGGATGTGGACGCGCTCCAGGATCTTGCGGGCGGTGGCCTCGGCCTCGGCTTTCGGCGTGCCGCGCACCTTCATCGGCGCCAGCGTGCAGTTTTCCAGCGCGGTGAGATGCGGGAACAGGTTGAAGCTCTGGAAGACCATGCCGATCTCGCGGCGGATATCCTCGATGCCCTTGAGCCTGGCGTGGACGGTGGTGCCGTCGATGACGATCTCGCCCTTCTGATGCTCCTCGAGCTGGTTCAGGCAGCGGATCAGCGTCGACTTGCCCGAGCCCGAGGGGCCGCAGATGACGATGCGCTCGCCGCGCGAGACCGTGAGGTCGATATCGCGCAGGACGTGGAAGTCGCCATAGAACTTGTCGACCTTGCGCATCTCGATGATCGGGGCGCCGATCTCGGCTTCGGGTGAGGCGATAGCGGCCATCTGGACAACCGTTCTGGACTGGCTGGTGGAAGAAGCGCCCGGCCTCGGGACCGGGCGCTTGCGCTGTGACGGGAACCGACGCGATTGCGCCGGCCCGTACGTCGTCCCGGATCTGATCCGGGACGACGTCGTAGTGGCATGGACGATCAGAACTTTCCGGATTCGAACACCGGCATCGGCGGCAGCTTCGGCAGGGGGATGCCGAACCACTTCTGGTTGATCTTCGAGAGCTCGCCATTGCCGTCGATCTCGGCGATGAACTTGTTGGAGAACTCGGCCAGCGCGGTGTCGGACTTGCGGAAGGCCATGCCGTTGGCCTGCTCCTTCAGCGTGATCTTCGGCTCGATATTGAGCTGCGGATAATCCTTGTTGAGCTGGGCGAGAATGGTGTTGCTCGCGCCCATCGCCTGGACCTGGCCGGAGATCAGCGCCTGGAGGGTGGTGGCATCGTCGTCGAAGCGCTTGAGCGGCGTGCCCTGCGGGATGATGGCGCTGAGCGCGATGTCCTGCGTCGAGGCGCGCGCGACGCTGATCGTCACGTTCTTCAGGTCTTCCGGCGTCTTGATGTTGAGGCTCTTGGGCGCCAGCACATAGATCGTCAACGTGCTGTAGGGGTTGGAGAACAGCACCTGCTTCTGGCGCTCCGGGGTGATGCCGAAGGTCGCGATCAGGAGGTCGACCTTGTTGGTCAGCAGGTAGGGGATGCGGTTCGGGCCGGTGACGGGCACGAGCTCCAGCTTCACGCCGAGCGACTTGGCCATCAGCGCGGCGACGTCGGCATCGTAGCCGGCCGGCTGTTGGTTGGCGTCGGTGCCGCCGAAGGGCGGATAGTCGGTGAGCACGCCGACCATCAGCTTGCCGCGGGCCTTGATCTCGTCGGGCGTGGCGGCCTGGGCCGGGGCGGCGTGGAGTGCGGCGGAAGCGAGGCCGGCGAAGACCAGCGCGCCGAGGCTGCGGCGGCAAATCGATTTAAACAGCGACATGGACGTTCTCCTCTGGGGTGTAGGCTTGGTATTGCGCAGCCGCGCCTAGCGCGCGGCGACGAGGAGCTTCTGCTCCATCCTCTTGCTGTAGGCCGAGAGCGGCCGGCAGATGACGTAATACATCAGCGCGACGAGCGCGAAGATCGTGAAGGGCCGGAAGGTCGCGTTGTTGATGATCTGCGCGGCGCGCGTCAGCTCGACGAAGCCGATGATCGAGGCGAGCGAGGTGCCTTTGATGAGCTGCACGAGGAAGCCGATCGTCGGCGGAATGGCGATGCGGACCGCCTGCGGCGCGAGGACGAGCACCATCTTCGGCCAGTAGCGCAGGCCGAGCGAGGTCGCAGCCTCCCATTGCCCGCGGGGCACGACCTCGAGCGCGCCGCGCCAGATCTCGCCCAGGAAGGCGCTGGCATGGAGCGAGAGGCCGAGCGCGGCCGCCATCCAGGGATCGACCGACCAGCCGAACAGGCCGGGCACGAAGAAGGCGAGGAAGAGCTGCATCAAGAGCGGCGTGCCCTGGAAGACCTTGATGTAGCCGGCCGAGGCGACCCTGAGCCACTTGTATTCGCCGGTGCGGGCGAGCGCGACCAGCACGCCGCCGAGCGCGCCGCCGAGGAAGGCGACGAGCGAAAGCAGCAGCGTCCAGCGCACTGCCATGATGATGTAGATGATGTCGCCTGATCCGAGCGTGCGCATGTCGTCACCTCACCGGGTTGGCTTGCGCAGGAAGGCGCGCTCGATGCCGGCGAAGACCGACCAGAAGAAGACGGAGAGGCCAAGATACATGCAGGTGACGACGAAATAGACCTCGAAGCTGCGGAAGGTGCGCGACTGGATATCGCCCGCC
Source organism: Allobosea sp. ASV33 (assembly GCF_016428755.1). Lineage (GTDB taxonomy): Bacteria > Pseudomonadota > Alphaproteobacteria > Rhizobiales > Beijerinckiaceae > Allobosea. The sequence continues at coordinate 9,946 of NZ_JAELTI010000022.1, forward strand.
ACCGCCGTCAACTCGCTCGCCGCGATCGCCGAGCAGACGCTGGTGTTCAGCATCAGCAGGATGAACTGGCTGGTCAGCGAAGGGTAGATCGCCTGGATCGCCGGTTTCAGGATGATGTAGCGGAAAATCTGGAGCGGGCGCATGCCCAGCGACTTGCCCGCCTCGACCTGACCCTTCTGGATGCTCTCGATGCCGGCGCGGATGATCTCGATGCCATAGGCGCCGACATTCACCACCAGTGCCAGCAGTGCCGCGCCATTGGAGGAGAATTTCAGGCCGAGCGAGGGCAGGCCGAAATAGATCATGAAGATCTGGATCAGGAACGGCGTGTTGCGGATCAGCTCGATATATTCGTCGATGATCAAGACCAGCCATTTCGGCCCCGAGGTCTTGCCGAGCGCGCCGGCAACCGAGACCACCATGCCGATCGCCATCGCCAGCGCCGAGAGCACCAGCGAGTTGAGCAAGCCCTGCAGCAGTTCTGGCCAGGCCGCGAAGACGTCGGTGAAATCGAATTCATAGCTCATGCGGACAGGCCCCTCAGGGGCTTCCGCTGCTCGACAGCCTGCATCGATCATGTCCTCCCTGAATATCCGGCCGGCTTGCCGCCGGCTTCTCGGTCGTGCCGGTCCAGTCTTGCTACAATCGCGGAATCAGCAAGCCGCCATCGACATTGATCACTGTTCCCGTCGCATAGGCGAATTGCCCGCTCGTCAGGGCGGCGACCGCGGCTGCGACATCCTCGCCTTCGCCCCAGCGCCCGGCGGGGATCAGCCCGTCGGCGATGCGGGCGTCGTATTTGGCCGCGACCTTTGCGGTCATGTCGGTGCGGATCACGCCAGGCCGGACTTCGAAGACCGGAATGCCCTCCGGCGCCAGCCTGACGGCGAGCGCCTTCGCCCACATCGAGAGGCCGAGCTTGGAGACGCAGTATTGCGCCCGGTCGATCGAGACGAGCTCCGTCGAAGCCGAGGTGATGAAGACGATTCCCGGACGCTCCGGCCTGTCCGCCAGCATCGCCTTCGCGACCTCCTGGCTGAGGAAGGCGGCGCCGCGCAGGTTGATGCCCATCACGAGGTCGAAGCTCTCCTCCGTGATCTCCAGCATGTCGCCACGCACAGGCGCGCCGATGCCGGCATTGGAGACGAAGAGATCGAGCCGGCCGAAGGCGGCCTTCACATCGGCGACGAGGCCGGCATGGCTCGGGACGGCCGCGACATCATGCTTGAAGAAGCGGGCCTTCGCGCCGGCCGCCTCGAACAGCTTCACGGCTTCGGCGACGGCCTCATCCTCGGCGATATCGGTGAAAGCGATGTCGTAGCCGGCCTTGGCGAGGGCGATACCGATGGCGCGGCCGATGCCGCGCCTGGCGCCGGTGATGAGAGCGACGGGACGTGTCATCTCACTCTCCCCGATAGGTCGGCGTGCGCTTTTCCTGGAAGGCGGAGACGCCTTCCTTGACGTCGTCCGTATAGGAGACGAACGAGCTCGCCAACGTCTCCATGATCGCGCCGGTATCCTCGTCCTCGGCGGCATTGATGAGCTGCTTGACGACGATATTGGCGACCGGACCGCGCTGGCAGATCCGCTCGGCCATGGCCTGCGCCGCGGCGAGCGCGCCGCCCTTCTCGACGACCTGATCGACGATGCCGAGCGAAAGCGCGGTCTCGGCCGTGACGATTTCGCCGGTGAGCGCAAGGCGGCGCGCGACCTGCCCGCCGAGGCGCCGGACCAGGCGCTGCGTGCCCGACCAGCCGGGGATCATGCCGAGCCCGGTTTCGGGCAGGCCGATCTTGGCCTGGACCTCGCAGATGCGGATATCGGCGGTGACGGCGAGTTCGAGCCCGCCGCCGAGGGCATGGCCGTTCAGCGCGGCGATGACCGGCGGCTTCACCCGGGCAAGCTTATCGAAGACGCGATGCCCGGAGCGGACCCAGCCCTGACCCATCTCCAGGGCCGAGAGCCCGCCCCAGGCGACGATATCGCCGCCGGCGCAGAAGGCCTTTCCCTCGGCCGTCAGGATGACGGCGCGGACAGAGCGATCGGCGTCGATCGCATCGGCAAAGCGGCCGAGCAGGCCGACCATGACGTCGTCGAGCGCGTTGAGCTTTTCCGGCCGGGCGAGCGTGATCGTCGCGATGCCCTGGGCGATGTCGAGGCGGACGGGCTCGCTCATGCCGCCCTCGCGGGGAGTTCGAGGCCGATCAGGGCGTCATCGAAGAGCGCGGCGTCCATCAGCTTCGGCTGCTGCGGCACCAGCAGCGGGAACTCGCTCTGGCTCAGGATATCGCGCTCCAGATCGACGCCGGGTGCGATCTCGGTGACGACGATGCCCTCGGCCGTCAGCTTCATCACGCAGCGCTCGGTGACATAGGTGATGTCCTGGCCTTGGGCGATCGCACGCGGGCCGGAGAAGGAGATGTGCTCGACCGCCTCGACCAGCTTCTTCACCTTGCCCTCCTTCTCGATGACGAGCTTGCCATCGGCGATCGCGAGCTTGGCGGCGGCGCTGAAATAGCCGGAGAAGACGATGCGCTTGGCCCGCGCGGTGATGTCGATGAAGCCGCCGGCGCCCGCCGTGACATGCGGGCGTACGCCGAGCTTGGAGACGTTGACGCAGCCTTGCCGGTCGATCTGCAGGAAGGAGAGCAGCGATAGGTCGAAGCCCGCTCCCTGGAAGTAGGTGAACTGATAGGGGGAGGGGACGATCGCCTCGGCATTGGAGGCGCAGCCGAACTGGAATTCGAGCAGCGGCACGCCGCCGACCGCGCCCTGCTCGATCACCCAGGTGACCGCGCCGTGTTGGCCTTCCTCGATCAGGATACGCGGGACATTAGCCGAGATGCCGAAGCCGATATTGACGGCGTCGCCGTAGCGAAGCTCCTGCGCGACGCGGCGCGCGATCACCTTGGCGACGTCGAAAGCCGGGGTCTCGAAGCTCGACAGCGGCCGGCGCACCTCACCGGAGATCGCGGGGTCGTAGACGGTCTGCGTCGTCTGCATCTGGTCGGGCGCGACCACGATCGCATCGACGAGGATGCCGGGCACGAAGACTGCCTGCGTGTTGAGGCTGCCGGCTTCGACCACGCGCTTCACCTGCGCGATGACGATGCCGCCATTGTTGCGCACGGCCAGCGCCTGATCGAGCGGGCCGAGCAGGCCGCCTTCATGCTCGTAGGAGAGATTGCCGCGCTCGTCGGCCGTGGTGGCGCGGATGATCGCGACCTTCGGGACGATGCTGCGGAAATAGAGCCAGTCCTCGCCATCGAACTCCACGCGGCTGACGATTGGTTCGGCCATGGCGCGCGCGTTCATGGCGCAGCCCTGGTGCTTGGGATCGACAAAAGTGTCCATGCCGATCTTGGTCAGCACGCCCGGCCGCTTGGCGGCGGCTTCGCGATGCATGTCGAACAGGATGCCGCTGGGGATGTTGTAGGCCGGGATCTCATTGCCCGTGACCATCTGCCAGATCGCGGGCGGCTCGGCCGAGGACGGGCCGGAGGGGTAGGAACCGCCCATGATCCGCGCCAGCAGGCCGGGCTTGGCGATGTGGTCGACGCCCTTGACGCCCCACATGTCGCCGGCCGCGATCGGATGCAGCGTCGTCAGGTTGCGCGGATGGCCGGAGGCGTCGAAGCGTCGGCCGATCGCCGCCAGCACGGCATCCGGGCAGCCGAGGCCGGAGGAGGAGGAGACCGTGACGATCGCCTGGTCCGGGATCAGGGCGGCGGCTTCGTCGGCGGAGAGGATGCGGGGGAAGGCCATGGGTTGCGTCTCTTCGAAAAAGGGATCAGCCGGCGGCAGCGAGCGCGCGCTGATAGGCGCCGCAGGATTCGCGGATGACGAGATGGGCGGGGCCGATGAAGCTTTCGGGCTCCGCTGAGGGATCGTTGATCTGCTTCAGCAGCAGCGCTGCGGCGCGCTCGCCGAGGCCGACGGGATCGACCGCGACGGTGGTCAGCGCGGGCGAGACATGGCGCGCCTCGCTGGTATCGTCGAAGCCGACGATGGCGATATCGCGCCCGACGACGAGACCGTGGCGTGCGGCGGCCAGCATCGCGCCGATGGCTGTGACGTCGTTGTAGCAGACGACCGCGGTCGGCCGGTCGGCGAGGGAGAGCACCGCGCTCATCGCGCCGAAGCCGCCGTCGCGCGTCGGCATGCTCTCGAGATTGAGCGCCGGGTCGACATTGCGGCCGGCCGCTTCCATCGCCGAGAGGAAGCCGCCATGGCGCTCCTGCCGGACGACCATGGAATGCATGCCGCCGAGGAAGGCGATGCGCTCGTGACCGAGATTGATGAGATGGCGCGTGACGCGGCTGGCGCCAACCAGATTTTCCGGCACGACGACGCTTGTCTCGGCACCGGGCAGGCGGCGGATCGCGACCAGCAGCGCGGTTCCGGCCGCCTTGGCCCAGTCGAGATGCTCGGGCCGCGTATCCAGCGCCGGACAAAGGATGATGCCGCCGGCGCCGTGCTCGCGCATCATCCGCATCACCTGTTCCTGCCGCACCACGCTTTCGGCGGTGTTGGCCATAAAGGCGACGTAGCCGGCCATCTGCAGGACCTTCTCCACGCCGATGGCGAATTCCGCGAAGAACGGGTTGGAGAGGTCGTTGAGGACGAGGCCGACGATGCGGGACTGCGCATTGCGCAGATTGGCGGCGCCGCGATTATAGACATAGCCGAGCCGGTCCATCGTCTGCAGGACGTGCTGGCGGGTCTCGGGCTTCACTGCGCCGCGGCCCGTGAGGACGAGCGAGACCGTCGATTTCGAGACGCCGGCGGCGTCCGCGATCTCGATGATCGTCACCTTTCCGTTGCTGCCTTGCGGCTGCGGCATCGTTTCGCCCCTGATGCGCGTGGCGCTGTTCTTTTCTTGGAACGTTCCATTATCAGCGAATGGATCGGTGCGCAATATCCCTCTTTCAAAGCTTTTTGCACGCCTGTATAAGGCTGGAAACGCGTTCCTTTATTGGAACGTTCCAATAAATAACCGGAGGAAGCGATGGTCGAGATCAGCCTGCCCCGCATGGAGGGCAGCAGCGAGCGCTACAGGCTGGCGCCGTCTTCGCCTTTCCCGCGTGCAGCCAAGGCCAACGGTATTCGCACCGTCTATGCCGCTGCCCATGTCGTCGCCGATCCGCTCAGGCTGGTCGATCCCTGGCGCGAGCCGGCCGTCGATTGGGATGCGACGCTGGCCTTCCGGCGCCATCTCTGGGGCCTGGGTTTCAAGATCGCCGAGGCGATGGACACCTCCCAGCGCGGCATGGGGCTGGACTGGCAGAACGCGGCGGAGCTGATCACCCGCGTCCTCGCCGAGGCCAAGGCGACGCCGGGCGCCGATCTCGCCTGCGGCGCCGGCACCGATCAGCTTGCGCCGCAGGACGCTCGAAGCCTCGACGACGTGATCCGCGCCTATGAGGAGCAAATCGGCCATATAGAGGAGCACGGCGGCAAGATCATCCTGATGGCGAGCCGCGCGCTCTGCCGCGTCGCGAAGGGGCCGGAGGATTATCTCGCCGTCTATGGCCGCCTGATCCGCCAATGCTCGGGAAAGGTCATCCTGCACTGGCTCGGCGAGATGTTCGATCCGGCGCTCGCCGGCTACTGGGGCAGCCGCGATTTCGAGCCGTCGATGGAGACGGTGCTCACCCTGATCGGCGAGCACGCCGACAAGATCGACGGCATCAAGATCTCGCTGCTCGACGCCGGCAAGGAGATCACAATGCGCCGGCGCCTGCCGGCGGGCGTGGTCATGTATACCGGCGACGATTTCAACTATGCAGAGCTGATCGGCGGCGACGATCAAGGCTTCTCGCACGGGCTGCTGGGGATATTCGATCCGATCGCACCGGCTGCGGCCGCCGCCTTCGCCAGGCTGGAGGCGGGGGATCGCGCCGGCTTCCACGCCATCCTCGACCCGACCGTCGCGCTCTCGCGCCGGCTCTTCGAGGCGCCGACGCAGCATTACAAATGCGGCGTCGTCTTCCTCGCCTGGCTGAACGGCTTCCAGAGCCATTTCCGCATGGTTGGCGGTGCCGAATCCGCGCGCGGCATCCTGCATTACGCCGATCTCTTCCGCCTCGCCGACCAGTCGGGGCTCCTGATCGATCCCGAATTGGCGGCGCGCCGGATGACCCATCTCTGCGCCGTCAATGGTGTCGCCTGAGGAGGAAGCAAATCATGCACGCCCCGCTGCTCGACGCCGAAATCTACGACCAGATCCGTGAGACCGCCCGGCGCTTCGCCGAGGATGTCGTCAGGCCCGCCGCCGTCGATCTCGATCGCGACGAGACTTTTCCGGCCGACATTTACGCCCAAATGGGCTCGCTCGGCCTGTTCGGCATCACCGTGCCGGAGGCGCATGGCGGCGCCGGTCTCGATACCTATGCGTACTCCATCGTCATGGAGGAGCTCTCCCGCGGCTATGCCTCGGTCGCCGACCAGTGCGGCCTCGTCGAATTGATCGGCACGCTGCTCACCCGTTACGGCACGCCGGAGCAGCTCAAGCGCCTGCCCGATATCCTCGCGGGCAAGACGCGCGTCGCCTATTGCCTGACCGAGGCCGAGGCGGGCTCCGACCTCTCCAATGTCCGCACGACCGCGCGCGAGACGGCCGACGGCTATGTCATCGACGGCGGCAAGCTCTGGATCCACAACGCGCCGGTCGCCGATCTCGGCTTCGTGCTGGCCTCGACCGATCCTGCCGCCGGCCATCGCGGCATGAGCATCTTCCTGGTCGATCTGCATGCGCCGAGCGTCTCGCGCGGGCCGAAGGAGCACAAGATGGGACAGCGCGCCAGCCAGGTCGGTGCGCTCAACTTCGACGGCGTCACGGTGCCGCGCGAGGCGCTGCTGGGCCCCAAGGGGCGCGGCTTCCATATCATGATGAGCGTGCTCGAGAAGGGCCGCGTCGGCATCGCCTCGCTGGCGGTCGGCATCGCGCAGGCGGGGCTGGAGGCGGCGCTTGGCTACGCTCGTGACCGGCGCCAGTTCGGCAAGCCGATCCTCGACAACCAGGGCCTGCAATGGCTGCTGGCGGACATGGCCAAGGACATCGCGGCCGCCCGTGCGCTGGTCGAGCGCGCTGCGCTGCTGATCGACCACGAGAAGCCCGCGACCTCCGCCTCCTCGATGGCCAAGTGCTTCGCCAGCGACATGGCGGTGGCGCAGACGGCGAACGCCGTGCAGGTCTTCGGCGGCTCCGGCTATATCCGCGGCTTCGAGGTCGAGCGGCTCTATCGCGACGCGAAGATTACCCAGATCTACGAAGGCACCAACCAGATCCAGCGCACGATCATCGCGCGGGAATTGATCAGGAACGGTGCTTGAAACCATGTTGTGGCAGCTCTCGCCACAACATCACCGCGAAATGACCAGACCGGCTTCAGGCTGAGACCGCATTTGGACTGTCCGATGGCTACTCATCGCCAATACAGAGGAGAACTCTCCATGCGAAAGGCCATGATTGCCATCGGAACCGCGCTGCTCGTCTCGGGCAGCGCCATGGCGCAAGCGCCCGCCACGCCGGCACCGCCAGCTCGATCCGCCCCCTCGGATGAGAGGGCCGCCACGATCAAGTCGGTCAGCGTCGTCGATTTGGACGCCTTGCCGGCCGCGACCCAGGAACAGGTGGCGCAACAGTCAAAGGCGCAGCCGGCCGGGCAGCTTCAGCAGATTCAGGCCACGATCGAGAACGAGCCGAAGCTGAAATCGGCGCTTGCCACGAAGGGCTTCACATCCCGCGACGTGGTGATGGCTTCGCTCGACGATGACGGCGAACTGACCATCGTCGCCAAGCGGGCGACCTGAACCGGCCGGCCCGTTCCCTAGGAGGGGATCAGGGTCGCGACATGGCGGTCCATCGGCCGCTCGCTCTCGGCGAGACCCGCCGCCACGCCGGCGCGGTCCGCCGGGCTGCGGTTCTGGCTGAGCTTGCGCTTGCCTTCGAGCGACGCGATCGGCATGCGCAGGCCGACGATGCCGCGCAGGTGGGACTGGATGAATTCGGGCGGCGCGTCGGAGACCGCCCAAGGCGCGGTTCTCTCGCCTTCGTGCAGGTTGGTGAGCCGGGTGACGACATCCCGCAGCCGGGCGGGGTCGTCGAAGAACTCCACCGGGCCGGAGGCTTGAACGGCCACATAGTTCCAGGTCGGCACGACCTTGCCGGTCTCCTGCTTCAGCGCATACCAACTCGGCGTCACATAGGCGTCCGGACCGGCGAAGATGGCAAGCCCGTTGCCGATGGCCGGCACCCGCCATTGCGGGTTCGCCTTGGCCAGGTGCCCATAGAGCACCCCATGCTCGCCCTCGCTTGCATCGATGAAGAGCGGCAGCGGCGTTGCCAGCGGCCCCTCCGCCGTTGCGGTGACGAAGGTGGCAAGCCGCGCGGAGCGGATTGTCGCCAGGAGGCTGTCCCTGTCCTCGTCGCGGAAGGCCGGTGGGGTGTACATGCGGAAACTCCCTCTGTCGGAGGCCTCATGCCACCAATCTGGATTGGCCGGAATATCCAGTTATCAGCGTTTCATCTGGTCCAGTTTAACCTTTAGCGCCGTTCATCGAGCGCGTCGCGGATGCCGTCTCCGAGCAGGTTGACTGCCAGGATCAGGAGGCAAAGCCCTGCGCCGGGCAAGGCGATCAGCCAGGGGTCGAACAGGATGTGCTCGCGCCCTTCCGCGATCATCAGGCCCCAGGACGGTGTCGGCGGCTGGGCGCCGAGGCCGAGGAAGGAGAGCGCGGCCTCCAGCAGGATGACGTTGGCGATCTCCAGCGTCGCGACCACGATCAGCGTGTTGCGCAGGTTCGGCAGGATGCCGTGCAGCATGATGTAGAGATGCGAGGCGCCGAAGGACTGGGTCGCCTGGACGAATTCGCGGCTGCGCAGGCTCTGCGCCGCGGCGCGCACGACTACGGCGAAACGATCCCAGAGCAGCAGGCTCAGCACGATCGCAAGCGTCTTCAGCGAGGCGCCGCCGAGCGCGACCGCCGCGAGCGCGACCAGCACGATCGGCAGTGACAGCCGCGTCGTCACGACAAAGCTGATCGCCATATCGACGCGGCCGCCGAAATAGCCCGCGGCGACGCCGAGCATCGTGCCGATGAACCCGGCGCAGAGCGTGACGCCGAGACCGATCAGCAGTGAGACGCGAGCGCCATAGAGCAGGCGGGCGAGATAGTCGCGGCCGAGATGGTCGGTGCCGAGGAGATGCGCCGGGTCCGAGCCCGGATACCAGAAGGGCGGGATCATGCGCTTGCCGAGATCCTGCGCGATCGGATCATGGCTGGAGAGCCAGGGCGCGAAGAGCGCGACGAAGACGATGACGGCGAGCAGGCCGCCGCCGATGCGAATGGCGCTGCTGGCGCTCAGGCCCTTGAAAAGCTTGCGCCGGCGGATGGCAGGGCTGTCGGCGATCGACATCAGGCGCTCCTCAGGCGGGGATCGAGCCAGGCATTGATCAGGTCGGCCACGGTCGTCAGCGTCACGTAGATCAGCGAGAGGATCAGGATGATCGCCTGCACCACCGGCAGGTCGCTGCGCAGCAGCGATTCCCACGCGAGGCGGCCGAGCCCGTTGATGGCGAAGACGCTCTCGATCACGATCGAGCCCGAGAGCATCAGACCGAACTGCACGGCGGCGAGCGAGACCAGCGGCAGCACGGCATTGCGCAGGGCATGGACCAGCAGGACGCGCGGCTGCGAGGCGCCCTTGGCGCGGGCGGTACGGATATAGTCGGCGGTAAGCACGTCGATCATGCCGGCGCGGGTGAGGCGCATCAGGGCGGGCATGGCGTAGTAGCTGAGCACCACGACGGGCAGGATATAGCCCTGCCAGCTCTCGGTGCCGGAGATCGGCACGAGCCCGTACCAGACGCCGAAGATCACGATCAGGATCAGGCCGAGCCAGAAGCTCGGGATCGCCTGGCCGAGCACCGCGAGCATCAGGGCGATGCGGTCGAGCGTACCGCCGGGCTTGAGCGAGGCGAGGATGCCGAGCGGAACCGCGACGACGAGCGCGAGCAGGAAGGCGGCCGAGCCCAGCACGAGCGTGACCGAGAGCCGCTCGGCGATGATCGGCGCCACCGGCAGGTTGAAATAGAGGCTCGTGCCGAAATTGCCGGTGAAGGCATTGCCGATCCAGCTCAGGAACTGCAGCGGGATCGGCCGGTCGAGGCCATAGGCGTGGCGGATCAGTTCGACGTCTTGCGCCCGGCCGGCCTGTCCGGCGAGGACGACGGCGGGGTCGCCGGAGACGAACATCAATCCGAAGGCGACCGCCGAGACGGCGAGCGCCACGAGGGCGGCGACGATCAGGCGGCGCGCGAGAAAGGGCAGCATGACGGCTCCGGGGATAGCGGGTCGGCCTGCCTGGCAGGGATGGGGCCGCTACCAGGCGAAAGCCGGTAGCGGCGCGGCGATAGGGCCGAAGCGGTTACTTCCAGCTCGACAGCCACCAGCGGGCGAACTCGTCCGGATGGGGCTTGAAGGTCAGGTCCTTGGACAAGCCATAATTGATGTTGAAGTCGTACATCGGCAGCCAATAGGCCTGATCGGCGATCTTCTTCAGCGCCTTGGCGTAGTTCGCCTCGCGCAGCGCGCGGTCCTGCGAGGTGTCGGCCGCATTGACCAGCTCGATCACCTCCTTGTCCTGGACGAGGTCGTCGGCGCCGCCACCGAAGAAGTTGGAGATGATGAAGGCGACGTCGCCGGTGCCGTAGCTGCCCCAGTTGGTGAAGAAGGCCGGCAGTTCGCCTGCGCGCCATTTCTGCACGCCGGCAGCATATTGCTGCTCGTTCAAGGTCACGCGGATGCCGGCCTTGCCGAGATCGCTGGCGATCGCCTCGGCGACCGGGCGCGGCATGGCGGCGAAGACCATCTCGATATCGACGCCGTTGGCGAAGCCGGCCTCGGTCAGCAGCGCCTTGGCGTTGGCGGGGTCATAGGCGTATTTCGTCACGTCCTGGGCACAGCCGAACTGCTTGGGGTTGCAGGCGGCGTTGAGGACCTGCGAGGCGCCGCCGGCGAAGGCCTTGACGATGGCCTCGCGGTTGACGGCGTGGTTGATCGCCTGCCGGACCTTCAGGTTCTTGGTCGGGTAGTCCTTGCCCTTCCCGGTCACGGTCATGCCGACATAGGAGATGCGCATGATCGGGCCGTTGACGATCTGCACGCGGCTGGCGAGGCGCGCGGCCTGGTCCGGCGGGATGCGCCAGGTCCAGTCGAGCTTGCCGGCCATCAATTCGGCGAACTGGGTGTTGAGCTCGGGGATGGTGCGCACGACGATCTTGCCGATCGCGGGCTTGCCCTTCGGGCTGCCGGCATAATGGCCGTCGAAGCGCTCGAAGGCATAGCGGATGCCCGGCGTCATCTCGGTGAGCTTGTAAGGGCCGGTGCCGACGGGCTTGGCCGCCATGCCGGCCGAGCCGACCTCCTTGAAATAGGCGGCCGGATAGATCGGCAGCGCATCGGCGAGCATCTCGACGGCGCCCGCGAAGGGTTTGGCCATCTTGATCCGGACCTGGAAGCCCGAGACCTTCTCGACCTTGTCGATCCAGTCCACGGCGATGCGGAAGCGCGTGCCGTAGGCCGGGTCGAGCACGGTGGTCAGGGTGTAGACCACGTCGTCGGCGGTGAACTTGGCGCCGTTGTGGAAGGTCACGCCCTCGCGCAGGTCGAATTCCATCGTGGTCGGGTCGACGAAGCGCCAGGCCTTGGCGAGCGCCGGCTTGATCTCGCCGGTGTCGAGATCCTTGTAAAGCAGGCCGTCATAGATGTGCCGGGCGAGGATCAGGCCCTCGCGGCCGGCGATCTTGTAGGTGTCGAGCGCTTCCGGCTCCAGCGCGAAGGCGGCGTTCAGCGTGTCGTCGGCCTTGCCGGCTAGGGCCGGCACTGGCGCCAGCGCGAAGGAGGCGGCCAAGAGCGCGCCGGCCAGCGCGGTCGTTCCAAAAATCTTCATCGGTGTGTTCCCCTGTGTTTTCTGGATGATCCATCCGGCCGGAGCGCGCCTCTATGGGCGATTCTGCGGCCGGAGTCTGTTAGCGGCTCTTGGAGGCCCGCAACTTTTCCCAGAGCTTCCTCGCGCCATTGATCTCGTCGATGCGCTCGCCCTTGCGGACGCGCTCGATGATGCCTGGCTCGGCCGCCTGCATGGCGGCGCAGGTCCGGGCCAGCGCTTCGGCCTCGGCGGGATCGATGACGCAGACCCCGTTCTCGTCGGCGAGGACGAGGTCGCGGGGGCGCACCGTCGCGCCGCCGCAGTTCACGGTCTCGCCGATCGTGCCGCCCTTGCCGAGCAGCTTCGTCGTCAGCGGCGAGCGGCCGCGGCACCAGACCGGCAGGCCCGAGGCGCGGATCGCCGCGACATCGGTGACGAAGCCGTCGATGACGACGCCGACGATGCCCGCGGCCTGCGCGGCGGCCGTCATCACCGCACCCCAGCAGGCATGGCGGTCGTCGCCCTGGCGGTCGATGACGAGGATGTCGCCGGGCTTCGCCTGCGTCAGGGCGCAGGAGAGCACCGCGCCGTCATCGGGCGAAACGCTCACGGTGAGAGCCGGGCCGCAGACGCGCGGGCCCTCGATGACGCACTGGATCGCCGGAGCCATGAAACCCTCGGTCAGGATATGGCCGAGCGTCGCGGTCTCGATCTCGCGGAAGAGCGCGGCGCGCTGCGCGATCGAGGCTTCGGCCGATGATCCGGTCGCTGTCATGGTCGCCCTTGCGCTGGAGAATGTCCGTTCTGCCGAACCTACGGAAGCCGCGAAACCGGGTCCAATAGACAGTTCCTATGCTAAGCATAGGCTTGCCACGGCAGCGGGTTTGCATAAGGGGCAGGGGTCACGAACGGAAGAGAGATACGCGCTTGAGCGGAACGAAGCCGAAGCTGCACCATCTCAATTGGAACCTGCTGCATACCTTCCTCGTCATCGTCGAGGAGCGCAGCATCACGCGGGCGGCCGACCGTTTGCTCGTGCGCCAGCCGACGGTCAGCGCGGCGCTTCAACGCTTGGAGGAGACGCTGGGCGGCCAGCTCATCCAGCGCGACAGCCGCCGCTTCGTCCTGACCAAGCGCGGCGAACTGCTCTATAAGGAATGCGTCGACATCTACCGCAGCGTGGCGCGGATCGGCGACCGCCTGTCGGAAGACCATGACGACCTGACCGGGCTGGTGCGCCTGCTCGTCGTGACCCATGTCGTGCTGCCGCCGCTCGACCGGACGCTGACGCTGCTCAACCGCAAGCATCCCGGCGTCAGCGTGCGGATCGATGTCGCCAACAGCCAGGACATCGTGCGTGCGGTCTCGCAGAAGCTCAGCCCCTTCGGCTTCTGCCTGCTGTCGAAGCCTTTGGCCGGGCTCGATTGCCGCCCGCTGCTGCGCGAGGAATTCGGCATCCTGTGCGGGCGCGGTCATCCGCTGTTTGGGCTCGCGGACGTGCCGCTGGCGGAACTGCGCGACGAGCCTTTCGTTGCGCTCGCCTGCGGGCAGGACGGCGCGCTGGAGCCGATGGTCTCGGTCCGGGAAGGGGCCGGGCTCGGCAGCCGGGTCGTCGGCTCAAGCCCCAATCTCGAAGAGGTCACGCGGATGATCGCCGCCGGCCTCGGCATCGGCATCCTGCCGCTGGCCTCGGTGGCCGAGGCACTGGAAAGCCGTTCGCTGTGGAACCTCGCGCGGTCCGAGGACCTGCTCGGCGCCGATCTCTATTTCGTCTCCAACCCGGCCATGCAGCTCAGCGCCGCGGAAGAGGCGTTCCTGCGGCTGTTCGAGCAGCGGCTCGGCGCGACGGAGGAGGAGCCGGCCGCGGAGGCCGTCTAAGGGGCGCAACGCCCATTGGTTGCCTGCTTCGTTACCACGGTAACACCGTCATTCCGGACAAGCGGCGAAGCCGCGCCGATCCGGAATCCACCGTAAAGCTCAGCGCTCTCCGATGGATTCCGGGTCAAGCCCGGAATGACGGCGCGTTTCCGTATCAAATAAGTGAGCTCGGGAGTTTCCGCGGTCTCTCAGCGATCGGCCCGTGCCATGACGGTGTGCAAGAGCACGTTGAGGCCGGGCTCCAGGTCTTCCTTCGTGCAAAGCTCGGCATTGTTATGGGTGATGCCGCCCTTGCAGGGCGCGAAGATCATCGTTGTGGGGGCATGGCGCGCGACGAAATAGGCATCGTGCCCGGCCTGGCTGAGGATATCTTGCGTGCGGTAGCCCAGCGCCAGCGAGGTCTTGCGCACGCTGTCGATCAGCTCCTGCGCGAAGATCTTGCCGCCCCATTTCCAGACATCGAGGATTTCGGCGGTGCAGCCGGCGCGGGCGGCGGATTCGCCGACGGCGCGGCGGACGCGCTCGGCCATGACCTCGGAGGTTTCCGGATCGGGATGGCGGACGTCGCAGACGGCCTGCGCCCAATCTGACAGGATGCCCGGCTTGTTCGGCCAGGCGGCGAGGCGCGCGGCCGTCGCCTTGCCGCCGCCGGCGGCATAGGCCCAGCCGATCTCGTCGGTCTCGACAAGCAGGCGGGCGCCGGCCAGAAGGGCGTTGCGGCGGCGCTCCATCGGCCAGGGGCCGGTATGGGCGGTCTCGCCCTTGAACTCGACGAGCATGCCCGTGCTCGGAAAGCCGCCGGTGACGACGCCGACCTGCATGCCGTCGCGGTCGAGATAATAGCCTTGCTCGATATGGAACTCGACATAGGCGTCGAAGGCGTGCGGCACGGCTTCCATCGCGCCGCGATAGCCGATCCGCTCCAGCTCCTGGCCGATCGTGCGGCCGTCTTCGTCGGTGCGGCCTTGCGCGAAGTCGAGCGTATAGGCGCCGACGAAGCAGCCGGAGCCGACCATCGGCGGCGAGAAGCGCGCGCCTTCCTCGTTGGTCCAGTTGACGATCTCGATCGGCCGGCGCGTGCGATGGCCGAGCGCATCGAGCGTGCGGCAGACTTCCAGCGCGCCGAGCACGCCGGCGATGCCGTCGAAGCGGCCGCCATTGATCTGGGTGTCGAGATGGCTGCCCATCACCACCGGTGGCAGGCTGTCATCGGTGCCGGCGCGGCGGGCGAAGATGTTGCCGATGCCGTCGACGCGAACGGTGAGACCCGCCTCGCGGCACCAGCCGACGAAGGTGTCGCGCACCTCCTTGTCGGCATCGGAAAGCGCGAGGCGCGAGAGACCGCCCGGCCGGCCCGGGCCGATCTCGGCCGAGCGCTCGATCGTGGTCCAGAAGCGCTCGATGTCGATACGGGCCGTGTCGAGGCTGGGCATGACGGTCTCCTCTCCGCCGGGCCGGGCGGGAGCTGCTGCGGGGCGATGACGCGACGGGTTTCGCGCCGCGTGCGCAGGCGAACCGTCCAGCTCAGGATTTCAGGCGAGGGGCGGCGCAGGCAAATAGATATTGCCTATGCTTGCCATCGGCGCGTCAGCGCCGGCTGGCGGCTTGCTCGGCTGCGCGCTGCCTTGGCCGGACGATCGCCCAGGAGCCGATGAGCACAATGACCTCCGAGAGCGCGCCGCCGAGCAAGGCCCAGGACGGCGGGACGGTCAGCAGCAGCACGAAGACGAGCAGCAGGCCGGCCGCGGCGGCGATGGCCGAGAGAATGGCGATGGAGCGGTAGTCCTGCGCGATCTCCAGCCAGATGCGCGGCATGACATAGAGCATCGGCAGGCTGCTCATCACCCAGGCCAGGACGGAAATCTTGAAGAAGCGCGTGCCTTCGAGGCTGTCGGGCTCGATGAAGGGCAAGGCGATCAGGACGACGATGCCGTAGAGGATGCCGAGGCAGGCGAGCGGCAGGGGCCAGCGCCGCAGCCGCTGCCCGACCTTGGCGAAATCGCGATGCGCCATGAGCTTGGAGAGCTCGGGATGCATCATGTTGGCGAAGGCGGTGGAGACGATACGCAGCGGCACGAAATTGACCAGCGCCGCCGCGATCGGGGCATAGGCAGCGGGACCCGCCATCGCCGCGACCATCAAGGCCATGCCCTGGCCCTGGAGGTTGGTGATCGTCACGCTCAGCACGGACCATTTGAGCTCGCGCCAGAGCTTGCGGTAGCGCCGCCAGACATGCCGGCCGAAATTGATCCGCAGGGGGCGCCGCCGCGAGAGGATCAACAGCACCGCGATGCCGAGCGCGTTGGCTGCCGTCATCACCGCGAAGGTGTGCTGGAGGATATGGGTGCCGTCCCATATCACCCAGGCGGTCCCGGCGGCGCCGCTGAGGGTGAAGGTGAGATCGCTGAGGCTCACCAGCATCTGGCGATTGCGGGCAAACAGGACCGTGCGGACATGCGCGCGCATCGACCACAGCCCGATGAAGGCTCCGCCGAACAGCGCGCCCTCGTCGAGCCAGACGCCGAGGACGCCGGTGACGACCAGGCCGAGCAGCAGCGACAGCAGCATCGCAGCCGAACCGAAGGTGACCTCATAGGCGCCGGCCGCGCCGGAGCCGCGGCTCTGGGCGATCGCGATGCTGGCAGGCAGCGCCGTAAAGGCGCGGATATAGGTCAGGCCCAGGCCGCCGACGACCATCACCAGGGCGAAGATGCCGTAGTCGCGTGCCGATACGGAATGCAGCAGCGCAATGTTGAGGCCGAGATGGAAGGCGCTCTGCATCGCTTCGCCGCCGACCATGACGACGAGTCGCAGCACGATATGACGGATGGCCTGGAGGTTCATCGCGGGCGGCTCGAGCCCTGGCGAAGCATGTCGGCGGCCACCGCCGCGATCGCCTGCGCGACGGCCTGCTCGCTGAACAGGGCGTTGAAGCGTTCGCGACCGGCCTGCGCCATCGGCGCGAGAGCCTCCGGATGGCTGACGATACCAGCGAGAGCCCGTGCCAGCGCGTCGGCATCCCCCGGCGGCAGCAGGCAGCCGGTGACGCCGTCATCGACCACCTCGCGCAAGCCGCCGATGGCCGAGGCGAGCGGCGGGCGGCCGAAGGCCATCGCCTCGATCGCGACGCGGCCGAGCGATTCCGGCCGGCGCGACGGCACGGTGACGACATCCGCCCAGCGATAGAGCGGGGTCGGATCGTCGAGGAAGGGCTCGACGCTGACATGGGAAGCGAGGCCGGCGCTGGTCACGGCTTCGCGCAAGGCAATTTCGAGGCCGGGATCCTCGAAGGCGCTGCCGACGATGCGGGTCTCGATGCGGTCGCGGGTTTCCGAGGGCAGGGACGCCAGCGCCGCGAGCAGGACTTCCTGGCCCTTGATGCGGTTGATCCGGCCGAGCATCAGCACGCGCAGCGGGCGCTTGCCGTCATAGTCGGTCGGCGCCCAGTCGGCTGGGCCGGCGACGCCGTTATAGATCACGTCCGAGGGCGTGCCCAGCGGTGCCTCGAAGGCGTCGCGCGTCGCCCGCGAGTTGAAGATCAGGCGGGCGCGGCCCCAGAGGATCAGCCGGCGCAGCAGCGTGCGGGTCGCGCCTTCGGGGATCTCGTGGATGTGCTGGAGCGCCTTGCCCGGAAAGAAACGGGCGGCCAGCACATGGTCCACGATGACCGAGGTGTTGATGTAGACGAGGTCGCAGCGCCTGAGGCGCCGGGCGGCCCGCAAGACGGCGCGGGGCAGGGCGATCGGCGCGGTCGCGACCAGCCGCGGCAAATCCTTGCGGCGGAGCACCCAGAGCGGCTCGATCACGATGCGGCTAGCATTGCCTTCGAGCAGCCGGCGGATCGGCCCGTCGCGCGGCAGCACGACTTCGATCTCGGCCGACGGATAGGCCTGGCGCAGCGCCGCGACGCTTTCGGCGAAGCTGCGGTCCGAGCCGTAGAGTTCGTACCCTTGATGTATGCAGGCAATGCGGAGCGTCACGATCCAATTCCGTTCGAGGCCGCAGCGGTCCGTTCCGGACATGTCCGGAATTCGAGAAAGCCCGTCCTAACCATTCCGGATGAAAGGAGGATAAATCACGGAAATTCAAGGCATAATGAAAGTGCGACGCTTTGCCTGCGATGATGTGCGGGCCGGTTTGGACAGGTTGAAATGGACACCCCTCCCACCCTGCTGATCCTCGGAACGCGCGGGATTCCGGCAGCGCATGGCGGTTTCGAGACCTTTGCCGAGAAGCTGGCGCTCTTTCTCGTGGAGCGCGGCTGGCGCGTGGGCGTCTATTGCCAGGACGAGGTCCCCGCCGTCACGCAGCGGTTTCGCAGCGAGATGTGGCGCGGCATCGAGCTGATCCGGACGCAGGTCGCGTCCGACGGGCCGCGGGCGACGCTCGAATTCGACTGGCATTGCGTGCGGGATGCGGCGCGCCGCGAGGCGGTGAGCCTCGTGCTGGGCTATAACGGGGCGGTCTTCCTGCCCTATCTGCGTTTGGCGGGGCGCAAGATCCTGACCAACATGGACGGCATCGAATGGCGCCGGCCGAAATGGTCCTTTCCGGTCCGCGCCTGGTTCTGGCTCAACGAATGGATCGCCGCCTGGTCGTCCAACCGGCTGGTGGCCGACCATCCCGTCATCGCCGACCATCTGGCGACCCGGCGTCCGCGCTCGGCGACGGCCATGATCCCCTATGGCGGCGTGCCGATTGCTTCGGCGCCGACGGCCCCTCTCGCGAGGCTCGGCCTCGAAAGCGGCCGCTATCTCGTGTCGATCGCCCGGATAGAACCCGACAATTCGATCCTGACGCTGGTCGAGGCTTTCTCACGCAAGCCGCGCGGCATGAAGCTCGTGGTCCTCGGCACGTTCTCGGACAAGATCGCGTATCACCGCGAGGTCATGGCCGCGGCAGGGCCGGAGGTGCTGACGCCCGGCGCGATCTATGACCCCGGCGTCGTCCAGGCCCTGCGCTTCCATGCGCGGGCCTATATGCATGGCCATACGGTCGGCGGCACCAATCCGTCGCTGGTCGAGGCGCTCTGGGCGGGCAACCCGGTCATCGCGCATGACAATCCCTATAACCGCTGGACCGCCGGGGAGGCCGGGCTGTTCTTCAAGGACGAGGCCGGCTGCTCCGAGGCGATCGACAGGCTGATCGCCGATGACATCCTTGCCGGGCGCCTGAAGAAAGCGGCGCTGTCGCGAGCGCAGGAAAAGTTCAAGTGGCAGGCCGTGCTCGAGCATTACGAGCGCGAGGCGCTGGCCTTGATGGGCGGTGCCGCTGCCGCGCCCGAACTGGCCGCCGTCAAGCTGGCCGACAAGAGTTCCGGATGAGCTTCAGCCGCCGGGCGGTCCTGGCGGGAGGCGTCGGGGCAACGCTGCTCGGCGCGAGGCCGGCGCAGGCCGCGCAACCGCTCGTTCTTCGGCGCGGGATCAATCTGTGGCCGTGGTTCTCGCTGACGCGGGAATTTCCGGCGCCGCGCACCGACTATGACTGGCCGCCTTTCCAGCTCGATCGTCCCGTTCCGACGGCGCGCGATCTCGGCCGGTTGCGCCGGGCGGGCTTCGATTTCGTGCGCATTCCCGTCGATCCCGGGCCGATCCTGACCGCCGCGTCGCGCGAGCGGGTGATCCTGCTGGACCAGGTCGTGGCGGCGGTCGCACAGGCGCTCGGCCAGGGTTTCGCCGTCGTCCTCAATCTCCATGCCAATGCGGCCACGCATCACTGGACCCCGACGTATCTCTTCGGCAGCGAGGCCGCGCCGGGCTTTCCGGCCTATCTCGCATTGATTGCGGAACTGGCGGGCCGGCTGGTACGGCTGGGGCCGGGCCGTGTCGCGCTCGAACCCGTCAACGAACCGTTCCAGGCTTGCGGCGCCGCCGAATGGGATCGGATCCAGCGACGCATGCTCGGCGCCGCGCGAAGTGCTGCTCCCGATCTCACGCTGGTCGCGACGGGGGCTTGCGGTAGCATGATCGCCGGGCTGGAACCGTTGAAGGCGAGCGCGCTCGCGGCCTTTGAGCCGCTGCTCTTCACCTTCCACTTCTACGAGCCCTACCTGTTCTCGCATCAGGGCGCGAAATGGATGAGCGAGCCGTTCTATCCGGCGCTCAACGCGGTGCCATGGCCGGCGTCGCGCGGCACGCTGGAGACGACGCTCGCCGCCGTCCGTGCCCGGATGGCAGAACTCGGCCAGCCGGCATCAGGGAGCGGCGCCGCGACCTATCGGGAGACCGAGCGGGTGCTGAAGGAGTATTTCGACGCCCGGCCGGACCGGCCCTTCATCGAGGGCTATCTGCGCCAGGTCCGGGCCTGGGCGCAGCGCGAGGGCATCGCGCCCGGCCGTGTCCTGATGGGCGAATTCGGCGCGGTCCGGACGGGCGCGGGCATTGCCGCTTCCGCCCCCGCCGACCGCGCGCGCTATGTCAGGGATGTTCGAACGAGCGCCGAGGCACTCGGTTTTCCCTGGGCGTTCTGGAACCTGTTCGACAGCCTGGGCCTGTTGGTCGACGATGTCAGCCGGCAGCCCGACCCGGCCATGATCGAGGCGCTCGGGCTGAAGATGCCGGGCTGAGCGGAGCTGCCTTGGTCTGGTGCTCCGGGCGATAGAGGCAGAGCACGACGATCGCGAACTTGGCGGGCAGGTTCGTCTTCGTCGCGATGCTCTCCGAGCCGTTCAAGAGGATGATCCAGACGAGCATCGGCAGCCAGACGCCGCCCGCCCGCCCGATCCGCGCGAGCTCGTACATGAACAGGCCGAAGGCCACGGTCACCAGCGCGGTGACGATCGCGCCCTGATAGAGCGTCATGCGGATGAAGGGGTTCTCGATGCCCCATTCCAGGCCGTTGACGCGCCGGAGCGTGTCGACAAGGTCGTTGTCGGGGCCGAAGACGAGATCGCCCAGCGAGAACATGCCGAGCAGGTCGAGCATCTCCTTGCGCGCATTGGCGCTGCCGCCGTCGGAGACGAAGCGCGTCGCGACGTCGTCGAAGAAGCCGACGGTCGCCAATCCACCGATCGCGACCGGCAGCAGCGCCGCCAGCAGGCAGGCGATCGCGGCGCCGACGAGCGAGACGCGCCCGCCGCGCAACGAGGCGAACAGCATCGCGATGCCGTAGCAGAGGCCGAGCGCCAGCGAGACCAGCAGCGCCGTCCGGCCACCGAAGACGACGAGGGCTGCGCTCTGCAAGGCGATCAGCGTGCCGCGCACGGCCGGCGAGAGCGGGCGGGAGCCGCTGATCAGTGCCATCAGATAGCAGGCGGTGATCATGGCATTGGCCAGCGGATGGCCGTGCAGTGCGGCGGAGCGTGTATCCGTCTCGAAGGCGATGCCGTCGAAGCGATAGGGGAAGAGGCGGATCTGGGTGACGAATTCGGCGAGCGCGAGCAGGGCGTTCGCCGTCATCACGACATGCAGGATCGTGGTCAGCGTCGCCATGGTCTCGTCGTCGGCGTCGGCGAGCAGGAAGACCAGCAGGCAGGCGGCGACATAGGTGTCGACCATGCCGCCGATGCCGGCGCCGCCGCGCAGGATGGTGACTATAATGACGGCGATGGTGACGACCAGCATCAGGAGCGTCGCCGGCCGGGCGCTGGCGAGGTGGATGGCGCGGCTGACCGGATCGCCGCTGGCGAGCACGCTCCAGCAGAAGAACAGCACGACCATGTAGGTCGAGGGATGGATCTTGGTCGCGGCCGAGCCGGCGAGGCCGTCGTAATTGTAGCCGACGAGCCAGAGCATGCCGCCGGAGATGCAGAACAGCACGAGCACCGTGGCGATGAGGCCGATGCGGCTGATCCCGTCGAGCCGGGCCCAGCCCGGTGCAGCCCGCAGCCCGGCGGTGCGCATGAGGAGATTTTGCTGCATTTTCTTCACGCGAACCGGTGTCCACTTCGCTTGAAAATGCTCTAGCCGCGCCCGCCGGAGTCGACGAGGATCGTGGCCGTGATCGAGCGGCCCATGATGCGCGCGGCCTCCATGGCCTGGACGATGTCCTGCTGGCGCGTGCCGTAGAGGCGTGCGACCAGCACGATCTCCTCGGCCATGCCGACGAGCGGAGCGATCCTGACATTGCGGCCAAGCGCGCCGCCATCCATCACCACGAGGTCGAAATGCCGGCCGGCATCGGCCAGCATCCGCGTGGCGAAGGTCCGGCCGATATTCTTCTGCGGCGGCGCCTTGCGGCGCCCGCCGGACATCATCGCGACATCCTTGCTGGCGCCGAAATGGATCGCCGCCTCCAGGCTGCTTTCGCCGCGCAGCAGGTCCATCAGGCCGGGGCCTGAATCCTCCGGTGCCTTCTCGAGATCGGCGTCGATTAGGAGGACGCGCTCGCCCTGCTGGACGGCGGCTTCCGCGAGCTGGTCGGTCACGCGCTCGCGATCGGCGGCATCGCGTTCGACCGAGGTCAGGAGCAGGCTGTGCGCCGCGGTGGCCGTCGTTTGCGATGTATTGAACAGCCTGAGCAGCGCAAGCCCGGCCTCGCCATCGGCCTCCGCCGGGGCAGGCGGTGTCTTGCGCAGGCGCCAGCGCCGCTTCGCGACAGGTTTGCCCGGCCGCAGCACGGCGATGACCGGCGCGCCGATCAGCGCCTCGGCCTGGGCGCGGGAGATGAGATGGGGCGCGGCATATTCGCGGATCAACGCGAGGCCTGCGCCGAGCCCCAGCCCCAGCATGCCGGCCGCGGCGACAAGCGGCAGGGTCGGCGGCCAGCTCGCCTGCTGCGGCGCCTGCGCGCGGCTGATGATGCGGGCATTGGTGGTGTCGAGATTGGCCTGCTCGCGGGTTTCCTGAGCGCGCAGCAGGAAGTTGGCATAAACCGTGCGGGCAGCCTCCAGATCGCGCTGGAGATCGCGCAGGCGCACCGAGGCCTGGTCGGCGCCTTGCGTCTGCCGCGTCAGGGCTTCGAGCTTGCCGGCGAGCAGCTTCTCGTTGCCCTGCGCGCGCTCGTAATCGGTGCGCACGGACTGTTCGACGCGGGCGATCTCGGTCGCGATCATCCGGCGGATCTGGACGAGCTGGCTCTGGGCCGCGCCGATCGAGGGATGGCGCGGGCCGAGCTGGCTCTGCAGGTCGGCCTCGCGCTGGACCAGCGTCGCCTCCTGCTCGCGCAATTTGGCGACGACCGGGGACTGGATCGCCTCGGTCGAGTTGCCGGCAAGGCTGCCGCCGCGGCGCTGCTGGGCAATCTGCTCGACCTGCGACTTGAGCGCGGCCGTGCGGGCCTGTGCGGCGGACAATTGGTTGCTGATCTCGCCGAGCTGCTGGTCGCTGATCAGGCGGCCGGACGACGCGACGAGGTTGTTCTGGGCGCGATAGCGCTCGACGGCGTTCTCGGCCTTCTCGACGCGCTTGCGCTGTTCGTCGAGCCGGGCGGTCAGCGCGTCGGAGGCCTCGTTCGCCGCCTTGCTGCGGGCATCGGCCTGGTCGGCGAGATAGGCTTCCGCGATGGCGTTGGCGAGCCTGGCGGATTTCTCCGGCTCCTTGGTCGTCACCACGACGTCGACGACGAAGACCTTGTCGGCGCGCCGGACCGAGAATTTGCGACGCAGATTGGCGAGCGCGCGCGCCTCCGCCGGCGTCAGGCTGCCATCGGCGTTCGGTGGATCGGCCGCGACCCGGCCGAGCAGGCGCGAGAGCAGACCCTGGCCGTTGAACTCGCTGTCGTCAACCAGATGCGCAGCGCGGATCGCGCGCATCAGTACGCTGGTGGACTGGATGACGCTGGCCTGGCTCTCGACCTGCGCCAGCCCGCCATCCGGCGAAACGGAGCTCGGGTTGACGTCGTTGCTGACGACATTGCGGTCGCGCGGATCGATCAGCAACTGGGCGGATGCGGTGTAGAGCGGGGAGGTCAGGACGCCATAGGCCAGCGCCAGGCCCGCCAGCACGCCGGCGATGCCCAGGATCATGAAACGGCGATGCCAGAGGATGCGCCAGAGCTCGGAGATCTCGACAGCGCCATCCTGACGCCGGCGATAAGTCTCCCGAGGAGCCGGCTGCACCGCTTCCTCCTGCCGATGATCGGTCGCAGCCAGGCTGGCCATTCCTCAACTCTACCAACGCAACAACGCCGGCACCGCGGCTTTTCCCGGTCGCGATACCGGCGGGGACAATGGCATCGAGTCCTTAACAAGCCCCGCTCTGCCCCCGCGCCCCAGCACCGGCAGGGCTAACGAAATCGAAATCCCGGCATGGCAGGCTGCCTTCCGTTCGCGGGCCGCACGGTGCGCGCGGCCGCGTGGGATGGGGCATGCGACTGAGGTTGACTATCGGTGCTTCGCCGTTGCGGCGATGGCATCTGCTGCTGATCGATCGCCTGCGGAGCCTTCCGGGCCTCGACCTGTCGCTGTGCCTGCCGGAGAGCGCTCCCGTCGACCGGAGCGGGCTTGGCCCTCTGTTTCGCGTCGAGGGCCTGCTCCATGGCTTGCGCCCCGACGGCCTGTTCGCCGTGGCTGAGCCCGGCGATGCGGCCGTTCCGATCAGCTGGCAGGCCGGCCCTGCCGATCTGGTTCTCGATCTCGGGGACGGGAGCGCGGCGGAAGCCGGGCGGCACTGGACCCTGCATTTCGACGGCAAGGCGGGAGAGGACGCTCTGGTCGCCGCCCTGCTCGGCGGCGGAATTCCCCTCGTCGAACTCAGGGAAGGCGGCGATCTCGTCGCCGCGGGCCGGCCGGGCTCCGAAAACGGCCGCATCCTCCTGGCGAAGCTGGAGGATATCCTCAGCCGGATCGTGACGCTGATCGTCGCGGCCATGGCGGGCAGACGATTGCGCGTTCCGACGCTGCCTGCGGCCGAGACGGGGCCGCCGACACCGCCCGCCGCGCAGGCCGGCATCGCGAAGACGATGGTCAAGGCCGGGATCGGGAAGGCGATCGAGCTGGTCTACCGGACGGGCTTCCACGCGCCGCATTGGCGGGTCGGCTGGCGCAAGCTCGACGGGCCCGACCTGTTCACGATGCAACGCCATCCCGATAGCGGTTGGACCGACCTGCCGGATGACGGCACCCGCTTCTATGCCGATCCGTTTCCGATCCTGCACGAGGGCCGGGTCACGCTCTTCGTCGAGGATTTCGTCCATGCGACGGGCAAGGGCATCATCTCGGCGGTTGCGTTCGGGCCGGACGGGCCGCTGGGCCGACCCGAGCCCGTGTTCGAGCAGCCGGGCCACCTGTCCTATCCCTTCGTCTTCGCACGCGACGGCGAAATCTGGATGATCCCGGAAAGCTGCAGCGCGGCGCGGGTCGATCTCTTCCGCGCCACGGCTTTTCCGGGGGGCTGGGTGAAGGAGGCGACCCTGATCGAGGGCGTGGTCGCCAGCGACGCCACCCTCATCGAGCAGGATGGCCGGTGGTGGCTGTTCGCGACGGTGCGCGACGGCGGCGGCTCGTTTTCGGACGCGCTGCACCTGTGGTCGGCGCCGGATTTCCGCGGACCGTGGACGCCGCATCCGCGCAATCCCGTGCTGATCGACATCGCCTCGGCACGGCCTGCGGGGCGGATGGTGCTGCGCGAGGGGGAGTTGCTGCGCCCGGTGCAGGATTGCCGCCAGGGTTACGGCAAGGCGCTCGGCATCGCCCGCGTGACCCAACTCGACGACACGGGTTTCGCGCAGGAGGTCGAGACCATCCTTGAGGCGGGAGGGCCGCTCTGGCCCGGCCGGCGCCTGCACAGCCTGAACAGTGCCGGCGGGTTCGAGTTTATCGATGGCTCGGCGATGGTTCGGCGGAATCCGCTGGCGCGCCGGCAGCCGCCGGGCGCGAGCGCCAGTTCCTGATAGCGTGGCCGGCGTTGTCGGCCAGCATGGCGAGACGGCCGACAAGCGTGCGCGCGCCCGTCACCGATTCCAGCGTCGCGGATTCCGTGGCGAAGCGCCGCTTGAAATCCTCGCCGCCGCACATGAAATCGACCATCTCCAGCCCCTGGTCGATCGACCACTGGATATAATCCATCATCAGGACCATGCCGGGCGAGGCACGCTCGAATTCCGGGTCGTAGGTGGTGATGAAGGCCATCATCCGGCGGCGCTGGACGACATTGATCGAGACGGCGACGACCGTGCCGGCCAATTCCAGCACGAAGACATGCAGGATGCCGAGCCGGGCCATGACGTCGACCAGCGCGGCGAGCGCAGGGGCGCCCTCGTCGAACAGGTCGGAGGCGCGGCCATGCCGCTCCAGCCATTTGCGCTTGAGCGCGGCGACGCGTGTGAGCACCGGCTCCAGCGGCTCGTCAGGCGTCATCAGGCGGAAGCGGAGTTCGCCGGCTTCCTCCATGAATTTCCGGCCGCGCCGGTAGTTCTGCCGGATCTTCTTCGACTGTGCCTCGAACCAGTCCGTGCCGCGCCGCCAGGGGCCGGCGACGCGATAGCTGATCTCGCTGCGATGATTGGGGCGCAAGCGGCCGCTCGCGACGTCGGGCGCGATGATGCCCCGGATCGCCGCATCCGGCAGGAGGCGGTTGAGGTAGAGCATGTCGAAGCCGCCAGCGGCGGCGATCTCCCACCACAGGGCGGTGACGGCATCGCGGTTCCGGTCCGGCGCGAGCAGGGCGTCGCCGTAGTCGCTATGCTCCTTGGCGGCCCATTCCAGCACGGTGACGCCGCGGCGGCGGATCGTGGCGAAGGGCAGGATCGCTTCGAGCGCGGCGCCGTTCCAGACCAGCCCGATCAGCAGGTCGCGATCGTCGCGGCGCGTCGCGGTGCGCCACCAGGCATCGATCCAGGCATGGCTCTGGAACACGAGCCCGTCGGCGCGCCGCCACAGGTCGTCCCAGGCCGGCGCGAGCGCCGCGAGCCGCCGGTAGGAGGTGACGATCTCCAGTTCGCGGCCGGCCGCCGCGGCGAGCCGCTTCTGCCCGGTCACGACTGGGTTTCCTCGATCTCCTGGGCCGTCTGGCGGGTCGCGCGGGGGCGCAGGCGCAGTCTGATCTGACGCCACATCCGCTTCAGCGGCATCAGGTAAAGGCCGGAAAGGGACTGGTAGTCGCGGACATTGCGCTCCATCAGCCCGAACTTGAAGTCCTCGTCGGGCTTGGGCACGCAGAGCGTCCCGAAGAAGCGATCCCAGAACGAGAAGAGCAGGCCGAAATTCTTGTCGTAATGACGCGGGTCGACGCTGTGGTGCAACTGGTGCCAGTGCGGGCAGAGGACGACATTGTTGAGCCGTCCGAACGAGATCTTGAAATGCGTATGCCTGACGAAATCCATCATCAGGATGTTGCGCATCACGTAGACATTGATGCCGAAGACGGTGAGCTCGACGAGGTTGAGCGAGACCAGCGACCAGATGCCGAAGCAGATGCCGGGGATGACGCCGTCCCAGGCGCGGTTCATCAGTTCGTCCAGCGGGTGGACGCGGTCCTTGGTGATGCCGACCATGACCTCGGCGGAGTGATGGACCTTGTGCAGCTCCCACAGGATCGGGAAGCGATGCTGCGCGACATGGTACAGATAATAGGAGATGTCGTAGGCGAGCAGCATCGTCACGGTGAAGATCACCGTGGTGAGCGGGCCGGCCGGGCCGGGGATCAGGGGCGGATCGATGTGGAAGAGCGTCGCCAGCACCCGGTTGGTCGCATAGCCAACCGCGACGACGAAGGTGATCCCCGCCGGCAGCATCAGGAAGGGCATGATCGCCTTGCGCGTGACCCAGAACAGCAGGTCCGCCTTCGCCGAAGGGTGCATGATGATCTCGTGGGGGAACACGAAATCGAAGAACTCGCGGAAGCTGCGCTCCTTCGTCGTCCTGAGATAGGCGACGAGCGCGCTGACGAGCGCCGTCAGGAACAGCAGCCCGGTTGCGACGAGGCTCGTCGCCGAGATCTTGTCGAGGATTCTGCCGACGAAGTCGGTCATCTCAGCAAACATCGGCATCTCGATCAACGATGCGGGACCACAGCATTGGCACGCCGGTGATTAAGGCTTCGACTGAGGCGATGAAAGATCGTCGCCCAAGGTTAAGCCATTTCTGGTTAAGCTTGGGCGACCGCGTTCGCAGAATGTCGGAGGCTGCTTCCCTCAACGATCGGGCGGCAGCTCCGCATAGACCAGCCGGTTGCGGCCCTCGTTCTTGGCGCGGAAAAGGGCGAGGTCGGCGGCATTGACGACCCGGGCGGGGTCGCCCTCGGCATCCGGCCAGGCGGTGGCCACGCCGACGCTGATCGTCACCCGGTCGGCGCCATGCGCGATATTGAGGTCGCGCACGCCCTGCACCAGGCGTTCGGCGACATGGCTCGCGCCTTCCTGCGGGACGCCGGTCAGGATGACCACGAACTCCTCGCCGCCGAAGCGGGCGGCGAGGTCGGTCGAGCGGGTCGAGCCCTCCTGGATCACATGCGCGATCTGCTTCAGCACGTCGTCGCCGGCGAGATGGCCATAGGCGTCGTTATAGCGCTTGAAATGGTCGACATCGATCATCAGCACAGAGAGCGGGCTCTTGGTGCGCTGGCAGCGCTTCCACTCGGCGCCGAGATATTCGTCGAAATAGCGGCGGTTGCCGAGGCCGGTCAGGCCGTCGATCCGGGTCAGGCGTTCCAGCTCGAGATTGGCGCGCATCAGTTCGCGCTGGCTTTCGCGCAGCGCGCGATAGGCCTCGTCGCGCTGGAGATGATCGAGATAGGCGCGGGTGTGGTAGCGCACCCGGGCGATCAATTCGACCTTGTCCGGCAGCTTGACGAGATAGTCGTTGGCGCCGACCTGGAAGGCCTCGCTCTTGGTCGCCGGGTCCTCCTTGGTCGAGAGCACGATGACGGGCACCGCATGCAGGGCGGGGTGCTTGCGGTATTGCCGGACGAGGTCGAGCCCGTCGACGCCGGGCATGACGAGGTCCTGCAGGATCACCGTCGGCTTGACGCGCTGGGCGACCGCGATCGCCTCCAGCGGATCGGTGCAATAGTGGAAATCGAGATCGCCGTGATGGGCGAGCGCGCGCCGCACGGCTTCGCAGACCATGACCTGATCGTCGACCAGCAGGACCATGGACAGGTAGCTGTCGGCCGGCGGCGGGACATCAGGCAGGGAGGATTTCGTTTCGCCTGTCATGGACAACCTTCATCACGACGACGGAGCGCACGCCTCGGTCAGGCGGGGGGCGATCGCGGCCAGCGGCAGGATTTCCGCGGCCGCGCCGATGGCGGCGGCGGCTTTGGGCATCCCGTAGACCGCGCTTGTGGCCTTGTCCTGCGCGATCGTCAAACACTGCCTGTCGCGCAACAGTTTCAGGCCGCGGGCGCCATCCCGTCCCATACCGGTCAGGAGGACGCCGACCGGGTCTCCCTGCCAGCGTTCGGCGACGCTCTCGAAGAACACGTCGACCGACGGGCGATAGGGATAGTCGCGCGGCTCGGCCCGGTAGCCGAGCTCTCCGTCGGACTTGAACACGAGGTGGTCGGCGCTCGCCGCGATCAGGACGGCCCCGCGTTCCGGCCGGTCGCCCTCGCGGGCGGGCCGGACGGGCAGGCGGCAATGCTGGCCGAGCCAGCTCGCGAAACCCGGCACGAACTGCTCGTCGAGATGCTGGACCAGGATGATCGCGGCCGGGAAATCGGGCGCCAGCCCGCCGAGCAGCGTCGCGACCGCGGCCGGGCCGCCGGCGGAGGCGCCGATGGCGACGAGGCGCTGGGAAGGAGAGGCCGGGGCAGGCGGCCGGCGCCGGACGCTGCTCACCGGCGGCGACACGCGCGAAAGCCGGCCGATCGTGGCGATGCGCGCCAGCAAAGCGGTGGTCTGCGCCGAGCCGTGGCCGTCGAGGCCGACGCTGGGGATATCGACCGCGTCGAGCGCCCCATAGCCCATCGCGTCGTAGACGCCGGAGACATTGGCATCGACGCTGGCGGTGACCAGCAGGATCGGGCAGGGCGTCTCGGCCATGATCCGGCGCGTCGCCTCGACGCCGTCCATCTCCGGCATGTTCAGGTCCATCAGGATCAGGTCCGGCCTGTCGCGCCGGCAGGCCTCGACCGCCTCGCGGCCATTCATGGCGATCCAGGCGACTTCGTGTTCCGCCGTGGAAGCGATGACGCGTCGCAACAGCTCGACCGCCATCGGCAGGTCGTTGACCAGCCCGATTCTCATAAAACGCCCCCACAGCGCATGCCCGGATTCATGGTTCGCCGATCAGGTCGACCACAGCATGAATCAAAGTTTCGTCGTGGAAGCTCCCTTTGGTCAAATAGTAATCGGCACCGGCATCGAGCCCACGGCGGCGATCCTCCTCGCGGTCCTTGTAGGAGACGATCATCACCGGCAGGTTGCGCAGGCCGGGATCGCGCTTGATCAGGGTGACGAGCTCGATGCCGTCCATGCGGGGCATGTCGACATCGGTGACGATGAGGTCGAACGCGTCGGAGCGGACCGCGTTCCAGCCGTCCATGCCGTCAACGGCGACCTCGACCTCGAAGCCGTGATGGTCGAGCAGCTTGCGCTCGAGCTCGCGTACCGTCAGCGAATCGTCGACGACGAGGACGCGCTTGCGCCGCTTCTGCCCCGTGCGCGCCACACTGCGCTCAAGCGTCCTGAGGCGCCCGCCGGAGACGAGCTTCTCCATCGAGCGGATCAGGTCCTCGACATCGAGGATCAGGACCGGCGAGCCGTCGTCCATCAGGGCGGCGGCGCTGACGTCCTTGACCTTGGCGAGACGCGGGTCGAGCGGCCGGACCACGAGCTCGCGCTCGCCGAGGAAGCGATCGACCACCAGCGCATAGAGATTGTCGCCCTCGCCGACCACGACCGTCGCCAGTTCGGTTTCGCCGGCTGCGGCTTCGCCGCGGCCGAGAATCTCGTGGGCGGTGACGAGGCCGACCTGCTGCTCGCCATGGCGGAAATGCGGGCGGCCTTCGAGCAATTCGATCCTGTCACGCGGGAGCCGCAAGGCGCGCGCGATCGCGGTCAGCGGCAGTGCATAAGGCTCGCCGTCGATCTCGACGAGGAGGGCACGGATCACCGAGAGCGTCAGCGGGAGCTGGAGCTGGAAGCGGGTGCCGATGCCGGGCTCGGACGTGACGGTCACCTGGCCGCGCACCTGCCGGACCATGGCCTGCACGGCATCGAGGCCGACGCCGCGGCCCGAGATGTCGCTGACCGTCGCCTTCATCGAGAAGCCGGGCAGGAAGAGGAATTCGAGCAGTTCCTCGTCGCTGAGGTCCCAGACGGTCTCGGTGGTCGTGAGGCCTCGCGCCAGCGTCGCCTGCCGCAGCGCTTCGAGATCGATGCCGCCGCCATCGTCCGAGACGATGATCTGGAGCAGGCCGGCATTGTGCCGGGCTTCCAGCCGCACCAGCCCCTCGGCCGGCTTACCGGTGGCGCGGCGCTGCTCTGGCATCTCGATGCCGTGATCCACGGCATTGCGCAGGAGATGGCCGAGGGGGGCGTCGAGCTGGTCGAGGATGTCGCGATCGATGCTGGTCGCGCCCCCGACGATGTCGAGGCGCACGGTCTTGCCGAGCGCCCGGCCGATGTCGCGGACATTGCGCTGGAAATGCCGCACGCCGTCCTCGAAGGGCCGCATCCGGCTGGCCAGCGTCTCGTCGTAGAGCCGGTTGGCGAGATCGGTCGCGCGCCGGTCGACCGTGTCCATCTCGTCGAGGCGCTGGGCGAGGAGCGCCTGGCCCTCGGCCAGCTTGAGCTGCGCGGCCGCCAGCGCCTGTGCGGCGCGATCGTCGGCATCGGCCGGCATCGCGGCGCGCAGGTCCTCGAAGCTCTTGGCGAGCTCGGCCTGAATGCGTCGCAATCGCAGCAAGCCGTCATTGAACGGCCGCAGCCTGCGTGCCGACATCAGCGACTCGCCGGCGAGGCCAAGCAGGCGGTTCAGGCTGTCGGCGGTGACCCTGACCATGCGCTCGCCACCCGCCACGTCCCCGGCAGGGGCAGGCGTTTCCGGGAGCGGGGAAGCCGCAGGTGCCGGCAGCTCCGTGATGGGCTCCGCGCCGACGGGGGCGGCGCTGTCGCCGGATGCCGCGGGACCGGCGGCATCCAGGTCTTCGGAAGCTCGTCGCAGGATCTGCGCGAAAGCGTCGACCCGGCGTTTCGTCTCCGGCTCCGATTCCTCCGATCCGGCGGCGATGGCGGCGAGGAGGTCGATGCCCTGCAGAAGCGTGTCGATATGGGCTCGGCTCAGCCGGATTTTTCCGTGCTGCGCGGCGACGAGACACTCTTCCATCTCATGCGCGACCTGAACCGCCGGCGAGAGGTCGATGATGCGGGCGGCGCCCTTCAAGGAATGGGCCGCGCGCATGCAGGCTTCGAGATGGACGGCGGCGGTCGGATCGCGTTCCAGCGCCAGCAGGCCGGCGGTGAAGGCCTGCGACTGCGATGCAAGCTCCGCCCGGAACAGATCGAGCATGGAGAAGTCGCTGAGGTCCTCGCCGCTCATGCGATGCTCCGGTCGATCAGGGCAAGCAGGCGCTCGGCATCGAGGCAGCCGACTGCGCGGCCGTTCCACGCGATCATCGTGGCGACGACGCTCGCCGCGGCGCGGCCGACCGTTGCGGGCACGGCAATGCGCTCATGGGCCCGGTAGGCATGGAGGCCATGGACCTCGTCGACCTCGAAGGCGACATGCCGGGTCTCCTCGCCGGTGACGACGAGGCGGGGGAAGACGGCGATCCGGTCGGTGCCGCGAGCCGAGGACATGGCGCCGATGCCCAGCAGCGCCGGGAGCGAGACGCAGATCAGCAATTCGCCGCGGACATTGACGATGCCGCGGACGGCCTCGCTGCGGCGATGGGGCAGGGAATGGACCGGGCGCGGCTCGGCGATCTCGCGGCAGATCGCCGTGGGCAGGCCGAGCCATTCGTCGCCGATGCGGAAGATCAGGACGCTATCGATCTCCTCGCCTTCCGGCGCCGTCTCGTCACGCGCCGCGAAATGCTGCGTCCACGCGTCCCGGTATCCCGCCGGCAAGGGGCGGTCGAGCAGCCTGCGGGCGATCTGTGCGTGGGTCGGGCAGTTGCGGCAATGGAGATGCTTCTCCAGCTCCGAGCAGGAGCGGTCGCCGCTGACGCCGATCTCGCGCCAGCACTCGACGATATCGTCGGTCGTCATCGGATGAGCTTCGGCGGACATCAGGTGCCGCTCCGCTTCGCCAGCCGGTCGAGCCGGTCGGCCAGGGCCTTGGCGCCGCTATGGTCGCCCAGGCGCTGCTGGAGCAGCCTGAGCTGGGCCAGCGCGCGCTGATGGTCCGGGGCGAGATAGAGTGCCTTGCGGTAGTTGCGCATCGCGTCCTCCGCCGCGTCGGCCGCGTCATGGGCGAGCCCGAGCCAGTAGAACGCGTCCGGCGACGGGCCGAATTCGGCGATATGGCGTTCGGCGGCGGCGTGGACCTCGGTCAGGCGCCCGGCATCGGCCGCGCGCTCGATCTCGGTCAGGCTGGCGTCCGCCCGATCGGGCGACGATGCGGATGGCTGGGCCGGAGCCGCCTTCTGCACGAACGGGCGTGAGGCCGGTCGCGGCGCGGCGGCCTGCGGCGCGGGGGCAGCCTTCGCCGGCGCCCGTCGCGGTTTTCGCAGCGCCGGCGGCTCGACCGTTGTCGCGCGCGCGGCTGGCGCCTTGACGAAGGCGAAGGCCCGCGGGAAGCGCACGGATGCGAAGCCGAGCAGGGGCGGGAGGCCGGATTCGGCCGGGCCGACCAGCAGCAGCCCGTCATCGGCCAGCATCTGCCTGAGGCGAGTCAGCGCCGCTCCTTGCGTCTCGCGGTCGAAATAGATCAGGAGATTCCGGCAGAAGGCGACATCATAAGCCTCCGGGCCGGTCTGCGCTGCTGCGGAGAGCACGTTGCCCAGGCGGAAGCGAACCTGCCGGCGGACGATGTCGTGCGGCTTGAAGCCACCCTCGCAGGCCTCGAAATAGCGGTCCCGAAAGGCGATATCGTCGCCGCGAAAGGAGTTCCTGCCGTAGATGGCGCGCTGGGCATGGACGAGGTTGCGGCTGCTGATGTCGATCGCATCGATCTGGAAGCTGCAATCCGGAAAGCCGGCATCGAGCAGGGCCATCGCGATGGAATAAGGCTCCTCGCCGGTCGAGCAGGGCAGGCTGAGCAGCTTCAACGGGCGATCGCCGCTACGGTGCTCGCGCAAGTGCCGGACCATCGCACCGAAGGCCTCGCGATCGCGGAAGAACCAGGTCTCCGGGACGATGACGGCATCGACCAGCTCCTGCCGCTCGGCGGGGTTTGCGGTCACGAAGGCCCAGTAGGCGTGCAGATCGGAGATGGTGCAGGCCGCCATCCGCCGCTTCAGGGCATGGCGGATGACGGAGGCGCCGACCGTCTCCATGCTCAGGCCGATGGTTTCCTTGAGCAGCTTCTCGAAATCCCTGATCTGGGCTGTCTCGTCCATCAAGGTACCGCCTGAAGCTGGCGGAACAGGATGTCGCGGATTTCCGGCGAGAGCAGGGCCTCCCCCCGCACCCACTGGATCAGCCCGCGCTCGTCGCTGGCGACCGGGCCGAGATAGGCCGGCATGCCGGCCTCCACGCCGGAGGTGATGAAGTCCGCGGGATCGCGCTCGATCGTCTCGACGGCCTGCTCGACCAGCAGGCCGAGGAGGTCGTCACGGCCAGGGCCAGACGGGTAGCGCAGCAGGATGATGCGGGTGCTCAGGCGCGCCTCGGCCGGGCGGCCGAGCGCCAGCAGCGCGAGATCGACCACCGGCACGGGCCGGCCGCGATAGCTGATCGCGCCGGCCACGCCCGCAGGCGCGCCCGGCAATTGCTTGGCCGTGAGCAGCGGCAGCACGGCCTCGACCTGCCCGGTCTCGAGCACGTAGCGATCACGCCCCAACTGGAACATCAGAAACAGCATGCGCGGTTCCGTTCCGCTCTTGTTGTCAGGCGCGCAGCTTGAAGCGCGAGATCGAGTTGCGCAGCCCGTTCGAGACCTGGTTGAGCTCGTCGATCGCGAGCGTCGACTGCTGCAGCGATTCCACGGTTTGCTGCGCGGCCTCGCTGAGCTGGGAGAGGGCCTCGCTGATCTGGCCCGCGCCCGTCGCCTGCGCCTGCATGCCCTCGTTGGCGCCCTCGAAGCGCGGCACCAGCCCTTGAACCTGCTCGATGATCTCCGAAAGCTGGCCGCCGACCTGCTGCACCTCCTGCATGCCGCGGCGGACCTCCTCGGAGAACTTGTCCATGCCCATCACGCCGGCCGCGACGGCCGACTGGATGTCCTTGACCATCTGCTCGATATCATAGGTCGAGACCGCCGTCTGGTCGGCGAGGCGGCGGATCTCGGTCGCGACCACGGCGAAGCCGCGGCCGTATTGCCCGGCCTTCTCGGCCTCGATCGCGGCGTTGAGCGAGAGCAGGTTGGTCTGGTCGGCGACCTTGGTGATGGTGGTGACGACCTGATTGATGTTGCCGGCCTTCTCGCTGAGGATCGCGAGCTTGGCGTTGATCGCGCCGGCCGCCTCCATCACCTGCCGCATCGTGCTTTCCATGCGCGCGAGCCCGGCCTGCCCGCCATTGGCGAGCGTCGCGGTCTGCTCGGCGACGGCCGAGACCTCGTCCATCGTGTGGGCGAGCTCGTTGGAGGTGGCGGAAATCTCCTTGGCCGTCGCGCCGATCTCGGTCGTGGTCGCGGCGATCTCGTTGGCCGTCGCCTGCTGCTCCTTGGAGGTGGCGGCGACCTCGGTGATCGAGGTGTTGACCTGGATGCTCGATTTCTGGATCTGGCCGATCAGCCCGGCGAGATCGTCGGCCATTCCGTTGACGCCGTCGGCCAGCGTGCTGAATTCGTCGCGCCGCTCCAGCGTCAGGCGCTCGCTGAAATCGCCGCGCCGCATCAGGTCGACGATGCCGAGCAGCTTGCCGAGCGGCATCGTGATGGCCCGGAACAGCAGCACGCCGCAGAGGATCGCCAGGACGAGCGCGATCACGAAGCAGACGATCAGCCCGAGCTCGGCGGAGCGGATGATCGAGACGATCTTGCGGGTCGAGACATCGGCCTCGCTCTTGTTGAAATCGACCATCTCGCGCAGCGTGGCGCGCATCTTGGCGGCGATCGGGTCGAGATCGCTGCGGATGGCGGCGGATTGATCGGCCGCCTGACCGTTCGCGATCGCCTGCCTGCCGGCGGCGATGATGGCATCCTCGGCCGCCGCGAACTGGTCGACGAACTGCGCGGCCAAGGTATAGTTGCGCCGGTCCGTGTCGCTATCGATCGTGCCTTCGTAGGATTTGAGCAACTCGCGCACCCGCCCCCGGTTGGCGAGGATCGCCTCGCTCGCCTGGCTCTTGGCGGCAGCATTGTCCGCCCGTGCCATGTCCCGGGAAAGCCTTGTGCTGTCCGACCAGACCACCATCAGCTGCGCGCTGTAGTACAGGCTGGGAATGGTCTTGGTCTCGACGTCGACCACCTCGCGCTCGGTTTCGAGGAACCAGAAATAGCTGGCCCCGGCCATCGCAGTCATGACCGCGAGAATGGCGGCGAAGCTGATCAGGATGCGGCGGCGTATCGTCAGGCTCTTCATCGCTCAATCCATCGTTGCGGCGCGCAACCGGCGGTAGCCGGCCGGCAGCCGCAGTGATCATGAGCCGAAGCGTGCGCAGATCATCGTTAGCGGGGAGTTATTGCATCTCCGTTGCGGAAACATATCGAATGAAGGTTGTGGAGCTTTGCGGCTGCGCCCTCAGGCGCTGCGGGCCTGGGGCAGGAAGCGCTCGGCCGCGAAGGGCGCGGGATCGCACAGGGGTTGCGCGCCCGTCATCATCTCCGCGAGCAGGCGGCCGGTCGCGGGGCCCAGCGTGAAGCCGTGGTGGGCATGGCCGAAGGCGAACCAGAGGCCGCGATGGCGTGGGGCGGCGCCGATGATCGGCAGCATGTCGGGCAGGCAGGGCCGGGCACCGCGCCAGGGCTCGGCATCGAGGCGGCGGCCCAGCGGCACGATCCGCCGCGCGATGCGCTCGGCCCGATCGAGCTGCCAGGAGTCCGAGGGTTCGTCGCGCCCGGCGAGTTCGATCCCCGTGGTCAGGCGCACGCCGCGCTGCATGGAGGTCAGCACGAAACCGGCCTGGGCGTCGCAGAGCGGATGCCGCGGTGCCGTTTCGGCAGCGCTTTCGTAATGCATGTGGTAGCCGCGCTTGAAGCCGATCGGGAAACGGTAGCCGAAGCGCTCGACAAGATCGTTCGACCAGGGGCCGAGCGCGACGACGGTTTCGGGGGCGTGCCATTCCTGGCCGTCGGCGGAGAGGCGCCATCCCCCAGCGTCCTGGTTCAGCCCTCCCGCATCCGCATGCTTCAAGACGCCGCCCCGCGCGACGAACAGCGCGGCATAGGCGCGGGTCACCGCACCGGGGTCGCTGACGGTAACAGGGTCGCGCCAATGCACGGCGCCGGAAACGCCCCCGCCGAGCAGGCCCGGCTCAAGGCGGCGCAGCGCATCCTCGTCGAGGAGGTCGTAGGTCAGGCCGTAGGCAGCAAGCTCGGCTACCCCCCGGGTCGCCGCGTCGAGCCCCTGCCGGGTGCGGTAGAGCTCGATCCAGCCTTCGCCCCGCATCAGGGCCTCGGTGCCGGCGGCCACAGTCCAGCGGCGGTGCTCATCGATGCAGCGCTCGATCAGCGGCAGGATGGAGCGGCCTAACCTGTCGAGCCGGTCCGGGGCCGAATTCCACCAGTAGCGCGCGAGCCAGGGCGCCATCCGCAGCAAGGCCGCTGGGCGATAACGCACAGCGATCGAGCGGTTCGAGGCCAAGCTGGCCAGCGTCGCGATATCGCGCGGGAAGGCATAGGGCACGACGGATGAGCGCTCGATCAGCCCGGCATTGCCGTGGCTGGTCTCGGCGCCAGGCTCGCCGCGATCGACCAGCAGCACGCGCCGGCCGCGCTCCTGCAGGTGTAGCGCCACGCTGATGCCGACGATGCCGGCACCGAGCACGATCACATCGGCCTGTTCAGTCGCGCTCGCCATCGCCCGTCGAATCCATCCCCTTCGGCCCGAGACCGGGCATAGCGGAACCGAGCCCGAATTGGACCGGTTTTGCAAGAAAATAAAAATCGTTTGACAGATTGAAAGAAAAATTTCTTCATCTCCCGCAGTCCGGGAGTGCCGATGTCGCAGACGCTTCGCCAGAGATTGCAGGCTTGCCTCGCCAACGGCTCCAGGGCCGACAAGGCGCTGGCGAGCTATATGCTGGCGCAGATGGCGAGCCTGCCCTTCGAGACGGCGGCGAGCCTGGCCGAGAAAGTCTCGCTCAGCGAGCCGACGGTGGGGCGCTTCTGCCGGACGCTCGGCTACAAGAGCCTGAAGGATCTCAAGGCCAGCCTCGGCGAGGAGATCGGCGACCGGCCCTGGCTGATCAGCGACCGCCTGCGCGATTTCCAGCAGCGCAGCCTCGCCGGCGACGACCAGTTGGCGCGCAGTCTGCAACTGGAGATCGCCGGGCTCGTGCGCATCTACGAACTGGCGCAGAGCGAGGAGTGGAAGCGCGTCGCCCGCCGGTTGGCGACGGCGTCCTCCGTCTATGTCACGGGTTTCCAGACCGAGCGCGGGCTCGCGCAATATCTCGCCAACCAGCTCCAGTACCTGCGCGACGGCGTGCATCTGGCCGATCTCGCGGCCGGGAATTTCTCGGACCTGCTGCTCTCGTCCGAGACCGAGCGCTGCCTCGTGATCTTCGAGGCGCGGCGCTATTCGCGCATGGCCAAGGTGCTGGCCGAGCAGGCGAAGGCGGCGGGCATCAGGACCACGCTCATTACCGATTCCTTCTGTGACTGGGGGCAGGGGCTCGTCGACGAGATGCTGGTCGTGTCGACCGAGTTCAACCTGTTCTGGGACTCGACCGCCCAGATGGCGAGCCTCAGCAACCTGCTGATCAACGCGGTCTTCGTCGAGCTCGGTCCGCAGGTCGAGGCGCGGCTGAACCGGATGGCAGAGCTCTACGGCCGCTTCACCGGCCATGTCGGGGACAGTTCCGGCCCGCTCGGCTGACGGCAGCCGGCGATACGACTTTCGCAACATCTCGAAACAAAAGGGGAAGCGGGATGAAGACGATGATCAAGGGGAGCCTGTTGGCGCTGGGCCTGTCGGCACTCGCCGCCTCCACGGCGCTGGCCCAGGAGGCCACGTTCGTGATGACCGCGCGCCTCGTCGGCGCGCCGACCTACAACCCGATCAAGGCGACGAAGCTCAACACCGCGACGACGCTGATCTTCGATCGCCTGGTCGTGCAGGATGCCGACCAGAGCTTCCATGGCCAGCTCGCGACCTCGTGGGAGTCGAGCCCGGACGGCATGCTCTGGACGTTCAAGCTGAAGCCCGGCGTGAAGTTCCACAATGGCGAGCCGTTCAACGCCAAGACGATCGAATGGTGGGTGCCGCAGTTCAAGGGCACCGAGAACGCCTTCACCGTCGAGGCGATCGACAAGGTCGAGGTGGTCGACGACGTGACGGTCCGCTTCCACATGAAGCATCCCGACCCGAACCTGCTGTTCAACCTCGCCAGCTCGTTCATGTGCGTGCCCGAGCCGAAATCCTACGAGGCGCTCGGCGACAAGTTCGGCGTGACAGAGGCGATCGGCACCGGCCCCTACAAGATGCAGCAGTTCACGGTCGGCCAGCAGACCGTGCTCGTCCGCAACGACGACTACAAATCGGCCTCTGACCTTTCGAAGAACCAGGGGCCGGCCAAGTTCAAGAAGCTGACCTTCCGCGAGATCGGCGAGGAATCGACCGCCTATCTCGAACTGAAGACCGGCGGCGCCGACGTGCTCGTCAATGTCCCCACCGACTTCCTGCCGCGCATCCAGGCCGACAAGGCGGTGAAGCTCGTGACTATCCCCGGCAACGAGGTGGTCTATATGCCGATCAACACCAGCGTCGAGCCGTTCACCGACATCAAGATGCGCGAGGCGACCGCCTTCGCCGTGAACCAGACCGAAATCCTGACCAGCCTCTATGGCGGCAACGGCGCGGTCGCCGACACCTTCCTGATCTCCTCGCTGAAGGAGTCGCAGGTCGATCCCAAGTACAAGATCGCCTACGATCCCGAGCGCTCCAAGAAGGTGTTCGACGCAGCCGGCTGGAAGCCCGGCCCTGACGGCATCCGCGTCAAGGACGGCAAGCGCCTCGAGGTGAAGCTCTGGGCCCAGAACGGCACCGAGTTCAAGCGCCTCGCCGAGATCGTCCAGGCGCAGCTCAAGGCGGTCGGCATGCAGGCCGATATCAGCATCGTCGACGCCGGCTCGATCAATGCGCAGTACCGCAAGAAGACCGAGCACCAGCTCGCGGTGCGCGCCTATCAGTGGACCAATGCCGATATCGTCGACTGGTTCTTCGCGGCCAAGCGCGCGGGCTACCCCAATGTCTCGATGTTCAACGATCCCGAGGCCGAGAAGCTCAACGACATCGCGATGAACAAGTCGAAGACCTGGGACGAGCGCGTCGCGAACTTCACGAAGTACCACGAATACGTGCTGTCGCAGTACCCGTTCGCGCCGATCTACCAGCCGGTGCAGAGCCTGGCCTATGGCAAGCGCGTCGTGATGCCCGAGACGATCCGCGGCATCGGCTTCTCCAGCCAGTCGATGATCGACATCGCCCCGGCGAACTGAGCCGGGACGAACTCACGCCGGAGATATCCCGTGCTGCGCTTCGCGATCCGGCGTCTCGCCATGCTGGTGCCGGTCTTCCTCGCCGTCTCGCTGGTGATCTTCATGATCATCCATCTCGTGCCGGGCGACCCGCTGGAACACCTGATCCAGGTCGGCTCCTCGCCCGAGCAGCGGGCGCAGATGATTGCGCGCTACGGCCTGGACCAGCCGCTGCTGGTCCAGTACGAGCGCTGGCTCGCCAAGGTCGTCACCGGCGATTTCGGCGACGCCATCGTGATGCGCCAGCCGGTTTCGCAGCTCATCGCCGAGAACATGCCGCATAGCCTCGCGCTCGGCGGCACGGCGCTGCTCTTCTCGACGGTGGTCGGGATCGTCACCGGCGTGCTCGCAGCCTCCTTCCGCGATAGCCTGTTCGACCGGGCGGTGATGGGCTTCATCCTGCTGGGCTCGACGCTGCCGAGCTTCTGGCTGGCGCTCCTGATGATCCTGATGTTCGCGGTGCAGTTCGAATGGTTCCCCGTCTCGGGCGCACGGACATGGGACGCGCTGGTGCTGCCGGCGCTGACCATCGGCATCGGCGGCACAGCGCTGATCGCCCGCGTCACCCGCGCCGCCATGGTCGAGATCGCGAGCCGTGATTTCGTGCGCGTGCTGCAGGCCAAGGGGGTGCCGTTCTGGCGCATCCAGCTGCGCCATATCCTGCAGCAGGCGATGCTGCCGGTGATGACCATTCTCGGCCTGCGCATCGGCTGGATTCTGGGCGGTGCGGTCACGGTCGAATACGTCTTCGCCCGGCCGGGGCTCGGCTCGCTGCTGATCACGGGGCTCGGCCAACGCGACTATCCGCTGGTGCAGGGCTGCCTGCTGATGCTGGCGATCGCGGTAATGCTCGGCACGCTGATCGGCGATCTTGCCCAGGCGGCCCTCGATCCGCGCCTGCGCGAAGCCATGGGTGCCCGATGAGCCGCTCCTCTCTCGCCGGTCGCATCCTCCGGTCGCCGCGCGGCGCCATCTGCGCGCTGTTCCTGCTCGCGCTCGTGCTCTGCGCGATCTTCGCGCCGTGGATCGCGCCCTATGATTATGCCGCGCAGAAGCTCTCCATCGCCAACACACCGCCCTCGGCGGCGCATTGGCTCGGCACCGACGAGTTCGGGCGCGATTTGCTCTCACGCATCGTCCAGGGCGCACGCACCTCGCTCAGCGTCAGCGTGCTCTCGATCGCGCTCTCGGTCCTGATGGGCGCGACGCTTGGCGCCGCCGCCGGCTATTTCGGCGGCATCTTCGACAAGGTCGTCACGGTCTTCGTCGACCTAACCTGGTCCTTTCCGGAAATCCTGCTGGCGCTGATCCTCATCGCGATCCTGGGGCCCGGGCTGCATTCGACGGCCATTGCCATTGCTATCGCCTATCTCGCGCAGTTCACCCGGCTGACGCGGGCGCAGGTGATGGCGCTGAAGGGCGAACTCTTCGTCGATGCAGCGGTGACGGCGGGGGCAAGACCCGCGCGCGTGCTGTTCATGCATCTCCTGCCCAACGCGATGACGCCGGTCATCGTCGCCGGCATGCTGGCGACGGGCGATGCGATCGTGCTCGAAGCCACGCTCGGCTTCTTCGGGCTGGGCGCACAGCCGCCGGTTCCGAGCTGGGGGGCGATGATGAGCTCCGGCACCGCGCAGATCTTCATTGCGCCCTGGATCATCATCTTTCCCGGCCTCGTCATCGCCACCGCGGTCATCGCCATCAACCTGTTCGGCGATGCGCTGATCGAGGCGCTCGATATCCGCCGCCCGCTTCGGGACGGCTGACACGACAAGAAACGCGCGAAACAGCCAGAGGAACGCCATGAGCTTCACCGTCCTGACCGCCGAGTTCTCGCATGAGAGCAACACCTTCAGCCGCTGCCCGGCCGATTACGCCGCCTTCACCGATCGCGGCATCAAGCTCGGCGACGACGCTATCGCCGCGCGGGGCGAGGCCAATACGCCGATCGCCGGCTTCCTCGATATCGGCCGCCCGGCCGGCTGGACGGTCATCCATGCGATCAGCGCCGCCGCGCAGCCCTCCGGCCCGGTGACGCGCGATGCCTTCGACCGGATTGCGGGCGTCATCGTCGAGACTGCGAAAGCCCATGCCGGCAAGATCGACGGCATGCTGCTCGGCCTGCACGGCGCGATGGTCACGGAGTTCTGCGAGGACGGGGAGGGGGAATTGCTGGAGCGGGTCCGCGCCGTGCTGGGACCGGACGTGCCGATCGGCATCACGCTCGATCCCCATGCCAACGTCACCCGCAAGATGACCGAGCTCGCCAATATCGTCGTGTCCTACAAGACCTATCCGCATGTCGACATGCGCGAGACCGGCAAGCTCGCGGCCGGCATCCTGCAGCGGACGATGAAGGGCGAGATCAGGCCGGTGACGCTGCGGGCCGAGCGGCCGATGCTGGAGGAGGTCAATGGCGGGCGCACCGATATCGGCCCGATGGTCGAACGCATCGCCAAGGCCAAGGCCTATGAGACGGAAGCGGGCGTCTTCGCGGTCAGCGTCAATGGCGGCTTCGGTAATGCAGATATCCGTGAGGTCGGCCCGACCGTGCTCGTCACCTGCGAGGGCGAGCGCGAGAAACACCAGGCCTTCGCGGAGGCGCTGGTCGAGGACATGTGGCAACGCCGCTTCGACGTGGTGACGCCCTTCCTCTCGGTCGAGGATGCGGTCGCGGAAGCGAAATCCTATGTCGCGACGAAGGGGCCGCTGATCATCGCGGATTATGCCGACAATCCCGGTGGTGGCGGTTATGGCGACGCGACCGGCCTGCTCAAGGGCATGATCGCCGCCGATCTTGGGGATGCCTGCTTCGGGCCGATGGTCGATCCGGAGGTCGCGGCCGAATTGCGCAAGGGCCAACCGGGCGCGACGGTTTCGGTCCGGCTCGGCGGCAAGGTCGATCCGGAGATCGGCGGCGGGCCGCTCGACCTCACCGGTATTCTCGTCCGCGTCAGCGATGGCGATTATGTCGGCGACGGCCCGATGATGGGCGGGTTGAGCGCGAGCTGGGGACCTTGTGCCGTGCTGCGCGTCGGCGATATCGATATCCTCGTCACCACGATCCGCGCGCAGATGAACGATCTCCAGCAGTTCCGCGCCTTCGGCATCGATCCGGCGGCCAAGCGCGTCGTGGGGCTGAAGTCGATGCAGCATTTCCGCGCCGCCTTCGAGCCGATCGCCGGCAAGGTCATCGTCTGCGACAGCGGAGCGCTCTGCACGCCGGATCTCAGCAAGCTGCCCTATCGCCGCGTGCGGCGGCCGCTCTATCCGCTCGACAAGGTGGCGTGAGCCCGAAACGCGGGTGTCCCGTTCGGGGCGCCCGCCGCCGGTCCATGCGGCCAGCG
The DNA here is from genome assembly GCF_016428755.1 of Allobosea sp. ASV33. GTDB lineage: Bacteria > Pseudomonadota > Alphaproteobacteria > Rhizobiales > Beijerinckiaceae > Allobosea. The sequence goes on from NZ_JAELTI010000022.1 coordinate 53,675, forward strand.
CAATGCCGTGACGCCGGCTGATGAAATTGTGCGCGTGGCGATGATCGTCTAGAGCCTTCGGCCGCGTCACGAGGCAGGAATCGGCCTGCCGGAGACGCTGCGGAACCTGCCAGATGACCGCCAGCGCGCCGACCGCCTCCCTGCCGCAACGCGCCATGATGCCGGTGCTGATCGCGCTGAGCTTCACGCATCTGCTCAACGACATGATCCAGTCGCTGATCCCGGCGATCTATCCGATCATCAAGGACTCCTACCGGCTCGATTTCGGCCAGATCGGCCTGATCACGCTGACCTTCCAGGTTTCGGCCTCGCTGCTCCAGCCGGCGGTCGGGCTCTATACCGACAAGCATCCGATGCCCTATTCGATGGTGGTCGGCATGGGCTTCACCCTCGCCGGCCTGATCGGGCTCGCCTATGCCGGCAGCTACGGCTTCCTGCTGCTCTCGGCGGCCTGCGTCGGCATCGGCTCCTCGATCTTCCATCCGGAAGCGACGCGCATGGCGCGTAACGCTTCGGGCGGCCAGCACGGCCTGGCGCAAGGCATCTTCCAGGTCGGCGGGCAGACCGGCGGGGCACTCGGGCCGCTGCTCGCCGCCTTCGTCATCGTGCCGCGCGGGCAGGGGAGCCTCGCCTGGTTCTCGGTCGCGGCGCTGGTCGCGATGATGCTGATGGTCTGGACGGCGGCGAGCTATGCCCGGCTCGACAGGGCAAGGCCTCCGAAAGCCGCGGCTGCGAGCGCAGCGCCCGCCCGTCCCGGCAAGCGCTCGGTCGCCTTCGCGATTTCGATCCTGATCATCCTGCTGTTCTCGAAGAACGCCTATTCGGCGAGCTTCTCCTCGTTCTACACCTTCTACCTGATGGGCAAGTTCGGCATCTCGATCCAGAACTCGCAGGTGATGCTGTTCCTGTTCCTCGCCTCCTCGGCGGCGGGCGCGCTGGCCGGCGGCATGCTGGGCGACCGGATCGGCCGCAACAAGATCATCTGGTTCTCGATCCTGGGCGCGCTGCCGTTCACGCTGATCCTGCCCTATGCCGACCTGTTCTGGACCGGCGTGCTGACGATCGTGATCAACCTGATCATGTCGAGCGCGTTTGCGGCGATCCTGATCTACGCGCTGGAGCTGCTGCCCGGCCGCGTCGGGCTGGTCGGCGGCTTCTTCTACGGGCTGTCGTTCGGGCTCGGCGGGCTTGCCGCCGCGCTGCTCGGCGAGTTCGCCGACCATCTCGGCATCGAGATGGTCTACAAGATCTGCTCTTTCATCCCGCTGATGGGCCTGCTCGCCTGGTTCCTGCCGCGATTGAGCGAGGGCACGAAGGGCGCCAAGGTCGGCCACTAGCGCATAGCGCCGTCATGCTCGGGCTTGACCCGAGCATCTCTGGACGATGAGCGCCTTATCCTGCGCGAGATTCTCGGGTCGAAGCGTCGCTTCGCCCGAGAATGACGCGTATTGTCAGAGCGCCAGCTTGCCGGCCTTGGCGGCGGCGTAGCGCTCGTTGACCTTCTTCCAGTCGACCACGTTCCACCAGCCCTTGAGGTAGTCGGCGCGGCGGTTCTGGTATTTCAGGTAATAGGCGTGCTCCCAGACGTCGTTGCCGAGCAGGACCATCTGCTTGTCCATGATCGGGCTGTCCTGGTTCGGCTTGCCGAGCAGGGCGAGCTTGCCGGCCTTGTCGACGGTGACGAAGACCCAGCCCGAGCCGAAGACGCGCAGGCCCGCCGCCTCGAAATCGGCCTTGAACTTGTCGAAGCCGCCGAGATCGCGCGTGATCGCCTCGGCGACCTCGCCGGTCGGCGCGCCGCCGGCGCCCGGACCCATCACTTCCCAGAACATGCTGTGGTTGGCATGGCCGCCACCATTGTTGCGGATGACGGTCCGGATGCTCTCCGGCACCTGGTTGAGATCGGCGATCAGCTCCCCGACCGAGGCCTTGGCGATGACGCCATTGTCCTTGGCGGCGTTGTTCAGCGCCGCGACATAGGCCGCGTGGTGGCGGTTGTAATGGATGTCCATCGTGGCCGCGTCGATATGCGGCTCCAGCGCATTGGCCTCATAGGCACGCTTGGGCAGCGCGAACGGCGCGGCCGGCGCGGCGGGCGCAGCCGCCTGGGCCCAGACCTTCGGCGCGGCGGCGATGGCGAGCGTGGCAGCACCGAGGCCGATCAGGCCGCGGCGGGAGAGGGCGGAAACTGCGGTCATGACGATCCTCCTGAAAGCATTCGGGCGGCGCGCGACGCGGGAACGGTCGGGCCAGGGCGTCTTGGTTTCTTCCTGCTCAACGCGCGATGCCCGTCACGGGTCCGCTGTCGATCAAGGAGCTGTAGCACGAGAATGCGGCGGGTTGACCCAGGGGCAGCCATGCGATCATGCCGGGCGCAGCGATCTGGTTAAGTCGCCGGAAACAGCTCTTAACCTGCGATTTACCGCGTTTCTCTACGGTTCTGGAAGAAATCTTCCCGGGTTGAAGGGGCGTCCCGCCATGCATGCACTGGCTCGCAAGCTCGATCTGCCCGTTCGTGCTGTGCTGCCAGGCCCCGATGGCGAGCCGGCAGGGGCCGGCGCCGAGCGCGCGGTGCGCGAAATCGCCGCCCGCTTCGGCAAGCTCAGCGCCGAGATCACCGATATCGCCGGGCGTGTCGGCGACGTGACGCAGCAATTCGACAAGCAGACGGCGGGCCTGCGCCGGGTGGTCGGCGCCGTCGAGCAGGTCTCGCAGGCCAATAACGCGATCCGGCAGGCGGCCGAGGGCGCGCAGGCGGCCGCTTCCGGTGTCCGCAACGGGTTGGAACGCGTGACGAAATCGGTCCGGCTCGGACTCAATGCCGCGCAGGCCGATATCGAGACCCTGTCCCAGGAAGCGCAATCGATGTCGCAGGCGCTGGCGCAGGCCGTCGGCGACGCGCACAAGGCGCGGGCGTCCAGCGATGCGATCCAGTCGATCACACGCGAGATCCAGCTCCTGTCGATCAATGCCGGCGTCGAGGCGGCGCGCAGCGGCGAGGCCGGCAAGGGTTTCGCGGTCATTGCTGCTGCCGTGAAGGCCCTGGCGGAGCAGACCCGCGAGGCGACGGCGGCCAGCGCCGCCCAGCTCGACCTGCTGGTCAAGGCGGTCGATGCCGTCGCCCGCCGCAGCCAGGAGAATGCGCAGACCGCGCAGCGCGCGCAGGTGGGCAGCCAGACCATCTCGCAGCAGATCGGGGAGTTCGACAGCTTCGGCCGTTCGGTGGTCGGGCTGATCGGCGAGATCGAGGCGGTGTCACGTCCCACGCGCGAGAATGCGGAGGCTTGCGCCAAGGCGGGGCAGGACCTCGCGGCGCTGGTCAGCGGAGTCGACGCTTCCACCGACAATCTCCAGCAGGCGGGGCAGCGCACCGAGGCGCTGGTGGCTATCAGCGAAGGCATCCTCGGCTCGATCGCGGCGTCGGGCGTGCGCACTGCGCAGTCGGAGCTGATCGCGACGGCCATGGAGACCGCCGGCCGGATCGGTGAGTTGTTCGAGGCGGCGCTGGCGCGTGGGGAGATCGGGCTAGCGGACCTGTTCGACGAGGCCTACCAGCCGGTGCGGGGCTCGGACCCCGTCCAGCACATGACGCGCTTCGTCGCGCTGACCGACCGGCTGCTGCCGCCGTTGCAGGAGGAATTGCTGACCTCGAACGGGCGGATCGTGTTCTGCGCGGCCGTCGACCGCAACGGCTTCCTGCCGACGCATAACCGCAAGTATGCGCAAGCCCAGGGCAACGATCCGGTCTGGAACAATGCGAATTGCCGCAACCGGCGCATCTTCGACGACCGGACCGGGCTTGCCGCCGCGCGCAACCGCAAGCCGTTCCTGCTGCAGAGCTACCGGCGTGACATGGGCGGCGGGCAGTTCCTGGTGATGGAGGACCTGTCGGCGCCGATCATGGTCAAGGGCCGGCACTGGGGCGCTTTCCGCTTCGGGCTCAAGGTCTAGTCGTCTGCCGTGCGTAACCTGTCGAGTTGAGTGAGCGAGTTCCCGAGCCAGCGCCATGCATATAGCGCCTTCCTTCCCCAACCTGTCGGTGCTGCTCATCGATCCGAGCCCGCATTACCGCCGGATCGTGCGCACGATGCTGTATCAGGCGCAGCTCAACCGCATCTTCGAGGCGTCGGACCTGTCCTCGGCAGCCTCGACCTTCATCCAGAAGCAGCCGAACATCGTCATCCTCGACTGGGACATGCCGGAGGGGAACAGCATCAAATGCCTGGCGGCGATCCGCTCCTTCAAGACCTCGCCCTTCGCGAAGGCCCCGGTGCTGGTGATGATGGAGCGGCCGGACCGGCGCTCGGTCGTCCAGGCGGCGAAGCTTGGCGCGCATGAGATCGTCACCAAGCCGATCTCGCCGAACAATCTCTGGCTCCATCTCTCGGGCGTCATCAACATGCCCCGGAAATACAGGGAAGCCGAGGGCAAGATCACGCTGGTGCCGCGCGCGATCAGCAACGCCATCTTCTGATCCTTGTCCGGAGGTTCCCCGAACGGAACGCGAGGGCCTTGTTCGATTCCGGCCGACAGCGCGGCGTCCTTGCGCGCTCGCTCGGGCTCGTCACATCGCCGCCATGGCCAGCGACAACCCAAGGTAGGCCGCCCTTGCCGCGAAAATGCCAAGAGTATTGATGCGGCTGAACATATTTAGCGAAGTTTTTACCAGTTTGCCGTGATGCTCCAGGCGCAATCCTGGGTCGCCCTTCATGGTCATCACCGTCTCGCTTCCCCCTTTCCTCGGCAGGTCCGAGGCCGCGACGTTCCGCAACCAGCTTCTGGTGGCGCTGGAACAGCGGGAAAGCATCGCCGTCGAGTGCGCCGAGGCCGGGCCGCTGCCCAGCCTCTGGATCCAGCTTCTTCATTCCGCAGCCACCAGCGCCGCCGCGCGGGGGCTTTCGGTCACGCTCAAGGCGGCTTCCGAGGAATGCCGCGAATCCTTGCGGGCGATCGGCTTCGATGCCGCTCACAGCGCTCTCGTTCTGGAGTGATCAGGTATGAAAATCCTGGCGATCGACGATACCAAGACCTTGCTCAGCCTGCTCAGCCTGACGCTCCGCAATGCCGGCCATGAAGTGGCGGAGGCCGAGAACGGCGAGGACGGCCTCAACAAGTTCGACCAGTTCCGCCCCGACCTGGTGATCACCGATCTCAATATGCCGATCATGGACGGCATCGAGTTCACGCGCGCCTGCCGCTCGCGCCCGGCCGGTCAGAACACGCCGATCATCGTGCTGACCACGGAGAACGGCGCCGAGATCAAGGCCGAGGGCCGCCGTGCCGGCGCCAGCGCCTGGATGGTCAAGCCCTTCGAACCCAACACGCTGCTCGGCCTCGTCGCGCGCTATCAGAACTGAAGGTCGGCCGATGGATCCGTTGGCAGAACTCAAGCAGACCTTCTTCCAGGAATGCGAAGAACTCCTCGGCGCGCTGGAGCTGAAGCTCCAGGCTCTCGACGAGGGTTCCACCGATCCTGAGGACGTCAATGCCGCCTTCCGTGCCATCCACTCGATCAAGGGTGGCGCCGGTGCCTTCGGCTGCACGGAGCTGGTCGGCTTCGCGCATGTCTTCGAGGCTTCGCTCGATCATCTGAGGTCCGGCCGCGTCGCCGTCGAGGACGCGCCGTTCACGCTGTTCCTGCGCTGCGCCGATGCCGTTGCCGACCTGGTTTCGGCCGCGCGCAACGACGAGCCGGCCACCGAGCGCCCCGACCTCCTGGCTGCGCTCGAGCAGGTCGGCAAGGAGCCGCAGGCCCCGGTCGCCGCGCCGCCGCCGGCTCCCGTCGCGCCCGCTCCGGCACCGGCCGTTCCCGCCGCCAACAACGATGCGCCCATCGGCATCGCCGCGCTCGGCAACCTGCTCGCCATGGTCGAGGCCAAGACGGCGGCTCCCGCGCCGGCCGCCGCGTCCGACGACGGCTGGGACGACGAGCCCGCCGCCTCCCCTGCGCCCGCCGCCGGCAAGCCGGGCCGCAACGTGCACCTGCGCATCATGCCGGAGCCGGATCTGTTCCGCCGCGTGATCGAGCCGCGCGTCGTGCTGGGCTCCCTGCCGGCCGACGACATCATCTCGATCCGCTGCGACCTGAGCCAGGTGCCGCCGCTCGAAAGCATCGACGTCAGCGATTGCTGGATGCGCTTCGACGTGGACCTGCGCACCGAACTTTCGGTCGAGGACCTGCACGGCCGCTTCGATTTCAGCCTCGCCAACGAGGAATTCGAGATCAGCTTCCCCGAGCCGGAAGCCGTGATCGAAGTTCCGCAGGCCGTGGAAGCGCCCGCTGCCGAGCCGGAAGTCTCCAGTGCGGTTGCCGCCGACCTGTCCGCGATCCTCGCCAAGCTCGGTGCGGCGCCAGAAGCAGCCAGCGAGCCCGATATCCAGCCTGCGCCGGCCCCGGTTGCGGTCGCCGCTCCGGTTGTCGCAGCCGAGCCGGCCGTTGCTCGCGCCGCGCCGCGTGCCCCGGCTGCGCCCGACAATTCGGGGCGCCAGCGCCAGGCGGTCAGCGTCCGCGTCGATCTCGATCGCATCGACAAGCTGATGAACCTCGTCGGCGAGATCGTCATCACCCAGTCGATGCTGGTCGAATGCGTGCGCTCGCTGCCCTATGACGTCCATGCCAAGACTGCCGAGGGCATGCTGACGCTATCGCGCCAGACCCGCGAGTTGCAGGACCACGTCATGGCGGTCCGTGCGCAGCCGGTGAAGGCCGTGTTCCAGCGCATGCCGCGCCTGGTGCGCGAGCTCGCCCAGACGCTGGGCAAGGAAGTGCGCCTGGTGCTCGAAGGCGAGAACACCGAGGTCGACAAGACCATCATCGAGGAACTCGCCGATCCGCTGACCCATATGATCCGCAACTCGATGGATCACGGGCTGGAGACGCCAGACGAGCGCGTCGCCGCGGGCAAGCCGCGCGAGGGCACGATCAAGCTGATCGCCGAGCATCGCGCCGGCCGCATCGTCATCTCCGTCACCGATGACGGGCGCGGCATCGGCCGCGACCGCCTGCTGGCCAAGGCCCGCTCGCGCGGCCTCGTCGGCGCCGACGAGCGCTTGCAGCCGGAGGAGATCGACCAGCTCATCTTCGCCGCCGGCCTGTCGACGGCCGAGGTCATCAGCGACGTGTCGGGCCGCGGCGTCGGCATGGACGTCGTGCGCCGCAACGTCGAGTCGCTCGGCGGGCGCATCAGCGTCGATTCCGAGCCGGGCCGGGGCTGCAAGTTCACGCTCGCCCTGCCGCTGACGCTCGCCGTGCTGGAGGGCATGGTGATCCGCTGCGGCGACGACCGCTACGTCATCCCGATCGCCTCGGTGATCGAGACGCAGCATCTGGCCTCGACGCCGATCGAGCGCCTGCCCTTCGGCCAGGAAGTCCTACGCTGGCGCGGCGAAGTCACCCCGCTATACCGGCTGGGCGACGTGATGGGGTCGATGGGCCAGACCCATGAGAACATCGTCATCATCGCCGAGACCGAGCGCGGCAACAATGTCGGCATCGCCGTCGACGAGATCGTCGGGCAGCAGCAGGTCGTCGTGAAGAGCCTCGAGGCGAATTACGGCGCGGTCAACGGCGCCTCGGCTGCGACGATCCTCGGCGACGGCCTCGTCGCCCTGATCCTGGATATCGACTCGATGCTGCGGCTTGCCGCGACCGGCAACCGTCCCCCTCAATCTGACCTCAAGATGGCTGGATGACCATGACCCTCCAACTCGGCGAAAAGCACTTCTCGTCGGCGCAGCCTGAATCGGCTGCGCGCCGGATCGTGACCTTCAAGGTCGGCGATCGCACCTTCGGCATCGATGTCGGCATGGTCCGCGAGATCAAGGGCTGGCAGGCGACAACGCCGCTGCCCCATGCGGCCCCGCATGTGCGCGGCGTGCTCAACCTGCGCGGCGTCATCCTGGCCGTCTACGACCTGCGCACCGCGATCGGGCTCGGCGCCACCGAGGCGACGGCGACTCATGTCATCGTCGTCGTGGATGTCGAGGACAAGACCGCCGGCCTGCTGGTCGACTCGGTCTCGGACATCGTCGACGTGCCGGTTTCCGCGGTTCGCCCGGCTCCCGACCTGGAGCGCGACGAGCACGGCCTGATCGAGGGCCTCGTCCTGCTCGACACCGATATCGTCGCGCTGCTCGACCTCGCGGCCGTGATCCGCGACGGCGGCGCCGAGGCCCAGATCAAGACCAGCCGGGCCGCCTGACCTTTTAGAGACCAGCCCGAGCGTAGCGTTCAACAAGCGGGCGAGAACAAGAAACGATCGAACCTTATGGGCAGCGCGCTCGGCCCCTTCTCACGTCTCTCGGTCAGCCAGCCGCTGCTCGCCGCCGGTTCGGCGGCGCTCGCCGGCAGCCTGGCATCCTATGCCGCCGTCGCCGGAGCGCCCGCCATGGGCGCCGCTGCCGTAACGGCCGTTGCGCTCTTGGGCGGTCTTGCCGCCTGGGGTACCACCCGCCCGCTCGCGCGCGGCGCCGCGGCTGCGGCCCGCCTGGCCGAGAGCGGCGAGATCGCGCTGTCCGACATGTCCGGATCGGGCGAGGGGGCTGACCTGTCGCGCGCGCTCGCGTCGATCCAGGAGCAGACCCAGGAAGCCGAAAGGCTGCGCGCCGCGCTCGATCACGGCCGCGCCAGCGTCATGCTCTGCGATCCCGCCGGGCGCGTCGTCTATGTCAGCAAGGCGCTGCTGCGCTTCTTCGGCGAGGCGCAGGAG
>NZ_JAELTI010000220.1 GCF_016428755.1 Allobosea sp. ASV33
CCCCCCCCCCCCCCCCCCCCCCCCCCCCCCCCCCCCCCCCCCCCCCCCCCCCCCCCCCCCCCCCCCCCCCCCCCCCCCTTTTTCACCCACCAGACGGCAAACGCGATCGCGCCTAGAGTCTCGTGGGCTCGGAGATGTGTATAAGAGACAGATTCAGGACCGGCAGGACCTTTGCAAGGTAGCAAAATCGGCCGGCGCGCCCCGAGAAATCGGAGGGCGGCATCCGCTTCCAGATGAAGTCGGAGTTCTCCCTGTCTCTTATACACATCTGACGCTGCCGACGATTAACCTTCGGTGTAGAGCTCGGTGGGCGCCGGGGCGTTGGGGTGGGGGGGGGGGGGGGGGGGGGGGGGGGGGGGGGGGGGGGGGGGGGGGGGGGGGGGGGGGGGGGGGGGGGGGGGG
>NZ_JAELTI010000221.1 GCF_016428755.1 Allobosea sp. ASV33
CCCCCCCCCCCCCCCCCCCCCCCCCCCCCCCCCCCCCCCCCCCCCCCCCCCCCCCCCCCCCCCCCCCCCCCCCTCTCCCATGATACGCCGCCCACCGAGATCTACACCGAAGGTTAATCGTCGGCAGCGTCAGATGTGTATAAGAGACAGGCTCGGCCCGTCCGGCTGCGGCGAGTCGACGACGCTGAACCTGATCGCTGGGCTGCTCCCGGCCACCGGCGGCGGCATCTGGCTCGACGACAAGCGCATCGCTGTCTCTTATACACATCTCCGAGCCCACGAGACTCTAGGCGCGATCTCGTATGCCGGGTTGGGCGTGAAAAGGGGGGGGGGGGGGGGGGGGGGGGGGGGGGGGGGGGGGGGGGGGGGGGGGGGGGGGGGGGGGGGGGGGGGGGGGGGGG
>NZ_JAELTI010000222.1 GCF_016428755.1 Allobosea sp. ASV33
CCCCCCCCCCCCCCCCCCCCCCCCCCCCCCCCCCCCCCCCCCCCCCCCCCCCCCCCCCCCCCCCCCCCGCCCCCCTGTTTTCACGCCTTTGTGGGCATCCGCGATCGCGCCTAGAGTCTCGTGGGCTCGGAGATGTGTATAAGAGACAGGCTCAAGCTCGAATCCGACGGCTCCAGCGAGGGCGCCGGCTCGGTCAACCGCTCCGAGACGCCGGCGACGATCAGTTCGCGCACCTCGAAATTGACGCGGAGGGTCTCTTATACACATCTGACGCTGCCGACGATTAACCTTCGGTGTAGATCGCGGTGGTCGCCGTGTCAGTAAGGGGGGGGGGGGGGGGGGGGGGGGGGGGGGGGGGGGGGGGGGGGGGGGGGGGGGGGGGGGGGGGGGGGGGGGG
>NZ_JAELTI010000223.1 GCF_016428755.1 Allobosea sp. ASV33
CCCCCCCCCCCCCCCCCCCCCCCCCCCCCCCCCCCCCCCCCCCCCCCCCCCCCCCCCCCCCCCCCCCCCCCCCCCCCCGTTACAAGCAGACGACGGCATACGCGATCGCGCCTAGAGTCTCGTGGGCTCGGAGATGTGTATAAGAGACAGCGGCATGATCCGCATCGGCCGCCTGATCGAGAGGCGCGGCGCCGGCTCCTCCGCGACGCGGCTCGCGGCGGCGATGACTCGGCTCGGCCCGTCCTATATGAGTGTCGCTTATACACATCTGACGCTGCCGACGATTAACCTTCGGTGTAGATGTCGGTGGTGGCCGGATCAGTGGAAATGGGGGGGGGGGGGGGGGGGGGGGGGGGGGGGGGGGGGGGGGGGGGGGGGGGGGGGGGGGGGGGGGGGGGGGG
>NZ_JAELTI010000224.1 GCF_016428755.1 Allobosea sp. ASV33
CCCCCCCCCCCCCCCCCCCCCCCCCCCCCCCCCCCCCCCCCCCCCCCCCCCCCCCCCCCCCCCCCCCCCCCCCCCCCTTTTTCAAGCACCAGACGGCATCCGCGATCGCGCCTAGAGTCTCGTGGGCTCGGAGATGTGTATAAGAGACAGCCTTGGTATAGGTGATGCAGAGCATCCGGCTGGGCGCGACGCTGACCGCAGCGATGTTCGCCGTCTATGTGGCGCAGGCGATGCTCGGGATCGATCCTTATCTGTCTCTTATACACATCTGACGCTGCCGACGATTAACCTTCGGTGTAGATCTCGGTGGTCTCCGGATCATTAAAAACCATAGGGTGGTGGTGGGGGGGGTGGGGGTGGGGGGGGGCGGCGGGCGGCTGGGGGGGGGGGGGGGGGGGGGG
>NZ_JAELTI010000225.1 GCF_016428755.1 Allobosea sp. ASV33
CCCCCCCCCCCCCCCCCCCCCCCCCCCCCCCCCCCCCCCCCCCCCCCCCTCTTCCAGCACACGACGTCATACGAGATCGCGCCTAGAGTCTCGTGGGCTCGGAGATGTGTATAAGAGACAGTCCCCACAAAGGCAGCTTCAAGGCGGTTCCCCCGATCCCGTCGACGCGCGCCTTCAGGATCGCCGTCATCAGCTCCGGCGGCGAGACCTCCTTCTTGTCCAGGTCGAGCAGCGCGCGGACCTCGGGAGAGCTGTCTCTTATACACATCTGACGCTGCCGACGATTAACCTTCGGTGTAGTTCTCGGTGGTCGCCGTATCGTTATAAAAGGGGGGGGGGGGGGGGGGGGGGGGGGGGGGGGGGGGGGGGGGGGGGGGGGGGGGGGGGGGGGGGGGGGGGG
>NZ_JAELTI010000226.1 GCF_016428755.1 Allobosea sp. ASV33
GGTAGGAGGTGATGTCGGTCCAGGTTGCCGGCGTGATCATGCTGCCTCCCCCGAGATCACGGCGCGCTCGCTCGGCTTGTGGGGCACACCACCGAAGGCCAAGCGATCATAGAGCTCGCGAAGTTCCGCCTCCTCAGCATCCGGGCGGACTTCGATGCTCGGGAAAGTCACACGCAGGAACCGGCGACGCTTGTCCGCCAGCGACAAGCTCGCATAGGTGAACCCGTCGAAGATCGACAGCTCACCGGCCACGAAGTCGCGAAGCGCCGTAAATCGCTGCTGACCCTCGAGCAGAAGTCCAGCACCTGCGGTGCGCACCGCGCCCCGATCCCAGTCGAACTGGGTGTGGACGTAATAGCCGGTACCGAGGCCCAGAAAGATGCCTTCGATAAAGCGACGC
>NZ_JAELTI010000227.1 GCF_016428755.1 Allobosea sp. ASV33
CCCCCCCCCCCCCCCCCCCCCCCCCCCCCCCCCCCCCCCCCCCCCCCCCCCCCCCCCCCCCCCCCCCCCCCTCTCTTACTGATACGGCCACCCCCGAGATCTACACCGAAGGTTAATCGTCGGCAGCGTCAGATGTGTATAAGAGACAGGGATGTTGGTTGCGCTCTCGCCCGTGGCCATTTTCGTGCGGTCTTTCCCCGTTTCGGGTGACGATATTCGGCTGAATCTACCAATTTTTGATTAGCCAACTCGGGGGGGGGGGGGGGGGGGGGGGGGGCGGGGGGGGGTGGGGGGGGGGGGGTATGCCGTCTGCAGCTTGAAAATTAGGGGGGGGGGGGGGGGGGGGGGGGGGGGGGGGGGGGGGGGGGGGGGGGGGGGGGGGGGGGGGGGGGGGGGGGGG
>NZ_JAELTI010000228.1 GCF_016428755.1 Allobosea sp. ASV33
CCCCCCCCCCCCCCCCCCCCCCCCCCCCCCGCCCCCCCCCCCCCCCCCCCCCCCCCCCCCCCCCCCCCCCCACGGCAGCTGCTCGCAACACACGCCCTACGCGATCGCTCCTTGAGTCTCGTGGGCTCGGAGATGTGTATACGAGACAGTGAAGACGATCGCGACCTGCCGCGGACGCGTGGTGGTGGCACCGGCACCGATCGCGACACTCTCCTCGCCGCTAGCTTGCGCCTGCGTGCCGATCGCCGATGCTGACTCAAATACACAACTGACGCTGCCGACGATTAACCTTCGGTGAAGAACTCGGTGGTCGCAGGAGCATTAAAAAGCGGGGGTTGTCTTGGGGTGGTCGGGGAGGTGTGGAGGGAAGAGTGGCGGGTGGGGGGGGGGCAGGTGGGGG
>NZ_JAELTI010000229.1 GCF_016428755.1 Allobosea sp. ASV33
CCCCCCCCCCCCCCCCCCCCCCCCCCCCCCCCCCCCCCCCCCCCCCCCCCCCCCCCCCCCCCCCCCCCCCCCTTTCCATGACACGGCGCCCACCGAGATCTACACCGAAGGTTAATCGTCGGCAGCGTCAGATGTGTATAAGAGACAGCGGCATCGGCGACGGCATGCGCATCGTCGTTTATGACGGGCTCGGCTGGCAGGTCGGCGTGCTGGCGGCGGCGCTCGCAACCCCGCTGCTGCTGCCCTCGATCCTGTCTCTTATACACATCTCCGAGCCCACGAGACTCTAGGCGCGATCTCGGATGGCGTCTTCTGCGTGAAAAGAGGGGGGGGGGGGGGGGGGGGGGGGGGGGGGGGGGGGGGGGGGGGGGGGGGGGGGGGGGGGGGGGGGGGGGGGGG
>NZ_JAELTI010000023.1 GCF_016428755.1 Allobosea sp. ASV33
GGGCCGCATCGATGCGGGCCCAGATCGCACGGCCCGCCGCGTTCGCGGCGTCGTCAGCTCTGCCGTCGAAGCGCTCGCCGACGCGCTGGCGCAGGGTCTGCAACTCGTTCAGACTCTGCAGGACCTGGCCATAGGCTTCGTAGACGGGGGCTCCGGGCTGGTAGATCGGGCCTGTGACGGTCGGTGTAGAGGACGGTGTCGATGGAGTGGCCGGAGTGGACGGCTCGATATAGGCCGAACGCAAGTACCAAGCGCCATCGTTCGGCGTGCTGATGCCGTTCTTCTGCAGGGTATAGGCATAGGCGCCGGCGACGACGGCCTGCTGACCCTGGAAGACATAATTGCCCTGGAGCGTGAAGACGCCGTTCGAGGCTCCGCCGACGGTGATGATCTTGATGCCTTCGATCGTCGGTGCGCCGCCGCCGCCCTGATTCAGCACCGTCACGGGGGTCGAGCCCGCTGTGTTGCCGGTGATGACGAGGCGGTCGGACGGCGAGGCATCGCCACCGAGCACGGTTTCGATTTCGAGCCGGCCGCCATTGCCGAGATAATTGCCGTTGATGGTCAACGTACCGATCGAATTGCCTGGTGCGATCGTGCCGCCCGGCTGATTGATCGTCGAGCCGACCGTGCCGATGCCCTGGAGGCGACCGCCGATGACCTCCATCGTCCCGCCGAGGACCCCGTTCACCGCGAGCGTGCCGGCCAATACGCTGCCGGCACCGGTATAGGTCGCGCCGCTGTTGCCGGTCAGCGTCACCTTGCCCAGGCCATCCTTGATCAGCGCGCCCGCGCCGGTGAAGGTAGGAGAGATGCCGATATCATGGCCATCCGTGTCGATGACGGCGCCATTCCCGGTGATGAAGATGGTGCGCGTGTCGAAGCCCCTAAAGAAGGTGGGGTTGTCCGATGTGGCGCGCAGCAAGCCGCCGTCGAAGGTGACGATTGCCGTGCCGTCGCCGCCCCGGATCCCACTGGTTTCGAGAACGCCGCGGCTGCCCCCGATATCCACCAGGGTCACGTTCCCGCTCGCGCCCGAATTCATGCCGATCAGGACGCCGCCTTCGGCCCTAACCAGTCCACCATCCACCGTCAGCGTGCCGGTGCCGAAGTTGGCGATGGTCAGGCTGTACGGCGCCATCACCCAGCTTGACCCCACGCCGGTCACGTTCACGCTGCCGGTGCTGCTGGCTCCGATATAGCCCTGATTGCTGCGGACACTGGCGCCGTTTTCAATGCGCAAAGTGCCGACGCCAAAGCTGCCGACGCTAAATTGCCCCGCATTCGTCCAGGTTGTGCCCGGGCCGGTCAGGACGGCATCACCCACCGCCCCATCGCCGACGATGCCATCCGCGCTCGAAATCGTCGCGCCGCCCTCGACACGCAGATTTCCGGCGCCGTACGTGCCGACGCTCAGTCGCCCGCTATTCTGCCAGGACGAGCCGATCCCGCTGACCAGGGCGCTGCCGATTCCCAGGGTATCACCACCGATATAGCTGGTCGCGCTAGAGACCCTGCCCCCGGCAAGAATGTTCAGCGCGCCGACACCATTGCTACCAATCAAAAGACTACCGGCGTTGGTCCAGGTTGAAGCGCTGCCGTTGCTGCCGACGCCCGAGACCGTGACCGTACCCTGGCTGCCGAGATCGCTGGCGATATAGCCGTTCAGGCTGCTGACTTTGCCGCCATCGAGGATGGTCAGCAAGCCGGTGCCGGACTGCCCGACGACGAGGTCGCCGTTATTGGTCCAGGTCGATGCATTGCCGCTGCCGTCGATGCCTGAAACGGTGACGGTGCCATTCCCGGCCACATTATTGCCGATCGTGCCGAGATCATTGGTCACGGTTCCGCCGGCCGTGATGTTGAGCTGTCCGATGCCGGTATCGCCGACGAGAAGATCCCCGCCGACGGCCCAGTTCGGTGTCTGAGCCGGGCCCGGGTTCAGGTCGCCGCTACCGGTGACCGATTGCGCGCGCGCCGGGAAGCCGGCAGCGCAGAGCAATGCGGCGATCGCCGTCGACAAAAGCAGCGGCTGGCCGCGGAAGCCGGAAGCGATAGGGTTCGTGGTGGTCCGTCTCGACACGTTTTCCAGCCCCCCGGCCGTGATGTCACCCTTGATCGTCCGATTCATCGCGTGGCGGTGGCTCCACGGACAATCCTGCTTCAAGCGAATCGACGCTACCGGCTTCATAATTTGAAGTTCAATAGTTAATCGTCAATATAAAGGGCGGCTTATCTGTATCGATTGTTGGTCCCAGATAGCAGCCGAACGCCCTCACTTGGTGGTGTAGCCGCCGTTGACGAGGATGGTCTGCCCGGTCATCCACCAGCCATCCGAGACGAGAAAGCGGATGAAGGGGACGATGTCCTCGATGTCGGTGAGGCCTGTCCTGGTGAACTTCGACAGAGCTGCCGCCGCCTTGTGATAGGCTTGAGCGTCAGCGCCTTCCGCCGGGTAGAAGAACGGCGTGTCCATCGGGCCCGGGCCGATGGCGGTCACCGAGATGCCCCGCTCGCCGAACTCCTTCGAAGCGGCGCGGGTGAAATGCTCGACCGGCGCCTTCGTGCCGGCATAGGCGGCATAGAAGGGCGTGTAGGCGCCAAGCAACGAGGTCACGAGCGTGCAGATCTTGCCGTTGTCGTTGACGTGCTTGCCGGCCTCCTTGAGGAAGAAGAAGGCGGATTTCGAGTTCACCGCCGTCATTTCGTCGTATTCGGCCTCGGTGATCTCGACGAAGGGCTTCTTCAGAACCTTGCCGACCGTGTTGATGGCGATGTCCGGCTTGCCGACGGCAGCGATTGTGTCTGCGAAGAGCTTTTCGACGGCAACGGCCGTGGTCAGGTCGGCCTGAAGCGCGACGGCCCACGCACCGGCGGCCTTGATCGCCGCAACCGTATCATCCGCCGCGGGTTTGGTCGCGCTCGTGTTGTAGTGGATCGCCACGGCCCTTGCGCCATGCTCGGCCAGATCACGGGCCAGCAGCCCGCCGAGGTTCTTCGCCCCGCCAGCAATGAGAACCGTCTTACCTTTGATGCCGTGATCGAGCATGTTCCGTCTCCGCTGGTCGCTGCTGTCAAAACGCGACCCTCGACGGAACTGATCACGGTTTGAACGCCTGACCAGAGCAGCGACAGTCTCTGCTCCTGACTCCCCTTGACGGAATGCGCTTTCTGGATTCCGGCCCCGAGATACCGGGATTCGTGGCTATCCGGCTCTTTCAGGAGTCGATGCGAGTATCGGTCACCGCGAACCCGGCCTTGTCCAGGCCCTCCACGATATGGGCGATGTAATCTTCCTGGAACTTGCGCCCGCGCCAATCCAAATAGAATTCGGTGGCGTAGTGGGGCCTCAAACGGCGCAGGATTTGAAGATGCGTCTCTGCTTTGGCTGTGGCGCCGAGCTGCCCGCAGACAGCGGCCAGCATCACATGCATGAAATAATACTTCTCATCGATGCTGAGGTTCGAGGCCAGCCACAAGGCGCCCTCGTAGTCGCGCTGGCGATAGAGCTCCAGGATCGGGACACCGTATGACATCGCCGGATGGTAGTGCTCGCGCACGTTCGCAAGCCGCACGAGTTCGGCTCCCTCCGCATAGCGCCCCATGACATAGAGCCGATTGCCTAGCGTCAATTGATGCTCGCCGGATCCCGGGTTCAGGGTTATGGCCCGGCGCCCGGCCCTTTCGAATTCCTCGAACTTCCCCATGGCGAACAGCACCGTCGAGCGCATGCTATGAGCCAGAGCCGAGTGCGGCGCGACGCGAATGGCCTCGTCGGCCATGTCCAGAGCTTCCTGCAGGATCCTGCCGCTCTCGGCCGGCCGGGCGTAGAGACCGCGAATCTCGTTCATCTGGATATAGGACAGCATCGCCCAAGCGTCCGAATAGAACGGCTCCGCCCTGACCGCGGCCTCGAGGCATGTCCGGATATCCTTCTGCTCCGTATCGTCGAGGTTCGCCAGGTAAGTGACGGCGTGCACGACACAGCTATAGGCATCCTGGTGCTTGTCCGGATGGAGCTTGCGCTCGTTCACGTTGACGATGCCCCAGCGCTGCCCGATCGCCCGCGCGACGTCTTCGCCGACGATCTTCTCCGCCGCCATCATCGAGGACGCTCCGGCGGATTCGATTTTCTCGCGCGACGCCAGAATGAGACCCGACCGGTGCTCGCTCAGCATCCATTGGCATCGCAGCACGCGATCCTCGACGTCGGCGGCAATGTCGAGGACATAGATGCTGCCCGCCCCGCCGGGACGCAGCGACGCGACGAGATCCTCGAACGATTTATGAGGCTCGAGACCGGCGATCCGCAGGCCGTGATAGGGAACGAGAGCAGCAACGACCGAGCGGATCATGCGAGAAGATGCCTCGCTAGGTGTCCCGCCGGCCGCTGCCCTGATCACGATGATCGGGATCCTGTGCTCGGGGCCTGGCCGGGCTTCTCCCGGCTGCGCCGGCGCGGCGATCGGGCGAAGCCCCGCCCGGACCAATGTCTCGTCGCTGCCCGAAGACCCCGCCACTTTTCCCGGGCGCCGGGCGAAGCGCGGTCCGTATCCGCCAACGGGCAGCTGGATCGTCACGCTCTCGGCGGCGCCATCAACAGCGTAGTAAAGCGCCAGCGCCGAACGCAGGCGGGTTGCCTCGTTGCGAACGACGGCATCCTTGGCGGGGTCGAAATCGACACCCCTGCCAAAGACGTCCACAGCGATCGTATAGGCCTTTAGTTGGGCGCTTTGTCCCGCGATGGCCTTTTCGACGACATAGCGGAGGAAGCGCGCGCCTCGTGCTGAAATCCGAGTGCCCGGCGCATTCAACAGATTGTCGAGCGCCGATGCGATTTCGCTCTCTTCAACGCCGTCGATAGGCATATCGCTGCCGAACCCACCCTACCCATGCACCTGACGTGCAGGGAGCCAATGGCACGGATCCAGCTCCTTCGCCTGACCGCGCCTCGTTTCACAGCAGCATAACGCCAGGCATTCCACAATCGCCCCTTGAGACTCTCGCGATTTTCTCGCGATCCTTGGTGCGTTCCAAGGGCCGACGGTCGTTGATGGTCCTGGCGCCGAGATGGACATGGTTCGCAGCGTGATCGGCCATGCCCTGGCCAAACCGACGGCGCCGATCTTCACGCGCCGCAATCGGCAATAGGAGGAAGACCGCACTGCGCGGCGAGCCGAACAACCCCTGAACAGGGATTGGGGAAGCGGGGAACGCGCGCTTGATGGCGGGCCATCGTAACGGGCTGACGTTCCAAGAGATTTTTGGAGCGGGCGATCGGGATCGAACCGACGACATTCAGCTTGGGAAGCTGACGTTCTACCACTGAACTACGCCCGCATGCCCTTCACGCTGCAAAGCAACGCGCGGCAGGCCCGCGTTCATAGCGGGTCCGAAGGCGGGTGTCATCCGGGAATCGCGAGCCGCCCCACCGATTGCGGGAAGGCCGGAGCGGGCGTCTGCCTAGCTCTTGAAGTGCTTGGAGAGCTTCAGGGCCTGGCCCTGGTAGTTCGACTTCAGGTCGGCGCCGTAGAGCGCATCGGGGCGGGCCGCCATGCTCTCATAGACCAGGCGGCCGACGATCTGGCCGTCCTCGATGATGAAGGGCACGTCGCGGGAGCGGACCTCGAGTACGGCGCGGGCGCCCTGACCGCCGGCGGCGCGATGGCCGAAACCGGGATCGAAAAAGCCGGCATAATGCACGCGGAACTCGCCGACCAGCGCATCGAACGGCGTCATCTCGGCAGCGTAGTCCGGCGGAACATGCACCGCCTCCTTGGAGGCGAGAATGTAGAACTGGCCGGGATCGAGGATCATGCTGCCCGAGCCGTCGTCATGGATCGGCTCCCAGAAATCGGCGGGGCGATAGGCACCGACGCGGTCGACATCGATCAGCGCCGTGTGATGCTTGCCGCGGTAGCCGAGCAGGCCGTCGAAGCCCGAGAGATCAACGCTGACGGCGACGCCGCCCTGGAAGGAGGGCTCGGCCGCGCTGACCAGCGTCTCGCGCTGGTGGATTTCGCCGAGCGCGCGGTCGTCGAGCCGGGTCTCGCCGGCGCGGAAGCGGATCTGCGAGAGGCGCGAGCCGGAGCGGACCAGAACCGGGAAGGTGCGCGGCGAGATCTCGATGAAGAGCGGCCCTTCATAACCGTCCTCGACCAGATCGAACTCGCGGGCGCGATCGGTGATGACGCGGGTGAAGACGTCGAGCCGGCCGGTCGAGCTCTTCGGATTGGCAGCGGCGCGCAGACCCTTGGGCAGGCGCAGCCCTTCCATCAGTTCGGCGATATAGACGCAATCGGTCTCGAGCACCGCGCCCTGCGTCAGGTCGATCTCGTGCAGCGAGAGGTCCTCGATGCGGCTATGCACCGTGCGGTCGGGACCGGGCAGGAACGAGGCACGGACGCGATAGGCCCGCGCGCCCAGGCGCAGATCGAGGCTCGCGGGCTGGATCTGCCCCTCGGCCGGGGGCCGGGCGAGCGTGATCGCTCCCGCCTCGATGAAGGCGCGGATGGAGCTGTCGGGCTGGATGCCGGGCTTGAAGGTCAGCATGCGCGTTCCGCTGGGGATAATCGATCATAGCTAGCGAAGCGGGCTCCCGAGGCCAAGCATGCCGGCAGCAGGGCATGCGCACGCCGAGGGGTTGTCCACGCCAGAATGGCCCGCCACCACATTGACGCTGGCGCCGGCTGGCCGATAACACATCACAGCGGCAAAGCCGCGACCGGCCAAGGCGGAGCCTTCGATGTACCAGGCCCAGACGCATGGCGTGCGTGTCACCGTGGCGCCGCGTTTCATGGATGCGGAATCCTCGCATGCGCAGGGCCGCTATTTCTGGGCCTATCAGATCGAGATCGTGAATCTCTCGACACAGACCGTGCAGTTGATGACCCGGCACTGGTTCATCACCGACGGGCGCGGCGAGGTTCATGAAGTCCGCGGCGAGGGCGTCGTCGGCAAGCAGCCGGTGCTGCGGCCGGGCGAGAGCTTCAACTACACCTCGGGCTGCCCGCTGACGACGCCGGATGGTTCGATGCACGGTTTCTACGCCATGCAGGATGAGAGCGGCACGATCTTCGATGTCGAGGTGCCGCTCTTCCCGCTCGATTCCCCCTATGTGAAGAAGGTTCTGCATTGACCGCCTCCGTTCAAGCCGGGCAGCGCTACACGCCGCTCGAAATGCTCGCCCGCCTCGTCGCCTTCGACACCGTGAGCGACAAGTCCAACCTGCCGCTGATCGACTTCGTCGAGGATTACCTCGCCGGCTGGGGCGTCTCCTCCGTGCGCTTCCCCAATGAGACCGGCGACAAGACAGCGCTGTTCGCCACCGTCGGCCCGCAGGATCGCGGCGGCATCGTTCTATCCGGCCATACGGACGTGGTGCCGGTGGCCGGCCAGGCCTGGAGCCGCGACCCGTTCACGCTGCATGTCGAGGATGGCAAGGCCTATGGCCGCGGCGCCGTCGACATGAAGGCGTTCCTCGCGTTGGGGCTCGCCCTGGTGCCGGATTTTCTGGCGGCCAATCTCAAGACGCCGATCCATCTCTTCCTGTCCTATGACGAGGAGGTGACCTGCCTCGGCGTGGTCGACGGCATCGCCGCCATGGGCAAGACGCTGCCGCGGCCCCGCGCCGTCATCGTCGGCGAGCCGACCATGCTCGACATCTGCGACGCGCATAAGGGCGTGCGGACCTTCCAGACGGTGGTGAAGGGCTTCGCGGCCCATTCCTCCAAGCCGCAGCTCGGCGCCAGCGCCGTCCATGCCGGCGCCCTGCTCGCCGCCGAACTCGACCATATGGCCGAGGATGCCAAGACACGTCCGGACCCGAGCGGTCGCTTCGATCCGCCCTATGACACCATCCATATCGGCACCTTCCATGGCGGCATCGCCCGCAACATCCTGGCCGATCGCAGCGAACTCCTCTGGGAGATCCGGACGGTTCCGAGCTCCGACCCCGAGGCCGGCCCGGCTCGTTTCGCCGAGACGGCCGACAAGGTTCTGGCGCGGATGCGTTCGACCGCGCCGAGTTCCGCGATCGAGACGCAGATGACTTCGGACGTGCCGGGTCTGGCGCCCGATCCGGGCTCGGAGGCCGAGCGGCTCGCCATGCGGCTCTCCGGCCGCAACCACACGATCGCCGTCGCCTATGCGACCGAGGCCGGGCATTTCCAGCAGGCGGGGCTTCCGACCGTGGTCTGCGGCCCCGGCTCAATCGACCAGGCGCATCAGCCGGACGAGTACATCACGCTGGAGCAATTGGCGGCAGGCGAGGCCTTCATGCGCAAGCTGATAGCGGAGTGCCAGGCGGGGTAGCTTCAAGCGTCATGCTCGGGCTTGACCCGAGCATCTCTTGACGAGGGAGGCTCCCGCGCCTTTCTGGCATGAGATTCCCGGGTCGCCACTTCGCGGCGCCCGAGAATGACGGAGGAGCTTACTCGCCCGCCGCCTGCCCCTCTTCGACCTCTGCCGGGTCGAAGGAATAGCGCCGCGAGCAGAATTCGCAGGTGACGCCGAGCTTGCCGTCATCGGCGATCATCGCCTTGCGATCCTCCGGCGCGAAGCCGCGCAGCATCGAGAGCACGCGTTCGCGCGAGCAGCGGCAGGCCTCATGCACGCTAACCGGCTCAAAGACGCGGGCGCCGCGCTCGTGGAACAGGCGGTAAAGCAGGCGCTCGCTTTCCAGCGTCGGGTCGAGCAGTTCGTGATCCTCGACCGTCTCGACCAGCGAGCGCGCCTCCATCCAGGCATCGTCCGCGATGCCGTCCGGATCGGTTCCGGCGAGAATCTCATGGCCTTCGGGCGCGTCGCCGGGATGGATGTCGGCCGCGCGCAGGCGATCCGGCGAATGCGGCATGAACTGCACGAGGATGCCGCCGGCCCGCCATTGCGGTCGCCCGCCGGTGGTGACGGTGCCGACGCCGAGGCGAACCCGCGTCGGGATCTGCTCGGACTGGCGGAAATACTGATGCGCCGCCTCTTCCAGGCTTTGGCCCTGCAAGGCGACGATGCCCTGGTAGCGCGTCGTGGCCGAGCCCTGGTCGACGGTCATGGCGAGATGGCCCTCGCCGAGCAACGCGCCGGTCGACACCTTGTCGAGCGCGATCGCCTCGGCGAGCTTGGCCTCGTCGATATGGGCGACGGCCCGGAAATTGTCGGGCGCGTTGAAATCGACGACCATCATCGGGATGGCGCCGTCGCTCTTGGTCTGGAGCTGGAAGCGGCCCTCGAACTTGAGCGCCGTGCCGAGCAGCACGGTAAGCGCAGCCGCTTCGCCGAGCACGCGCGAGACGGGCTCGGGATAGCCGTGGCGATCGAGGATCGTGTCGATCGACGCACCCAGCCGCACGACGCGGCCGCGCACGTCGAGATCGGGCACGGCGAAGGGAATGACCCGATCGTCGAGCCCGGCGGCGCCGATGGTGTCGTCCACGGCCATCAGGCCGCCACTCCGCCGAAGCACCAGGCCAGAATGCCCTTCTGCGCGTGCAGGCGGTTCTCGGCCTCGTCGAAAACGGCCGATTGCGGACCGTCCATGATCGCGTCCGTGACCTCCTCGCCGCGCGAGGCCGGCAGGCAATGCATGAAGATCGCGTCCTTCTCGGCGCGCTCCATCAGCCGGTCATCGACCTGATAGGGCCGCAGCAGGTTGTGGCGGGTGCCCTCGTCGTCGTCGCCCATCGAGACCCAGCAATCGGTGATGACGCAATCGGCGCCTTCGACCGCTTCCTCGGGATGGTTGGTGAGCTTGATCTTGGCGCCCTGTTTTTTGGCCCAGGCGATCAGGGCCGGCGGGGGGGCCAGTTCCTCGGGCGTCGCGACGGCCAACTCGAAATCGAGCCGGCCGGCGGCATGGACCCAGGAGGTCAGCACGTTGTTGGTGTCGCCGGTCCAGGCGATGCGCTTGCCCTCGATCGCGCCCTTGCGCTGCTCGAAGGTCATGACATCGGCCATGACCTGGCATGGATGCTGGCGCTTGGTCAGGCCGTTGATCACCGGGACGGTGGCGTATTTCGCCATCTCGACCAGCGAATCGTGATCGAGGATGCGGATCATGATCGCGTCGACATAGCGCGACAGCACGCGGGCGGTGTCGGCGATGGTCTCGCGCTCGCCGAGCTCGATCTCATGGCCGGCGACCATCATCGGCGATCCCCCGAGCTCGCGGATGCCGACATCGAAGGAGACGCGCGTGCGCAAGGACGGCTGCTCGAAGATGGTCGCGACGACCTTGCCCTCGAGCAGACGGTCGCCGGCAGCGGCGGGGGTACGGCGTCGCGCCTTGATCTCCTCGCCCGTGCGCAGGATCGCGCGCAGCTCGCTGCCGGAGAAATCGGAGAGATCGAGGAAATGGCGCGTCACGGGCGCTTCCTTCGCTTCGCTGGTGTGGGTCTTGCGGGTGAACTTATTCGGCAGCCGGGCGCTTCAGCGTGGCCTCGACGGCAGACGCCGTCTTGTCGAGACGCGACACCGCCTCGGCCACATCGGCCTCGGTGATGATCAGCGGCGGCAGCAGACGCACGACATTGTCGCCGGCACCGACCACGAGCAGGCCGTGGGCGCGGGCTTCGTTGACGAAGTCGGTGTTGAGCGTGTGCAGCTTGAGGCCGAGCATCAGGCCCTCGCCGCGAATCTCGGCGATAACATCGGGATGCTTGTCCTTGAGCTCGGCCAGCGACTGCTTCAGGCGAAGAGCGATCTGACCGACATTCTCGATGAAGCCGGGCGCCAACACCACGTCGAGCACGGCATTACCGACCGCCATGGCGAGCGGGTTGCCGCCGAAGGTGGTGCCGTGCGTGCCGAGCGTCATGCCCGATGCCGCCTCTTCCGTCGCGAGGCAGGCGCCCATCGGGAAGCCGCCGCCGATGCCCTTGGCGATCGACATGATGTCGGGCGTCACGCCGTATTTCTCATGGGCGAAGAACTTACCGGTGCGGCCGACGCCGGTCTGAATCTCGTCGAAGATCAGCATCAGGCCGTGCTCGTCGCAGAGATCGCGCAGCAGCTTGAGGAAACGGGCCGGGACGGAGCGCAGGCCGCCCTCGCCCTGGATCGGCTCGATCATCAGCGCGGCGGTTTCCGGCGTGATCGCGGCGCGCAGCGCCTTCTCGTCGTCGAAGGGCACCTGGTCGAACCCGTCGACCTTGGGGCCGAAGCCGTCGATATATTTCTGCTGGCCGCCGGCAGCGATGGTCGCCAGCGTCCGGCCGTGGAAGGCGCCTTCGAAGGTGATGATGCGGTAGCGCTCGGGATGGCCCTTCGCCGCATGATACTTCCGCGCCATCTTGATGGCGCACTCGTTCGCCTCGGCGCCCGAATTGGTGAAGAAGACGCGTTCGGCGAAGGTCGCCTCGCAGAGCCGGCGAGCCAGCCGCTCGCCATCGGGCGCGCCATAGAGGTTGGAGGTGTGCCAGATCTTGCCGGCCTGCTCGGTCAGCGTCTTGACGAGATGCGGATGGGCGTGGCCGAGCGCATTGACCGCGATGCCGGCGCCGAAATCGAGATAGCGGGTGCCGTCCGCCGTGATCGCCCAAGGGCCTTCGCCGCGCTCGAAGGCGACGGGGGCACGGGCATAGGTCGGGACAAGCACGGACTGGCTGGCGGAAACAGGGGCGGGAGCCATGGGGCGAAGATCCTCGCGAGGGGGACGGGGTGAGATCGGATTGGCGCTGGACGGAGAACGACGATCCGGGGATGGACGCTGCATGATGCAGCCATGATACGACCCGGCGGCGACGTTATCGTCGCACCCAGCTCCTGACCTCTCGTCGCGCCGTCATCCGCATCGTCGGGACCTTGATCCGCCAAACATAAGCGCCGCCCGAGCATGGGCGGCGTCACCTTGTGGATAAATATGCTTAAGGCGGCCGCGACTGTCAATTGAATGCCGCTGGGGCAGTGTTGCCGAAAGGATTCGCTTGACGGCTCAATCGCGAATCGCCTGGGGAAAAGCCCAATTCGGATTCGGCGACTCTTGTTCGCGAGTCACCGCAGCTTGTATGCTCGGCTTCGTCAGATACGACATTTCGTGCGGCGCCTCCTGTACCGTCTGTTGCGGCAGCAACGGCTTTGTCCCAGCGACACAAGCCGCCGGTCCCGGATTCCGTCACGAAGCGCCCTTAAAGGCAGGACCCGCGAGGGGCCGGCCGGACAAGACAGGTGATGCGGATGAACGAAGCCGGAGCATGGACGGAAGAGCGCGTCGAGCAGCTCAAGAAGCTCTGGAGCGACGGGCTGAGCGCCAGCCAGATCGCCGCCGAGCTGGGTAACGTCACGCGCAATGCGGTGATCGGCAAGGTCCACCGTCTCGGCCTTTCGGGCCGGGCCAAGAGCGCGGCGCAGCCTGCCGCGCCGCGCAACAGCGCCCCGCGCAAGGCGCCGGCCCGCTCGCCGAGCCATCCGATGGCAACGCCCGCCCCGACGCGCGGCGCCCACGCGCTGGCGCCGGACTTCGCCCCCGAGGCGGAGATCGAGGTCGAAGCCGTGCCCTCGCAATCAGAGGACGTGGTGATCCCGTTCTCCGAGCGCGTCACCATCATGGACCTGCGCGAATATATGTGCCGCTGGCCGATGGGCGACCCGACGACGCCGGAATTCCGCTTCTGCGGCGCCCGCTCGCAGACCGGGCTGCCCTATTGCAGCCACCATGCCCGCATCGCCTATCAGCCCGCCGCCGACCGCCGTCGCGACCGGAGCAAGGTCCGGGCCTGATCGGGTTTCGGAGCACGAATTAGAAAACCGGCCGAAAGGCCGGTTTTTTGTTGTCTGCGTGAAGGGTGCGTCATGTTTGGGCTCGTCCCGAACATCCTCTGCCGGAAGGGGCTCCGTGAGCCTCATCCTGCCTGATTCTCGGGTCTACGCTTCGCTTCGCCCGAGGATGACGGCCGTGGGGATGCTCACAATCGCCGCTTCTTCTCCAGCGAGCGACTCCAACGCGAGAGAGCGAAGCAGATCAGCCAGTAGATCGCGCCCGAGAAGGCATAGGCCTCCATGTTCATGCCGACCCAGTTGGGATCGGCAAGCGAGGCCTGTGCGATGCCGAGCAGGTCGAGGATCGAGACGACTAGGACCAGCGTGGTGTTCTTGATCAGGGCGATGAATTCGTTGGTCATCGCCGGCAGCGAGATGCGCAAGGCCTGCGGCAGGACGATCAGCCCCGTCGCCTTCCAGTAGGGGAGGCCGAGCGCGGTCGCGGCCTCGCGCTGGCCCCTGGGCAGGGCCTGCAGGCCGCCCCGCACCGCTTCCGCCATATAGGCAGCGATGACGAAGCCGAGCCCGATCACGGCGCGCGCTAATCGGTCGATGCCGATGCCGCCGGGCAGGATCAAGGGCAGCAGGAGCGAGGCCAGGAAGATCACCGCGATGATCGGCACGCCGCGCCAGAACTCGATGAAGATCACGCTGATCAGCCGGATGATCCTGAGTTCCGACTGCCGGCCGAGAGCGAAGAGAATGCCGAGCGGGATCGCGATCAGGCTCGAATAGATCGAGATGAACAGTGTGAGCATCAGCCCGCCCCAGTCGCGCGTCTCGACGTAAGTCAGGCCGAAGCCGCCGGAGAGCAGCCAGATGCCGAGCGGCGGCAGGATGACGAGCATCGCCAGCGCGAGCTTCAGCCGGAGGCGCTGCGGCGCCAGGACGACCGAGGCGATGCCCAGCACGAAGGCGATGCCGGCGATATCGACACGCCAGCGCTGATCGACGGGGTAGAGCCCGTACATGAATTGGCCGAAGCGCGCGCGGATGAAGACCCAGCAGGCACCGCCGGGCACGCAGTCGGCCCGCGTCGAGCCGACCCAGGTCGCGTCGATTACGGCCCAGCGGATCAGCGGAATGGCGATCCAGGCGATCAGCACGACCAGCACCACGCTGGTGAAGCCGGTGAAAGGCGTGCCGAACAGGCGCTCGCGCCAGAGGGAGCGGGAGGAGGTGCGGGTCATCGCGTCACCA
The DNA here is from genome assembly GCF_016428755.1 of Allobosea sp. ASV33. GTDB lineage: Bacteria > Pseudomonadota > Alphaproteobacteria > Rhizobiales > Beijerinckiaceae > Allobosea. Next base: position 13,951 of record NZ_JAELTI010000023.1, read on the forward strand.
GGGCGATGCGGGCATTGTACCAGTTCATCAGCGCCGACACGGCGAGGCCGATGACGAGATAGACCGCGAGCGTCATGGCGATGATCTCGATCGCCTGGCCGGTATTGTTGAGCGCCGAGCCCATGAACAGGCTGACCACGTCGGGATAGGCGATGGCCGCGCCGAAGGACGAGTTCTTGAGCACGTTGAGATATTGGTTGGTCAAGGGCGGGGTCATCACGCGCAAGGCCTGCGGGATGACGACGAGGCTTAGGATGCGGCCGGGCCGGAGGCCCAATGCAGAAGCGGCCTCGCTCTGGCCCTTGGCCACGGATTCGATGCCGCCGCGCACGATCTCGGCGATGAAGCCGGCGGTATAGGTGACGAGCGCGGCGAGCAACGCGACGAATTCAGGGATGACGACGAAGCCGCCGCGATAGTTGAAACCGCGCAGCACCGGAATATCCCAGCGCGTGGCGAGGCTGGCCCAGGCGATCGCGAGCGCCGGGACCACGAGGATCAGGCCGATACCCATGGCAAGCAGCGGCGCGTCCTGCCCGGTCCGTTCCTTGCGCTTGCGCGCCCAGGCGCTGGCCAGCCAGTAGCCGACCCAGGACACCAGGATCGCCAGCGCCGCCCAGCGGAAATTATCGGGCGCATCCGGCAGCGGAATGGTGATGCCGCGGTTGTTGAGGAAGGCGACGCCGAACAGGCCGATGCTCTGGCGCGGCTGCGGCAGGGCGGCGATGACGCCGAAATACCAGAACAGCACGAAGAACAGCAGCGGGATGTTGCGGACGAACTCGATATAGGCCCCGGCGATGGTCGAGAGCAGCCAGTGCGAGGACAGGCGCGCGATGCCCAGCGCGAAGCCGAGCAGCGTCGCAAGCACGATCGCGATCACGCTCACCAGCATGGTGTTGGCGACGCCGACCCAGAACAGCGCGAGGATATTGTCGGACTGGGTGTAGCCGGTCAGGACGAAAGGCACCTCGATGCCCGATGTCCGCCAGAGGAAGTCGAAGCCCGAGGCGATGCCGGCCTTGACCATGTTCTCCGAGGCATTGCGCACGAAGAACACCGTGAGGCCGACGAGCAGCAGGATCAGGGCGATCTGGTAGAACCAGTCCCGGACGCGCTTGTCGTTGATGAAGGATAGAACCTGGGCCAAAGGCGGTCCTCCGGCAGGAGGCTGGGAGGAAAGCCAGCCGTCGTTCCGGGCGGAGCGAAGCGGAGACCCGGAATCCATCGTAGGGCCATGCGCGCTACGATCGATTCCGGATCGGCGCCGCTACGCGGCTTGTCCGGAATGACGGCTGCGCTTCATTGGCGAGCGCAGACGTCCGGGAAGCCCGCTCTCACTGGAAGGGCGGGGTGAAGAGCAGGCCGCCCTTGGTCCAGAGCTGGTTCTGGCCGCGCTCGAGCTTCAGCGGCGAACCCATGCCGACGGTGCGCTCATAGCTTTCGCCGTAATTCCCGACCTGCTTGATGGCGTTGTACATCCAGTCGTTCGAGAGCCCCATCATCGCGCCGAAGCCACCCTCGGCGCCGAGCAGGCGGCGCACTTCGGTGTTCTTCGAGTTGGCCTTCATCTCGTCGACATTCTTGGAGGTGACGCCGAGCATCTCCGCCGCGATCGTGCCGTTCAGCACCCAGCGCACGATGAGCTGCCAGCGCTCGTCGCCCCAGCGGGTCACCGGGCCCTGCGGATCGTTCGAGATCGGCTGGGTCAGGATGACGTGATCGTCGGGGTTCTTGAGCTTGGCGCGCTGGCCGGCGAGCGCGCCGACGCCGGCGGTATAGGCGTCGCAACGGCCGGCGTCATAGGCCGCGATGGCGTCGTCGTTCTTCTGGAAATTGGTGATCGTGGTCTTGAGGTTGCGCTCGCGGAACCAGTCGGCGGCGTTCTTCTCCTCGGTCGAGCCGGCGGCGACGCAGACAGAGGCGCCATCGAGGCCGGCGGCATCCTTCACGCCGGCCGACTTGCGGACGATGAAGGTCTGGCCCTCGTAGAAATTGATGCCCTGGAAGTTGAGGCCGAGCGTCGCGTTGCGCGAGAAGGTGATGGTCGAGTTGCGCGAGAGCACGTCGACCTGGCCGGACTGCAGGATCGGCCAGCGCTGCTGCACCGAGGTCGGCGTGTACTTCACCTTGTTGGCATCGCCGAGGACGGCCGCGGCGAGCGCCTTGCAGTAATCGACGTCGAGCCCGCTCCACTCGCCCTTGTCATTGGCGAAGGAGAAGCCGGGCAGGCCGAGATGCACGCCGCATTCGAGATTGCCGCGCGCCTTGACGGCGTCCAGCGTCGGGCTCGGCGCGAGCTGCTGCGCCTGCGCCATCGAAGCCCCCGCAGCGAGCAGAGCCGCCGCACCCAAGATCCTGAACGTCATGTATCCGTCTCCCCGAAGCCGTCAGCGGCTTTCTGCGTTGAAAACCGACTATGCAACAGGCCTACCGAAAGCGGTAGCGGCAGAAATGCCAATCCGCGTCAGTTGCCGAAAATGGTGTTGAGCTGGCTTCCGACCATGATGAAGGTGGTGCGCTTGGGCACCTCCTTCAGGCGAACCGCGCCGATATAGGTCATGGCCGAGCGCACGCCGCCCATCAGTTCCTGCATCGTGCCCTCGACCGGGCCGCGATAGGGCACCTCGACGGTCTTGCCTTCGGACGCGCGGTACTTGGCGACGCCGCCGGAATACTTGTTCATCGCGGTGTCCGAGGACATTCCGTAGAAGGTCATCGCCACCGGCACCTTCTCGCCGTCGTGCTCCTCGTAGCGGATCTCGCCCTCGCATTCGTCGTGGCCGGCGAGCATGCCGCCCATCATCACGAAATCGGCGCCGCCGCCATAGGCCTTGGCGACATCGCCGGGCACGGTGAGGCCGCCATCGCCGCAGACGAAGCCCTTCAGGCCATGGGCCGCATCCGCGCATTCGATGATGGCGGAGAGCTGGGGATAGCCGACGCCGGTCATCTTGCGGGTGGTGCAGACCGAGCCCGGCCCGATGCCGACCTTGACGATGTCCGCGCCGGCGAGGATCAGCGCCTCCGTCATGTCGCCGGTCACGACATTGCCGGCCATGATCGCCGCATCCGGGAAGGCGGCGCGCGTCGCCTTGACCGTGTCGACGAATTTCTCGGTATAGCCGTTGGCGACGTCGAGGCAGATCTTGGTGATCGGCGACTGGGCGTGGACGGCCTTCAGCTTGTCATGGTCGGACTCGGTGGTGCCGAGCGAGTAAAAGGCGTTGGCAGAGCCCGGCTCGCGGAAGAAAGCGATCAGTTCCTCGGCACTGTAATGCTTGTGCAGGGCGACCATGGCGCCGTGTTTCAGGAGCGCGCGGGCCATGGCCATGGTGCCGACCACGTCCATATTGGCGGCGATCAGCGGAAAGCCCGTCCACTCCTTACCGGTATGGGCGAAGCGGAACGAGCGCTCGACATCGACCTCGGCACGGCTGCCCAGCGTCGAGCGCTTCGGGCGAATCAAGACATCGCGGAAATCGAGCTTCGGATCGTTTTCGATGCGCATGATCGGCCTCGGGCTGTCTTGCCGCGGGCTCGAGGCCCGGCGGCCGCACGCGGGAGAGGCGTGCGCCGATTCATAGCGCCCGGGAGGGGAGCGGCGCAATCCCGGGGCGGTCAGGCGGCCGCGGGCGGAGGGCTCGTCCGGGCGTTCTTGCGGATCGTGTAGAGCGTCGCCCCGATAACGACGGCCGCGCCGAGCCAGGTGGTGAGCGCCGGGATTTCGGCGAAGAAGACGAAGCCGGTGAAGCTCGCCAAGAGCAGGCGGCTGAAATCCAGTGGCGCCAGCGCCGCCGCCTCGCCGACCTGATAGGCGCGGGTGATCAGCCATTGCCCGGCCGTGCCGAACAGGCTGAGCGTGATCAGCCAGAACCATTGGTTGGACGTCGGCGTCTGCCACCAGGCCCAGGTCGGCACGGCGAGCAGAACGATCAGCACGATGCCCTGATAGAGCAGGATCGTGTCGGTGCGCTCGCTCGCCGCGAGTTTGCGGACGCTCACGGTGATCGCGGCGCCACAGACCGCGCCGGCGACCGCGAGCAGGGCGTAGATATCGAGCCCTTCCGAACTCGGCCGCAGCATGATCAGCACGCCGGCGAAGCCGATCACGGTCGCAGCCCAGCGCCGGCCGTCGACCACCTCCTTGAGGACGAGGACCGCCGCGATGGTTACGAAGAGCACCTGGCTGAAACCGATCGCCGTGGCTTGGGCGAGCGGGATTTTGACGACCGCGGTAAAGCCGCAGAGCATCGAGAGCAGCGTGACGACGCTGCGGAAAACCTGGAGTCCGAGCCGGTCGGTATGGAAGGCCTGGCGCAGGCTACCGGCGGCGAAGAGGAGCAGGATCGCCGTCATGATGACCTGGCGGATCAGCAGGATCTGCACGAGCGGGATGCCCTGCCCGACATGCTTGATGCCGGCGACCATCACCGCATAGACGAGCATCGCCGCGAACATGAAGACCGAGCCGCGCAGGTTCGGGCTCGCCCCGCGCCACCAATAGCGCAGGCGCTGCCGGCGGTTCTCCAGCCAGCCGGTCCGGCTCGCGCTGACAGGCGGTTCGGCCGCGACGATCGGGAGGGAGCGGGACGGTCCGGGCTCGGGAGGTACGGAAGCGGCCAGCTCGTGCCATGCCGGGGCATCGCCCTCAAACGCCGACCGGTCGTGCCGGGCGGACTGCCGCTCCTCGCTCATCACCCTCAACCAATGGTCGGCGGCCGATGATCGGCCCGGCATTTCATCCCTAACGCCAAATCATTGAGGAAACGTGGCAATTCGGCCAATGACAAAGTCACATGGCCGCATTGTGCCGGCCGCGCGACGCGCAGGGGCGGCATACCCGGCATGGGCTGTGCAATGGCGCGAACAGATTCTAGGACGAGCCCGAAAGGGACCTGCCGCTTGACGCTTCAAGACCGCCCATATCCCTGCCGCCCTGACGCAGAAGCGCGTTCGGGCGGCCCGTGTCGCCCGGCCGAATGCGGCGGGCGGCCGCGATGAAAGTCCTTCTCGACGATTTCGTCGGCGGATTGCGCCAGCTCGCTCCCAGCCGCTTTCCCTATCGCCGCTTTGCCCTGGCGCTGGCGCTCGGCGGGCTCGGCGGCTGGCTCTTCGTGCAGGCCAGGCTGCCCCTGCCCTGGATGCTGGGCTCGATGGTGTTCTGCACCTTCGCCGCGCTGATCAGCCTGCCCGTCGCCGCGCCGGCCGTGATCCGCCCGCCGATGACGGCGGTGATCGGCGTGATGCTCGGCGCCTCGTTCAAGCCGGAGGTGGTTTCGCAATTGCCGAACTGGCTGCCGACGCTTGCCGGGCTCGTGCTGTTCATGGTCGCCTGCGGGCTGTGCTGCGTCAGCTATTTCCGCCGCGTCGCGGGGTTCGACCCGGTCACCGCCTTCTTCTCGGGCATGCCGGGCGGCCTGATCGAGATGGTCACGGTCGGCGAGGAGAAGGGCGGCGATGCCCGCATCATCGCGCTGATCCATTCCGCCCGCATCCTGCTCGTCGTGATGACGCTGCCCTTCATCGTGCAGTGGATCGGCGGCGTGACGCTAGGCGGCGGTCGCGTCGCGGGCCCATCGATCATGCAGACGCCGCTCGGTTCCGAGCTCTGGCTGATCGGCTGCGGCATCGCGGGGGTCATCGTCGGACATTGGCTCCGGATGCCCGCGAAATTCCTGCTCGGCCCCATGCTGGTCAGCGCGATCGTGCATGTCACGGGCCTGAGCGCGGCGATGCCGCCGGCGGAGATCGTCAATGCCGCCCAGCTCATCCTCGGCGTGACGATCGGCTGCCGCTTCGTCGGCACGGCGCCGCGCATCATCCTGCGGGTGCTCCTGCTTTCGGTGGGCTCGACCGTGATTCTGCTGGCGCTGACGCTGGGCTTCGCCTGGCTGGTCGCGCTGATGTCCGTACATGGCCATGTCCCGCTGATCCTGGCCTATTCGCCCGGCGGCCTCGCCGAGATGAGCCTGATCGCGCTGGCGCTGCACACCGAGGTCGCCTTCGTCGCGGCCCATCACATCATCCGCGTCTTCCTGGTGATGGTCTCGGCCGGGCCGATCTTCGGCCTGATCGGCCGCCGGAAAGCTGCGGCGGACTAGCCGCTTTCACGCCGTCGCCGCGGCGAGCCCGCGCACGAGCCCGTCCGCCAGCGCGCTGCGCTGGCCCGCCATGAAGGCCGCGCCGTCGATACGCTGGCGATCTCCGGCGCGGATCGCGGCGACACGCTCGGTCACCGCGCGGGCGAAATCCGCCGCCGTATCGGCAAGTGTGAAATTAGCGGGCATTTCCGTGAATCCCCGGCAGGACAGGGTCGTCGCTACCGCGGGCAAGCCGAATTGCATCGCCTCGATCGTCTTGAGCTGCACGCCGGTGCCGGCCCGGCTCGACAGGGCAACGAGCCGGCAGGAGCGCAGGAACGACTCGGCCGAGGGCACGCGCCCGACCAGGGTCACGTTCATCGGCGCCTGCAGGTCGGGAGGCACGCGGCCGGCGACGGCAATGCGGATATCGTCCGGCAGAAGCGGGCAGATCTCGCGTAGGAACCATTCGAGGCCAATGAGATTGGGACCCCAGGTCCAGGTGCCGATCAGACCGACATCGAAAGCCGGGTCCTCTCCGAGACCGGCGGGCGAGGCTGCGGCCGGATCGCCCGAGACCAGCGGCAAGGCACAGGATTTCCGCTGATAGGCCGGCCCGAGCGCCTGCCGGTCTTCCTCGGCCAGCGTCCAGATGAAGCGCGCATCGTCCCAGAGCCTTCGCTCCAACCGCTCCAGCAGGCGCGCCTCGCGCCGGTAGAGCCGGCGGAACAACGGATTGCCGGCATGGTCGGCATTCTGTTCGGCCGAGACATGCTCGATATTGTGCTCGACGAGGATGCTGGGCGCGATCCGCAAAAGCTCCGGAAAAGCGCCGGGCAGGAGCACCGAATTGAGGACCAGCGCATCGAAGGGCCCGTGCGCCCGGACGGCTTCGACCAGGCGGCCGGCCCCGGCGAGCCGGAGCTTCGCACAGGCGACCGGCAAGCGGAGCCGGGCGGCGGCGGCGAGCCAGCGCAGCTTCTGTGCGGCCGGCACCACCGCGTTCTCGATATCGGCCTCGGCGACAACGATCGCACGGTCCGGATCGGCGGGAACCTCGCCCGGACGCAGGAAGCCGATCGCGGTGACGTCGTGGCCGGCCGCGCGCAACGCCGAGAGGATCGCCGCATTGGCGATCTCGAAGCCGGTATCCGGCCGGGCGACGGGGATCAGCGATGTCAGGAAAGCAAGGCGCAAGAGGGCAAGCTCGTCGGCAGATGGTATTCCACTCCTCCCATTGGCCGGGTAGGTCAAGCGGCCCCGCCATCTATGATCAACAGGGCCTCGCCGGATCATCGGCTGTTTCGGCAATGGCGAACACCGAACCTTAAGCCGTCACGGCCTAGTTTGCGGCTCGATGACGACGGCCAGCCAAACAAGCGCTAGCGTGACCGGAGGTGAGCAGGACCGCTCCACCCGGCCGGTCTTCGGCATGCCCGAGAGCTTCGAGGTGGTCGCCAGCTCGGCGCCGGAAGCCCTGGCGGGCATCGCCAGCGTCGTCTGCGTCCCGACCTTCCGGCGCCCGGACATGCTGGAGGCGACCCTGCGGTCGCTAGCCAACCAGACGGGCGGGCATGATTTCGCGGTGATCGTGGTCGAGAACGAGGGCGTCGAGCGCGCCGGCGCTACCCGCGCCAGCGCCCTGCACGCGGCGGGGCTGTTCAAGGGCTTCGTCATCGTCGAGCCGCGCCAGGGCAACTGCAAGGCCTATAACGCCGCCTGGCGCTGCGCGCTGACGCGCTTTCCGGCGCTCGAACAGGTTCTCGGCATCGACGATGACGAGGAGGCCGAGCCTGGCTGGCTCGATGCCTTCGTCACAGCGGCACGGGCCACCCCGGCCGAGCTGTTCGGCGGCTCGGTCACGGCCGTCTTCGCCGACCCGTCGCGCGCCTGGCTTTCGGCGCATCCGGTGTTCCGCTCGCATTACAATATCTCCGGGCCGGTGCCGATGCTCTATTCCAGCGCGAACTACCTGATCCGGCGCAGCGTGCTCGACAGGCTCGGATTTCCGTTCCTCGACGAAAGCTTCGACTTCACCGGCGGCGGCGATACGGATTTCTTCACCCGCGCCAAGGCGGCCGGCTTCCGCTTCTGGTGGGTGCAAGAGGCCGCGCAACGCGAGACCATGCCGGAGCGGCGCAGCACGTTCGACTGGATCAATGCGCGCGGCCTGCGCAATGGCGCGATCTCGGCCGCGATCGAAAGGCGGCAGAATCCGGGGCCGTTCGGAAGACTGAAAGTACTGGTGAAGTCGCTCGCCCTGCTCGCGGCGTCAGTCCCGCGCGGTCTTGTCCTGGGTCTGCGGACCCGCTCCGGGCTGATCGGGCTCTACCATGGACAGGTCGCGATCGGCCGATTGATGTCGGAATTCGGCGTCGCCAACGAGCAATACCGCAAGCCCGAGAAGAACTGATCCGGCCTTCGCCGCAGTAGAGGTTCAGGCCGCGTTGACGACGAGGCCGCGCAGCTTGGCGGCATGCGGCCCGAGCGCGTCCTGCCAGCGTTCGGCCGCAGCCTTGGCGGAGCGTCCTTCGCGCGCGACCAGCACGATATCGTCGACGGCTTCGGCAAAGCGCTCGATCAGGCCCGCGACCGGCAGGCTGCCGCCATCGACGATCATCGGCCCGAAGCGATGCGCGGCAGCGAACGGCCCGGTGCGAAGCGAAACCTGCCCCGCCGGCGGCAAATTCCCAGCGAAGGGCAGGAAGGTCAGGCCAGTGCCTTCGTCCTTGAGGATCGCGCGCGCTAGTGCCGCGCGCCCTGCCAGGACGTCGCCGAGCCCGAGCGGGGCGTCGGCCGCGAAGACAGGGGTCAGGCCGTGGGCACCGTCACCGGCATCGACCAGCAATGCAGGCAGGCCCGCCGCGGCCGCATCCAGCGCGAGATTGAGGGCGAGGGTCGTCGTGCCCGCTTGCGGCTCCAGGCCGAGGATCAGGATGCGGCGGCGCTGCTCGCCGCCCCCCGCCTTAGCCAGGGCCAGACGGATCGCGGAGACGGCCTCGGCGAAGGCGCCTTGCGGCTTGTCGATGACATCGACCAGATGTGCCTGCCCCTGGAAGACAGAACGAGCCTCGACGCCACGGCGCCAGCGACGGTTGCGCACCGCCGGAAGGGTTCCGAGCGCCGGCAAGGAGGCTAGCTCCGGTGCCGGTTCCGGGATGCTCAGGGGTACGGAACGATGCACCGGCTCGGCAGCGGGCTCGGCTGCCGGCTCCGGCTGGCGCGCGACACGGTCCGCCTGCCCGCCCTGGATCGCCATGAGGCGCCGCCAGCCCGCCGGTCCCAGCCCCGTGGAAACGGCCGGTGGCGAAGCTTCCTGCGCCGCCGCTGCCGCGGGCTGCGAACGAGGCGGCGGAGCGGCAGCCGACGGTGCAGGCGTCTCCTGCTCGGCCGTGTCAGTGACGACGGGGCGCGGCGCCCGGCGCCAGAACGGCTGGCGCGGCGGCGGAGAGGGAGCAGCGGCGGCGGGCGATGATGGGGCGGGCGCGGGCGGCTGCTCGACAACCGCCTCGGTCGGGACCGGACGTGGCGCGCGGCGCCAGAACGGCTTGCGCGGACGCGGCTCGGAGGCGACGGCCGGGCGCGGCACCGCGAACAGGGCGAGGCCGAGCGCGAGCAGCATGCCCACGCCGCCGCCGCCGACCAGGCCGAGCAAAGCGAGCGTTCGGCGGCTGACGCCGCTCTTTTCGAGCGGCGGCATGGCCGGGCTGATGATGCGGGCATTGGTGGTGTCGATGCCGCCGAGCTCGCCGGTCTCGCGGGCGCGCTTGAGGAAGGCATCGTAGATGGCGCGCGAGGATTCGACCTCGCGTTCGAGCTCGCGCAACTGCACGGAGGCGCGGCCGGCGGCGTACTGCCCGGCGGTGAGCTGGTCGACGCGGCGGGCGAGCTGGCGCTCGGCCTCGACCGCGCGGTCATATTCGGCCTTGGCGGCGCGGGCGATGCGGGAGAGCTCGTCGGCGATCTGGCGGCGGGCGTCGCGCACCTGAGACTGCGACGAGGCGAGCGCCGGATGCCGCGCGCCGAGCGAGGAGACGAGATCGGCCTCGCGGGCCAGCGCCGCGCCAAGCTGGGCGCGCAGGGCGGTCATCGTGTTGGAGGCGACGGCTTCGGGGATCGCACCGGCCTCGATATTGGCGGCGCGCGTCGCGGTTATCTGGTCGTATTTGGCCTTGGCTTCGGTCGCGCGTGTCCGCGCCGCGACGAGCTGGGCATTGTTGAGCGAAAGCTGCTCCTCGCTCAGCGAGCGGCCGCCGACGCCGACGATATTATTGGCTTCCTTGTATTTCTCCGCCTTTTCCTCGGCGGTGCGCAGGCGATTGCGCAGTTCCTCCAAGCGGCCGGTCAGGGCCGTGGTCGCGCGCTGGGCGGCCTCGGCACGCACTGCCGTCTGGTCTTCGAGATAGGCCTCGGCCAGCGCATTGGCGATCTTCGCCGCCTTGTCGGGGTCCTGCGCCGTCGCGGAGATGTCGATGACGAAGGTGCGCTCGCCGCGGCGAACGCTCACGGTGCGGTCGAGCGCCGCCAGCGCATAGAGCGTCGCCTTCGGCGAGAGGCCGGTATCAGTGCCCAACAGGCGAGACAGGAAGCCGGCCGAAGCGCCGCCGAAATCGGGATCGCGGTCGAGGCCAAGCCGCTCGACCACGCGCGACTTGATGCTGTCGGATGCGATCACCCGCGCCTGGCTTTCGAGATAGCCGGTGATCGAGGTCGGATCGCTGCCGACGGTGTTGGGCGAGACGTCGTTCTGGAGCACGCGCAGGTCGCGCGGATCGATGAAGAGCTGCGCGGTCGAGACGTATTTCGGCGCGATCAGCAGGCTGCCGAAGATCGCCAGGACGAGGCCGAGCACGGCCATCAGCAGGATCAATCCGCGCCGCGCCCAGAGCGTCCCGACGATCCAGGCGGGATCGGTGAGGCGGCCAAGCTGAGCGGGCATGGCCGAAGCCGGCCGCTCGCGGCGCTCCGGCTTCTCCTGTGCTTCGCTTGCAGCGGGCTCGGTCGTGAACATGACGCTACGCTTCACTGTCCCACATCACGCCAGCCCACGCCGATAGCGTTCGAGCACGGCCATCATCGGCTTTTGCCGGTAATCGGCATCAAGCGGCAGGGGCCTTGCGCGGGCGCTGTCCTTGCGCGGGAAAGTTTCGTGAACCCATGAATAGCGGTCGGTCAGCCCCCAGGTGACGATCGCCTTCGGCCGCTTGGCCGAGACGATCGCCTCGAGGAAGGTGGAGACCAGGGCGGCGGCTGTCTTGTCGCGCTGCGCGGGATCGGCGGGCAGCTTCCAGTCGATGACGTCGAGCTCGGTGATCTCGACATCCAGGCCGAGTTCGTCGAGGTCGCGCATGAAGCGCTGCAATCCGTCCACGTCGATGCCCTTGTCGGCATAAAGATGGGCCTGCATGCCGATGCCATGCACAGGGATGCCCTTGTCCTTGAGGCGCCGGCAGATATCGAGCGCGACCTTGCGGCGCGCGGCGGCGCCGGGAACCGGCTCCTCGAAATGGAAATCGTTGAGGACGAGCCGGGCCTTGGGATCGACCCGTGCCGCCGTGCGGAAGGCGATGTCGACATGCTCCGGCCCGAGCAGGCGCTGCCAGATCGTGTCGCGATACGGCCCGCCTTCCGTGGGATCATATTTGATGACCTCGTTGACCACGTCCCAGGTCCCGACCCGCCCCTTGTAGCGGTCGACCACGATCTCGATGTGGTTGACGAGCTCGCGCTCGGCTTCGGCGCGCGTCGCCATCTCCTTCGCCCAGGGCGGCAGAGCCTCGCCCCAGAGCAGCGTGTGGCCGCGCAGCGCCTTTTTGTTCGCCTCGGCGAAGCCGACGAGCTCGTCGGCGCCGGAGAAATCGAAGCGCGGCCGGTCGTGCCGCAGCGCCTCCCATTTCAGATCGTTCATCGGGACGATGACGTCGCAATAGCGCTTCAGCGCGTCGCGATAGCGCGCGTCCTTGCGAAAGGTCTCGATCTCCGCCGCGGAGCCGAACGGAATCGGCCTGTCGGCCGCAAGCGCCGCACCCAAACTCCCGGCCGCCGCCAGGCAAGCCGAAGTCCCGCGCAGCAGGCCGCGGCGCGTCAAGGACGCTTCATTCCGGTCCGTTTCAGCTTTCCGTTCGGTCAATCGGGACGCTTCCGTGTCGTTTAGGGTCGTTCAACGCCTCTGGTCTAAGAGGGATCCGTCATGCTGCAACGCTAAGGCACGCGCCGGGCCAGCCGCCGCGGAAACGGGTTCATGCTGCCGGATCGCGCCACCATCTTCGCCTACCTCACCATCCTGAGCGGCTCCGCCGGCCGGCTCGTGATCTCCCTTGTCTACTTCCTCATCGTTGCGAATACGTTGACCCTCGGCGAATTCGGTCTGTTCGCCACGGCCTCCTCGACCGGGCTCATCCTGTCGCGGCTTCTCGCCTTCGGATTCATCTCGCCGCTCTACCGGGTCGCCACGGTCAAGCCGCGGCTGCTCGGCGCCTATCTCTCGGGTTTCGCCGGGCTATCCGTTCTGTCGCTGCCGCTCATCATTGCCGTGGCCGGCGGTGCCTATCTGCTCCTGTTCGCGGAGCGCCTGGCAGTCCTGCCCTTCGCGGTGATCATCGTCGCCGAGGTGCTGGGCTGGCGGCTGGTCGAGGTCGTCGCCATAGTCAATAACGGCCTCCGGCGCTTCCGGCAGGCGGCGCTGCTGGTCATCATCGGCTCGAGCTTGCGGACGGTCGCGGCGCTGCTCTTCGCCGCATTCGGCCATGCCGATCTCGATATCTGGGCCTTCGCCTATTGCGCGGCGACGATGGCGAGCGCGCTGATCGCGCTGATCGCCTTCCTGCCGGCCGCGCGCTGGCGCTTCGTGCGCAGCCTCTATCCACGCCGGATGGCCGATGCCGTCTTCGCCGGCGCGGCCGATATCGTGTTCTACATCCAGTCCGAGCTCGACAAACTGCTCGTGCTGGGTCTGGCCGGCGAGCGCACCGCCGGGCTCTATGCGATCGCGCTCAGGGTGATCGACCTCACCGCCATGCCGGTGCGCAGCTTCAACCAGATGCTGGTCCAGAAGATCATGCAGGAGCGCGGCATCGGCGGCTTCAAACGGCTCGCGGCCTACGAGGCCGGCATCGCGTTGGTCTCGGTCGCCGGGCTCGTCGCCGTCATCGTCGCGCTCAAGCCGTTCCCGAACCTGCTCGGGCGCAATGTCTCGGAAGCCGCCTATCTGTTCGCGCCGATGCTGCTGGTCCCGGCCTTCCGCAACCTCGTCGAGTACCATGCCGAATTGCTCTATGCGCGCGAACGCACGGGCTCGCGCATCGCGCTGCTTTGCCTGCTGACCGCGATCAAGGCCGGGCTGATCTCGCTGGTGATGACCCGCTATCCGGACGCCGGGAGCTGGGCCGCCGGAATGAACCTCGTCTTCGGGGTGGTCTATCTCGCCTCGGCCGGCTTCACTTACACGCTGCTGGCGCAGGCGCGGCGCGCGCCGCTACGCTGAGGCCTGCTTGTCGAACAGGGCGCGGATGCGATCGAGCGGCTGGCCGATGAAGGACTGGATGCCGACGGCGACCTGCCAGGGCTCCAGCACCTCCTCGAAGGAGCGCAGCTCTGCCATGCCGACAGCGTCCTCGCTGAACCAGTAGACCTTGCAGAGCTCGCGCGCGTCCGGCCAGTGGCCGGCGGCGTCGAGCCCGAGCACGCGTTCGACGAAATAGCCGTAGATCATGTATTCCGAGAACTGGCGCTCGCGCGCGATGGCGGAGACCCAGTCGCGCTCGCTGACGCTCTCGACATGGTCGAGCAGGGCCAGGACATGGTCGCGGCGCCAGCTCACCAGGTTGTTGATGTAGTCGGGGCTCGGAAACGATGGCGCATCGAGTCCGAGCAAAGCGGAGGCATGCGTGCACCAGGGGATGTGGCGCGCCATGTCGGCGGTGATCGCATCGGGCTTGCGGTAGAGCCGGATCGCGCCCTCATCCGACAGGCTGGTCAGGTCGAAGGGCCGCACGAACAGCATGTCGGAATCGGCGAAGAGGATTACGTCCTCGGTGCCGGCCTTGGCGACGGCGAATTTCCGGAGCTGCTGGGCATGCCAGCCGCGCAGCGGCGGGATGCCGCGCGCCAGCGCCTGCATCCCGGTCCAGAGCCGGCGCTTGCCAAGGGAAAACGGGTCAGGCCGCGAGCGCAGCCAGCCCGGCAGCAATTGCGATTCCGGCAGGATACGGCGACGCGGGCCCTCGAGATCGCGGAAGAGCGGGACGTCGCGATCCTCGACCAGGAGATAATGGACCGCATGGCCGCTGACGAAGCGGTCGATGCTGGCGCAGAGCAGCCGGCAGCGCTCGATATCGCCCCTGTAGCTCGGCGTCGCCAGGGCAAAGGTTTCGCTCAATGGATTGGTCTCACCCGCTCCTTCGGCCGCCCATGGCATATTGCCGGGCCATGCGCAGAAGGAAAGCGGGATTGCCGAGCACGTAGCGGCGCCAGAGCCGGCGCGGTTCGAGCCAGAGCCGATAGATCCATTCGAGCCTGATCTGGCGCACGAGCTCCGGCGCACGCGGCACCTCGTCGGCGAAGAAGTCGAACAGCGCCCCGACGCCGGCCGCGACCGAGCAATGCTGCGGCCCGAGCTTGTCGGCGATGAAGCGCTCCTGCAACGGATTGCCCATCGCGACCAGAAGGAGATCCGGGCGCTGGACCTTCAGCTTGTCGAGTAGCGCCTGCTCCTCGTCGGCGGCGAAATAGCCGTGCGAGACGACGCTGAAATGATGCCCCGGATAGCGCTTCGCCAGATTCGCCACCGCCCGGTCCGCGACACCGGGCCGGCCGCCGAGCAAGGCGACATGCATGGGCCGCCCGGCCTGCGCGAAGAGGGTCGGGAAGAAATCCGTCCCGTTGAGATTGGCCGGGAAGGCCTTGCCGTAGAGCATCCAACTGCCGACATCGACGCCGATGCCGTCGGCCAGCACGAGGAAGGTCGAGAGGCTGCGCTGCAGGGCGGCGTTGCCGGCGGCGACGTTGACCAGGTTGGCATTGCAGAAGGCCAGCTTCATGTGGCCGCCGGTCAAGACTGCGTCGCTGACCTCGGCGATCGCCGTCTCGCGCTCCATCACCGCGATGCCGATGCCCCCGATGTCGCGCTTGGCATAGCCCGGCCGCTTGCGGCTCCCGGCTTCGCTGGCGATCGTGATGGAGGCGGTTGCGGGCACGGGTTTCTCGATGAAGGGCACGGCGGCCCATTGCGAATACCCACTTGTCTTTGCCGTTTCAGGGGCCGGGTCAAGGCAAAGCCGGAGCAAAGGTGAACGGCTTATTCCCGCGATCCGCGAAGCCGCGTTAATGGCAATCCGCTTGCAGCAACAAGGGCTTGTACCGAACCGAAACGAAAAGCACCCCGACCCGTGCGTGCCTCTTCCGGACCCGTCCCAGCTCGACACAGACCCCGCCCGGACCGCCCCGATCCGGCACGCGCCGGAGGTCCCGGTTCCCAGGTTTTTTTGGCGTTGTCCTTAACGGCTTGCATGGCGGGTCTGCAGATTTCTCTGAAGCCGCCTCGCCCTCTGGCCGCTCCCCGACCGGACGGCTAGGGTGATTCGCATAACAAGGCGGGAGGGCCGGGCATGAACCAAATCGATTTAAAGAAGCGGGTCGCGATCGTGACCGGCGGGGCGCAAGGCATCGGCCGCGCCGTCGCCGAGCGCTTCGCGCAGAGTGGCGCGACCGTGGCGATCTGGGATGTCGATGCGGCGCTCGCCGCGAAGGCCGCGGCCGAGATCGGCCATGGCGCGATCGGGGTCGGCGTCGACGTGACCGATGCCGACGCCGTCCAGAAGGCGAGCGATGCGCTGGAAGCGCAGCATGGCAGCATCGACATCCTCGTCACCAGCGCCGGCATCGCCGGGCCCAACCACAAGACCTGGGAATACCCGCTCGAGGACTGGGCCAAGGTCATGAAGCTCAATGTCGACGGCACGCTGCATTGCTGCCGCTCGGTCATTCCCGGCATGGTCAAACGCAACTATGGCCGCATCGTTCTGGTCGCCTCGATCGCCGGCAAGGAGGGCAATCCCAACGCCTCCGCCTATTCCGCCTCGAAGGCGGCGGTGATCGCGCTGACGAAATCGCTCGGCAAGGAGCTCGCCGACAAGGATGTCGCGGTGAACTGCATCACGCCCGCGGCGGCGCGCACCCGCATCTTCGACCAGATGAGCGAAGAGCATATCGGCTACATGCTGGCGAAGATCCCGCGCGGGCGCTTCCTGCTGCCCGACGAGGTCGCTGCGATGGTCGCCTTCCTGGCCTCGGCCGAGAACAGCTTCACCACGGCCGGCGTGTTCGACCTGTCAGGCGGGCGCGCGACCTACTGAGACCCCGGGTCCATAGCCTCACCGTCATTCCGGGGCAGGCCGCAGGCCTGAGCCCGGAATCCAGAGCCGATGCCAGCAGGAATTTGAGCGATCGCTCACCCGCGCCTTTTACGGAAACGGTGTCGGTTCTGGGTTTCGGGCTCTTCGCTTCGCGAAGCTCCGGAATGACGGCATGCTTTCCATCAAATGATGAGGGCTGGAGGCTGCCAGCAATGCCGCCGTAGAGAAGCTGCTTGGCGAAAATGCCGGTCGCAGTTTTCAAAACCCTGCTCTAGCTTGACGGCATGATGCAGACGCTTCCTTCCGCCGCCGTCCTCGGTGCCCGCGCCTTCGCCGCGTTGGCCGGCCTCAATCGCTTCAGCGACGAGCCCGGCAAGCTGACTCGGCTTTATCTTTCGCCTGCGCACAAGCAGGCGGCGGAATGGGTCAAGGGCGCGATGGAAGTCGCGGGGCTGACCGCCTTCATCGACGCCGCCGGCTCCGTGCAGGGACGGCGCGAAGGCACCGTACCGGGGGCGCCCGCCGTGCTGATCGGCTCGCATATCGACACCGTGAAGGATGGCGGGCGCTTCGACGGCAATCTCGGCGTCGTCGCCGGCATCCTCGCGGCGCAGGCTCTGCGCGATGCCGGAATCAGCCTGCCCTTCGCGCTGGAAGTGATCGGCTTCGGCGACGAGGAGAATGTCCGCTTTCCCACGCATCTCTCGACCTCCGAGGCGCTGGCCGGCGCTTATAACCCGGCCTGGCTGGAGGCACGCGACAGCGAGGGCGTGAAGCTCGGCGAGGCCCTCGTCGCCTTCGGCGGCAATCCGGCGGGGATCGCGGCGCTCGCGCGCAAGCCAGGCTCGATCCAGGCTTATCTCGAGGTCCATATCGAGCAGGGACCGGTGCTGGAGGCGGAGAACGAGCCGGTCGGCATCGTCACCGCCATCAACGCGCAGAGCCGCGCGCGGGTGCGCGTCACCGGCGAGGCCGGACACGCCGGCACCGTGCCGATGGCGCTGCGCAAGGATGCGCTGACGGCCGCCGCCGAGATGGCGCTGGCACTGGAACAGATCGCGGGCGCGCATGAGCTCGCCGTCGGCACGGTCGGCGTGCTCAGGCCCGAGCCGGGCGCGACCAATGTCGTCCCCGGCGCGGCCGAGTTCACCATCGACTACCGCGCCCCGAAGAACGAGACGCTCGCCTCGATGGAGGGGCAGATCCGGAGCCGTTTCGCCGAAATCGCGGCGCGGCGCGGCGTCGGGCTCGAGATCGTGCCCTATGCCAAGGCCGCGGCGGTGCCGATGGAGCCCAGGCTGCAGGATGCCTTCGCCGCCGGCATCGCCCGGGCCGGCAGCAATCTCGCCGGCCGGCGCCTGCCTTCCGGCGCCGGGCACGACGCCATGGCGATCGCGCAGGTCGCGCCCGTCGCCATGCTCTTCGTGCGCAACGAGAAGGGCATCAGCCATTCCCCGCTGGAGAACATGACCGAGGCCGATGCCGGGATCGCCATCCGTGTCCTCATCGAAACGATTCTGGAGCTCGCCGAAAAGGCGAAGTAGAACGATTCCAGCCGCGACACCGCGCGCCATTCCGGAGACGGCCCGAAAGGCCTAGGAGAGGCGCGCCGCAGGAGGCTGGAATGGATTTCGAGAGTTTCTTCCGCGAGGAGCTGGACGGCTTGCGCCGCGAAGGCCGCTATCGCGTCTTCGCCGACCTGGAGCGGCAGGCCGGCCGCTTTCCGCTCGCGACCTATCATGGCTTGGGCGGCCCGCGCGACGTCACCGTCTGGTGCTCGAACGACTATCTCGGCATGGGCCAGCATCCGAAGGTGCTCGCCGCGATGCACGACGCGCTCGACGGCAGCGGCGCCGGCGCCGGCGGCACCCGCAATATCGGCGGCACCAACCATTACCATGTCCTGCTGGAGCGCGAGCTTGCCGACCTGCACGGCAAGGAAGCCGCACTGATCTTCAATTCCGGCTATGTCTCGAACTGGGCCTCGCTCTCGACGCTGGCCGCGCGCATTCCCGGCTGCATCGTGCTGACGGATGGGCTGAACCATGCCTCGATGATCGAGGGCATCCGCCATTCGCGCGCGGAAAAGCATATCTTCGCCCATAACGACCCCGCCGACCTGCGCCGCAAGCTTGCGGCGCTCGATCCGAACCGGCCGAAGCTTATCGCTTTCGAGTCGGTCTATTCGATGGATGGCGACATCGCGCCGGTCAGGGAGTTCTGCGACATCGCCGAGGAATTCGGCGCGATGACCTATATCGACGAGGTCCATGCCGTCGGTCTCTACGGCGCGCGCGGCGGCGGCATCTCGGAGCGCGAGGGGCTGACCGACCGTCTCACCCTGATCCAGGGCACCCTGGCGAAATCCTATGGCGTGATCGGCGGCTATATCACCGGCTCGGCCGCGCTCTGCGATTTCATCCGTAGCTTCGCCTCCGGCTTCATCTTCTCCAGCTCGCTGCCGCCGGCCGTGGCGGCGGGAGCGATTGCCGCGATCCGGCATCTCAAGGACAGCTCCGCCGAGCGGGAGCGCCAGCAGGACCGCGTCGCGGCGTTGCGGGCCAAGCTCGACGCCGCCGGCATCCCGCATCTCGCCAATCCCAGCCATATCGTGCCGGTGATGGTCGGCGATGCTCAAGCCTGCAAGGCGATCAGCGACGAATTGCTGGATCGCTTCGACATCTATGTCCAGCCGATCAATTACCCGACCGTGCCGCGCGGCACGGAGCGCCTGCGGATCACGCCCTCGCCCTTCCATTCCGACGCCGATATCGACGCCCTGGTGGCGGCGCTCGGTGCGATCTGGGCCCGTGACGGGTTGAAGCGGGCGGCTTGAGGGTCGTCCGAGGCGTCATGCTCAGGCTTGACCCGAGAAACTCCTGACGAGAAAGAGCCGGGAGCCCCTTCCGGCACGAGATGCTCGGGTCAAGCCCGAGCATGACGCCCATACGCGATCAAATCAGAGATTGAAGACGCGGTGCGGGACGAACTCGCCGTTCTGGACCGAGCCCGTCGAGACCAGCGTGCCCGCGCAGGTCGCGTAGGCGGCCTCCAGCTCGATCGGGGCGCCCGCACCGCGCAGCAGCGCGCTCTGGCCGCGCTTCAGGCGGGCGGCGGCGTCGCGATGCAGCACGATCTCCGGGATCAGCGTCAGTGCCGCCTTGACCGGCTGGAGGGCGGTCAGCGCGCTCTCCGGGCTCTCGCGCAAGGTCTCGACGCTCGCGGCGTCCGCGACCGCGAAGGGGCCGACGCGGGTGCGGCGCAGATGCGCGACATGGCCGAGGCAGCCGAGCGCCAGGCCGAGATCGCGCGCGATGGCGCGGACATAGGTGCCCTTGCCGCATTCGGCCTCGAAGGTGGTGGTGGCGCCGTCATGGCTGACGATGCGGAGCGCGTCGATCTCGACGGGCCGCGCCTCCAGTTCGACATCCTCGCCGTCGCGGGCGAGGTCATAGGCGCGTTCACCGGCGATCTTGATCGCCGAGAACTTGGGCGGCGTCTGCAGGATCGTGCCGGTGAAGCGCGGCAGCAGGGCCAGGATCGCCGCCTCGTCGGGGCGTTTGTCCGAGGTCGCGATGACGCTGCCCTCGGTGTCGTCGGTATTGGTCTGCGTGCCCCAGGCGACGGTGAACTGATAGGCCTTGCGGCCATCCATCACGAAGGGAACCGTCTTGGTCGCCTCGCCCAGCGCGATCGGCAGCAGGCCGGAGGCGAGCGGGTCGAGCGTGCCGGCATGGCCGGCCTTCTTGGCGCCGAAGGCGCGCTTCACGACGCTGACGGCATGGGTCGAGGTCATGCCGATCGGCTTGTCGAGGATGACCCAGCCATGGACGTCGCGCTTCTTCGGGCGCGGCGCCGGGGCGGCGTCCTGATCGCGGGCGATCTCGGGGGCGTTATCAGCGGTCATCGTCACGGTCGTCTTCGTGGTCCTGGTCGATCCTGAGACGCTGGACCAGCGTATCGCGGCGCACGGCGTCGGTGTCGAGCAGCGCGTCGATGCGCTCGGCCTCGGCGAAGCTCTCATCGGCGCGGAAGCGCAGGTCGGGCGCATATTTCAGGTTCACGCTATGGGCGATCTCGCCGCGCAGATACTTCTTGTTGGCCTCCAGCGCCTTGAGCACAGCCGGAACATCCTGCCCGCCGAGCGGCATGATGTAGCAGGTCGCGAGCTTGAGATCCGGCGAGAGGCGCACCTCCGGCACGGTGACGACATGCTTCGCCAGCACGTCGTCATGAATGTCGCCGCGCGCCAGCATCTCGGCCAGCGCATGGCGGATCAGTTCGCCGACGCGCAATTGCCGCTGGGACGGGCCTGTGGGTTTTGCAGGTTTAGCCATGGTTCTCGTTTCTCCGGGATCGGACCGGACCAAACGTCCCGGCAGGTTTGGCCCGCCGTCTCAGGATGATCAGGCGCTGGACGCGCTCTTCTCGTCACGAGATGGCCGGACCACAGGGCCCGGCCATGACGCGCTGTTTCAGGAAGCGCAGCCCTCAGAGGCTGCGCTTGATCTCTTCGACGCGATAGCACTCGATCACGTCGCCGGCGCGCATGTCCTGGTAGTTCTCGAAGGACATACCGCATTCCTGGCCGGCCACGACTTCCTTGGCATCGTCCTTGAAGCGCTTGAGCTGGCCGAGCTTGCCCTCGTGAACCACGACGTTGTCGCGGATCAGGCGGACATTGGCGCCGCGCTCGATGGTGCCGTCGGTGACGCGGCAGCCGGCGATCTTGCCGACCTTCGAGACGTTGAAGATCTCGAGGATCGTCGCATTGCCGAGCATGGTCTCGCGCAGCGTCGGCGCCAGCAGGCCCGACATCGCATCCTTCACGTCATCCATCAGGTTATAGATGATGTTGTAATAGCGGATCTCGACGCCGGCCCGGTCGGCCGCCTCGCGCGCTTCCTTGTGGGCACGCACGTTGAAGCCGACGACCACCGCGCCCGAAGCCTGGGCGAGCGTGACATCCGACTCGGTGATGGCGCCGACACCCGAGGAGAGAACGCGCGCGCGCACCTCGTCGTTGCCGACCTTTTCAAGCGCTCCGACGATGGCCTCGACGGAGCCCTGCACGTCGCCCTTGACGACGAGCGGGAACTCCTTGCGGCCGGCGCCTTCCTTGAGCTCGCGCATCATTTCGGCGAGCGAACGGCCGGCGCCCGAAGCCGCGCCGCGGGCGGCGAGGCGATCGCGACGCTGACGCTCGCGGTAATCGGTGATCTCGCGGGCCCGGGCCTCGGACTCGACCACCGCGACGCGGTCACCGGCCTCGGGCGTGCCGTTGAAGCCGAGAACCTCGACCGGCATGGAGGGCGGAGCCTCCTTCACCTGCGCGCCGGTATCGGCGATCAGGGCGCGGACGCGGCCCCATTCGGCACCCGCCACGACGATGTCGCCCGTGCGCAGCGTGCCGCGCTGGACGAGGACCGTCGCGACCGGGCCGCGGCCGCGGTCGAGCTTGGCCTCGATGACCGTGCCTTCGGCCGGACGATGGGGATTGGCCTTGAGATCGAGCACCTCGGCCTGCAGCGCAATCGCTTCCAGCAGCTTGTCGAGGTTGTGGCCGGTCTTGGCGGAGACCTCGACTTCGAGGGTCTCGCCGCCCAGCGTCTCGACCTGGATCTCGTACTGCAGCAGTTCGGCGCGGACGCGATCCGGGTTGGCGTCGGACTTGTCGACCTTGTTGATCGCCACGATCAGCGGCACGCCGGCTGCCTTGGCATGATGGATCGCCTCGGCCGTCTGCGGCATGACGCCGTCATCGGCCGCCACGACCAGCACGACGACGTCCGTCACCTTGGCGCCGCGGGCGCGCATCGCCGTGAAGGCGGCGTGGCCGGGAGTGTCGATGAAGGTCACCTGGCTACCCAGTGGGGTCGTCACCTGATAGGCGCCGATATGCTGGGTGATGCCGCCGGCCTCGCCGGTGACGACCTTGGTCTTGCGGATCGCGTCGAGCAGCGAGGTCTTGCCGTGGTCGACATGGCCCATGATGGTCACGACCGCAGGCCGCGACTCCAGGGTCTCGTCGGTATCCGGCGTGTCGAACAGGCCTTCCTCGACGTCGGACTCGGCGACGCGCTTGACGGTGTGGCCCATTTCCTCGGCGATGAGCTGGGCGGTGTCGGCATCGATCACGTCGGTGATCTTGTGCATCGCGCCCTGCTTCATCAGCAGGCGGATGACGTCGACGCCGCGTTCCGTCATGCGGTTCGCGAGTTCCTGGATGGTGATCGTCTCGGGGATGATCACCTCGCGCATCACGCGCTCTTTCTGCACATCGGAAGCCCGATGGCCGGTCATGCGCTGCACGCGCCGGCGGAACGAGGCGACCGAGCGTGTCCGCTCGTCCTCGCTCCCGGTCGCGGTCGACAGCGTCAGGCGACCGCGCGGCTTGTCGTTGGCGACCTTCGGAGTCTTGGGCGCGGCGGGAGCCGGGCCACGGCCGGCGCCGGCGCTCAGGCCGGGGCGGCGGAAGGCGGCCTTGACGTCGACATCGTCAGAGCGATTGCGCGTGGTGTTGGCCGACGGCGCCTGGCGGACCGGACGGGCGATCGCCGGCTCGGCCGGAGCCGTGGTGTCGATACGGGGCGTGCGCGGCGCATCGGAGCGCGGCGGACGGCTGTCGAGCCGCGGCGGGCGGGCGCCGGTGTCACGCATCGGCGGACGCGAGGTGAACTCGCGCGGGCCGGACGGTGCCTGACGACCGTAATACTGGGTGGGCTGGGGCGCCGGAGCCTGCGGCGCAGGCGCGGCCTCGCGGGCCTGCGGCGGCGGGGCGGCCGGACGGGCCGGCGGCTCGTCGCGCTGGCGCGCGGCGACTTCGACGCGGCGCTTCTGGTCGTCTTCCTGACGGCGGCGCTCTTCCTCCTGCCGCTGACGGGCGGCGGCGGCTTCACGCTCCTGACGCTCGCGCTCGGCGGCGGCGGCACGCTGGCGCGCCTCGTCCTCGGCGATGCGGCGGGCTTCGGCCTCGCTGCTGCGGGCTTCCGAAAGGGCGCGCTGACGAGCGTCCTTCTCCTCGTCGGAGAGGGTGCGCAGCAGCATGCTGCCGGCGGGACGCTGGGGCGGCGGCGGAGCGGCAGGGCGCGGCTGGGTCGCCTGCGGAGCCGGGGCCTGCGGCGCACGCGGCGCAACGGGCTCCTTGACCTCATGCCCGGCGGCGCGGCGCTTGACCTCGACGACGACCTGCTTCGTGCGCCCATGCGAGAAGCTCTGGCGAACAGTGCTCTGCTCGACAGGCCGCTTCAGCGACAGGGTTTTGGGCGGGTTGACGGAGAGTGTCTTGTCGCCCGGGTTCTTGGTATCGGTCATTCCGCGTTCGGTCCTGCCGGTTCGGTCGTGTCTTCGGTATCGTTCTGGTCGGATGCGGCGGTATCGTCCGTCCGGTACCGGACGAGCCGACGCCAGCGGGAGAGGACACCCTCGGCCGCCGGTCCCGGAGCAAGCGCGGCATGTATCACATGTGCCCGCCCCAACGCCAATTCCAAATCCGCCGCCGCGAAAATCGTGACGACGGGCAGTTCACGGGCCTTGAGCCCTTCGGCCTCGCGCGCCACGCCAAGCCGCCTGACGGCCTGGCCGATCTTGCGCTTGCCGTCCTCGGCCCCGTCGCTGGCGGCAATGACGCCGACGCAGCGGCCCGAGCCGATCAGGGCCTCGACCTTGGCGAAGCCCGCGATGACGAGCCCCGCCTTGTTAGCCATCGACAGCGCCTGCAGCGCATCGCGCAGCATCAGCGCATCGATCATGCCCGGAAGGTCGGCGGGAACCGCGACCTTCGCCTTGAGCGAGCGCTCGAAGGCCTTGCGCTTGATCGCCTCGGCCACCGTCTTGCGGCTGAGGCTCGCCCAGACGCCCCGCCCGGGCAGCTTGCGCCGGAGGTCCGGGACCAAGGTCCCGTCGGGCCCGGCGACGAAGCGGATCAGATCGTCAGGCGCCTTCACGGCCCGCGTCACGACGCAGCTCCGTTCCGGTCCTTCGTTCCGAGCCGCCTTCATCGCGACGATCCCGCTCAGGCCTCGGCCGCCTCGTCGGCTTCCGCCTCAGGCTCCTCGGCCGGCGCCTCGATCCAGCCCGCATGGATACGGGCAGCCATGATGATCGCTTCCGCATCCTGGCGCGACAGGTCGAACCCGTCGAGATAGCCGGAGTGACGAGTGGTCTCGCCGTCCTTGCGCTCGGTCCAGCCGACGAGATCGTCGGTAGCGCAGCCCGCCAGATCCTCGACGGTCTTCACATCGTTCTCGCCGAGCGCGACCATCATCGATGTGGTGACGCCGTCGACCTCGCGCAAGGCGTCCTCGACGCCGAGCGCACGGCGCTTCTCGTCCAGCTCGGCCTCGACGGCGGCGAGATGCTCCTGCGCGCGGCTCTGGATCTCGCCGGCGGTGTCCTCGTCGAAGCCCTCGATCGAGGCGAGCTCGGAGAGGTCGACATAGGCGAGCTCCTCGACATTGCGGAAGCCTTCCGAAGCCAGGAGCTGGCCGACCGTCTCGTCGACGTTCAGCGCGTTCATGAACAGGTCCGTGCGCTGCACGAATTCCTTCTGGCGGCGCTCCGACTCCTCCTGCTCGGTCAGGATGTCGATGTCCCAGCCGGTGAGCTGCGAGGCAAGGCGCACGTTCTGTCCACGGCGGCCGATGGCGAGCGAGAGCTGCTCGTCGGGGACCACGACCTCGATCTTGTCGGCCTCCTCGTCGAGCACGACCTTGGCGACCTCAGCCGGCTGCAAGGCGTTGACGACGAAGGTCGCGACGTCCGGCGACCACGGGATGATGTCGATCTTCTCGCCCTGGAGCTCGCCGACGACGGCCTGCACGCGCGAGCCGCGCATGCCGACGCAGGCGCCGACCGGGTCGATCGAGGAATCGCGCGAGATCACGGCGATCTTGGCGCGCGAGCCCGGATCGCGGGCGACAGCCTTCACCTCGACGATCCCGTCGTAGATTTCCGGCACTTCCTGGCCGAAGAGCTTGGCCATGAACTGCGGATGGGTGCGCGACAGGAAGATCTGCGGGCCACGCGGCTCGCGGCGCACGTCGTAGACATAGGCGCGGGCACGGTCGCCGACCTTGAAGGTCTCGCGCGGGATCATCTCGTCGCGGCGGATGATGGCTTCGCCACGGCCGAGATCGACGAAGACGTTGCCGTATTCGACGCGCTTGACCGCGCCGTTGACGATCTCGCCGATGCGATCCTTGTACTCGTCGTACTGGCGGTCGCGCTCGGCCTCGCGCACCTTCTGGACGATGACCTGCTTGGCCGACTGGGCGGCGATGCGGCCGAAATCGAAGGGCGGCAGCGGATCGGCGATGACGTCGCCGACCTGCGCGGCCGGGTTATGGCGCTTGGCCTCGTCGACCGTGATCTCGATCGCCGGGTTCTCGACGGTGTCGACGACCTGGAGATGGCGGGCGAGGCGCAGTTCGCCGGTCTTGGTGTTGATCTCGGCATGGACGTCGGTCTCGATGCCGTAGCGCGAGCGGGCGGCCTTGGCGATGGCGTCCTGCATGGCGTCGACGACGATCTGGCGATCGATCGACTTCTCGCGGGCGACCGCGTCGGCGATCTGCAGCAGTTCGAGCCGGTTGGCGCTGACGACCATGACGCTCACTCCTCTTCGTTATCGTTTTCGTGCGGGGCCTGCGTGTCGGCCTTCTTCGGCCGCGGCCCCAGCGATTTTCCTCGGCCCTTTTTCGGGCTGGCGATCTCTTCGGCGGCAGGCATTTCCGGCGGCAGGCCGGACTTGCCGCGGCGCAGCGCCTCGGTGATGAGCGCATCGGTCAGGACGAGACGGGCCTCGGCGATCGCGCGCATCGGAATCGCGACGTCGCGCTCTTCCTCGCTCTTGGCGTCGTCGCGCGACAGCAGCGCATCCTGCCCGGCGACACCGCGCAGGATGCCGCGGAAGCGCTTGCGGCCTGCGACGATCTCACTGGTATCGACCTTCGCGAGGTGGCCGGCCCAGCGTTCGAAATCGCTGGCGCGCACCAGCGGCCGGTCGATGCCGGGCGAGGACACCTCGAGGTGATAGGCCGCCTGAATGGGGTCGTCGACGTCGAGCGCCGGCGACACCGCCTGGCTGATCTCCTCGCAACCCTCGACATTCATCGTGCCGTCCGGTCGCTCAGCCATGATCTGCAGGGTGCAGCCGTTCTGGGCGCTGATGCGCACGCGCACCAGCCGGTAGCCGAGATCGACGATCGCCGGCTCGATGATCGCGGCAACACGCAACGCCACGCCGCTCTCGACGACGAGGCGGGGTTCCTGATCGGCTGCCGTTATCGGCTCGTGGGTGGGTTCACTCATGGCCCGGACCGTTCCGTCTGCCTCCGGCGGGTCGCGGCCAATAAAAAAGAGCGGGCCGGTGGGCCCGCTCTTGATCATCGGCGTTAACCGATACCAGAGCTGTTGGCCGCTATTTAGTCCGCATCGCCCCGATATGCAAGCTCGGTTGCGGCGGCGCTAACCCGATGGTCATCCTTCGCGTGTCAGATGACGCAACGGGATATCGGTTGAGGACTTGGTATGAGTGCGGTCGGCTCGCTGTTGCGAGATCTCGAATCCACGATGCTGCGCGGCTCGAATGACGAGCGCGCCGACATCCTGTCGCGGCTGACGGACCTGTTCCTGGCCACCGCCGTGCATATGGACGAAGAGCAGGTCGGCGTCTTCGACGTGGTGATCGGCCGACTGTCGCGCGCCATCGAACTGCGCGCCAGGGTCGAACTGTCCGAGCGGATCGCGCCGGTGCCGAACGCGCCGAGCGGCGTCGTCCGCCAGCTCGCGCTCGACGAAATCGCCGTGGCGCGCGCCGTGCTGGTGCAGTCGCCGCGCCTGAACGACCAGGATCTCGTCGCGGTCTCCGCCGCCAAGGGCCGCGACCATATGCTCGCCATCACCGAGCGGCCCGAGCTCGGCGAGCCCGTCACCGATTTCCTGATCCTGCGCGGCGGGCGCGTCGTCACCCATGCGGTCGCCGCCAACCAGACCGCGCGCTTCTCCCGCCACGGCATGGGCGTGCTGGTGATGCGGGCAGCACAGGACGACGCGCTCCAGGCGACGCTGGGCCTGCGCCGCGACATTCCGGCCGAGCTCGTCGCCCAGTTGATGACCGCGGCGAAGAACTCCGCGCGGCGACGCTTGAGCGAGAGCCTCGAACCGACGCTGGCAGGCGATGTCGACAGCGCAGTCGAGCGCGGGGCGGACGCCATCACGGCCGGCGGCCAGATGCCGGGCGAGCTCGGCGCGATCAGCGCGGCGCTCGTCAATATTCGCGAGCTCAACGAAGCCGGCCTGCTCGACGAGGCCAAGGTCCGTGCCTACGCTCAGGAAGGCGCGACCGAGCATGCGATCTGCGGTGTCGCCGTGCTGGCGCAGCTCGGCCTGCCGGCGAGCGAACAGATCATCCTCGGCAGCGACCGCGAGGCCGTTCTGCTCGTGGCCCGCGCGCTCGGCTGGTCGTGGGAGACGACGGCTGCGCTGATCTCACTGCGCAAGGATTTCGGCAAGTCGCAGCCCGCGGTCGAGCGCGCCCGCGAAAGCTTCCGCAACCTCGCCCAGGGCACCGCCCAGCGCGTGCTCGGCTTCCTCAGGATGCGCGACGCAAAGCCGTGAGATAGCTGGAGATGCGCCCCTCCCGGACCGCCTTCGCCTCGTAGCGAGTGCGGATCCAGCCCGGATAGGGCGTGCGCCAGTCGCCCGGCCGCTCGTCGGTCCAGTCGAAATCGGGCGAGGCCATCAGGCGCGACAGGGTCCAGCCGACATAATCGTCGATATCGCTGGCGAAGCGGAAGCGCCCGCCCGGGCGAAGCGCTCGGGCGAACAGGCCCAGCGTGTGCTCCGAAACGAAGCGGCGCTTGCGCTGGCGGCGCTTCGGCCAGGGATCGGGATAGAGCAGGTCGATCGCATCGAGGCTGCCGGCCGGAAAGCGTGGCAGCAGGAGCGCGGCATCGTCGTCCCAGACCCGGATATTGGTCAGTCCTTCGCGCTCGGCCACCGCCAGGAACTTGGCCATGCCATTGATGAAGGGCTCGACGCCGATGAAGCCGATCTGCGGGCTCTCGCGCATCCGCATCAGAAGATGCTCGCCGCCGCCGAAGCCGATCTCCAGCCGGACCGCCTCGACGGGCTGCGGGAACAGCGCCTTGAGATCGGCGATCTCACCCTCCGGCAGGCGCAGGCGCGGCAGCGTGTGCTCCATCAGATGGCTCTGGCCGTCGCGCAAGGCCTTGCCCTTGCGGCGGCCGTAGAAGGCGCGTTCGTCATGATCGGAGGGGTGGGTCATTCGAGGTCGTCTCGCAGAAACCGAGGTCATCCCGGACAAGCGGCTTCAGCCGCGCCGATCCGGGATCCATGCCAGAGCGCATCCGCTCGAGGCTCAGGCATGGATCCCGGGTCTACGCTTCGCTCCGCCCGGGATGACGGCGCGGATAGAATGCCTGTAGCAAAATGAAAAGGCCGGAGCGATCGGCTCCGGCCTCGTCAATTTAAGCGGAAGCGCTATCTCAGGCGACGGCCTTCTTCAGCGCGTCGACGAGATCGGTCTTCTCCCAGGAGAAGGAACCGTCACGCCCGGCCTTGCGGCCGAAATGGCCATAGGCCGAGGTCTTGGCGTAGATCGGCTTGTTGAGGCCGAGATGGTTGCGGATGCCGTTCGGCGACAGGTCGACCAGCTTGCCGAGGACCTCCTCGAGCTTAGCCTCGTCGACCTTGCCGGTGCCGTGCAGGTCGACATAGATCGACAGCGGCTTGGCGACTCCAATGGCGTAGGAGAGCTGGATCGTGGCGCGGTCGGCGAGCTTGGCCGCGACGACGTTCTTGGCGAGATAGCGCGCCGCGTAAGCCGCCGAACGGTCGACCTTGGTCGGGTCCTTGCCCGAGAAGGCGCCGCCGCCATGGGGAGCCGCACCACCATAGGTGTCGACGATGATCTTGCGGCCGGTAAGGCCGGCATCGCCATCAGGACCGCCGATCACGAACTTGCCGGTCGGGTTGATGTGCCAGACCGTGTCCTTGGAGATCCAGCCATCCGGCAGCGCCTGGCGGATATAGGGCTCGACGATCTTGCGGACGTCGGCCGAGGTCAGGCTCTCGTCGAGATGCTGGGTCGAGAGCACGATCTGGGTGACGCCGACCGGCTTGCCGTTCTCGTACTTGACGGTGACCTGGCTCTTGGCGTCGGGGCCGAGCTTGGCGGCGTCGCCCTCGCCCTTCTTGCGGGCGAGCGTCAGGGTCTCCAGGATCTTGTGGGCGTAGTAGATCGGGGCGGGCAGCAGCTCGGGCGTCTCGCGGCTGGCATAGCCGAACATGATGCCCTGGTCGCCGGCGCCGACATCCTTGTTGCCGGACTCGTCCACGCCCTGGGCGATATCGGCGGATTGCGGGTGCAGCAGCACGTCGATCTTGCACTTCTTCCAGTGGAAGCCGTCCTGCTCGTAGCCGATGTTGCGGATCGCCTTGCGGGCGGCCGACTTCACCTTCGACTTGATCTGCTTCTCGTCGAGATGGGTGCGGACCTCGCCGGCGATCACGACTCGGTTGGTGGTCGCCAGCGTCTCGGCGGCGACGCGCACCTTGGCGGGCTCATAGCCGGCCTTCACCGCTTCCCTGAAGAACAGATCGACGATCTCGTCGGAGATGCGATCGCAGACCTTGTCGGGATGCCCCTCCGAGACGGACTCGCTGGTGAACAGGTAATTCTGGCGTGACACGGTCGGGGATTCCCTGAATCGGCACATGGAAAAGGCCGGCACAGCCGCGCCAGCCAATGAACGGCCCGTCATTGCAGCGGACGCGTTCGTCGTCAAGCGCTAAAATCCGCTTATCGGGAAGATCGTTCGTCACATCGAACGAAACGAGCGTAATTTCACGCCGTTCCGGCGTCTTCCTCCGCCAAGGCCTCGACGAGGTCGATGATCCGGCGGCGGACGCGGCCGCTCTTGATCCGCGTGAAGGCCTTGGTGAGCTGCACGCCCTCGCTGGTCGCAAGAAACTCGGAAATATAGGTCGTCGCAGCGGAATCGGCGAAGCCGGTCTCCGGCATGTCGCCGGTCGGGGCGCCGTCGAAAAAGAAGGACACGGGCACGTCGAGCATCTTGGCGATCTGCTGCAGGCGGCTCGCGCTGATGCGGTTGGAGCCCTTCTCGTATTTCTGGACCTGCTGGAACGTCAGCCCGAGCGCCTCGCCCAGCTTTTCCTGGCTGACCCCCGCCAGCATACGCCGCATGCGGACGCGGCTGCCGACATGCTTGTCGATCGGATTGGGGACCTTCTTGATCATGATTCACCCTGCTTAGGCATCAGTGTCATGACCAGGAGCCGCCATCCTGGTCGGCGCGGAAGCCGTCATGTATTATAGGCTTGGCAGGTGGTCTACCGAAAAAGTTCCACTTGGGATTATTTCCGGCCCTGAAAACGGGAAAATGCCAGAAAAACGAGCAGAAGCCCCGCAAACAGGCTGTCCCCCCAGCGGGCGTAGAGCGTGAGCGGACCGCTGCGGGGCAGCCCCGAATCCAGCACGCCTTCGACGCCGAGCGGCAGGCTTGCCACGACCCGCCCATAGGCATCGACCACCGCGGAAATCCCGGTATTGGCGACGCGCACCAGCGGCAAGCCCTCTTCGATGCTGCGCAACCTCGCCTGCGCGAAATGCTGATGGGGGCCGCTGGTCTGGCCGAACCAGCCGTCATTGGTCAGGTTCAGGAAGAAGCCCGCACGCGGGCCGCGCGGCGCGACATCGCCGGGGAAGACCACCTCGTAACAGATCAGCGGCGCGGCCGTCGGCAGGCCCTTGATCGCGAGCGGCGCACGGGTGCCGCCGGCAGAAAAGCCGCCGGGGATCGAGACGAACTGGGAGAGGCCGACGCCGCGGATCAGCGTGTCCAGGAAGGGCGGCAGATATTCGCCGAAGGGGACGAGATGGACCTTGTCGTAGCTGGCGACGATGACGCCCTCGTCATTGACCACCTGGATCGCGTTGTAGATCGGCGGCCGGCTTTCGCCCGGCAGCATCTCGCCGGCCCGCGCCGCGCCGGTGATCAGCGTCACGTCGGGCGGGAGCGCCGCTCCGATGCGCGATAAGGCGCCGGGCGTGCGGCCGAGCAGGAAGGGAAAGGCCGATTCCGGCCAGATCAGATGCGTGATGCCTTGCAGGCCCGGCGTGGTCGGGCTGGTCGCCCGGTCGCTCAGCGCCAGGTAGTTGTTGAGGATCGCCTCGCCGTTGCGGCCGTTGAACTTCGCACCCTGCGGCAGGTTGGGCTGCATCAGCCTGAGCTTCACTCCGGCGACGAGCGGCGCGGGCGCGGCCGGCACGCGCCAATATCCGAAGGCAAAGAAGCCCGCCAATGTCACCAGAGCCAGGAGCGGCGCCAGGCGGCGCCCCGCCGGTGTCTGCGCCGTTCCGAGCACGGCCGGCGCCGCGCCGATCGCGACGGCAAAGAGCGTCAGCCCGTAGAGCCCGACGAGAGAGGCGGCCTGAGCGAGATGGATCTCGCCCGTTAGCACCATGCCGTAGATGTTCCAGGGAAAGCCGGTCAGGACATGGCCGCGCAACCATTCGCTGATCGCCAGCATCGCGGCGAGCATGAGGATGCGCCCGGCCCCCTGCGGCCAGGCCAGCCGCGCCAGGCCGAAAGCGCCGGCCTGAAAGACGGCGAGGAAGGCCGGCAGCGCGACGACACCCAGCGGCATCGCCCAGGCGAACTTATCGGCTTCGACGAGAAAAGCCGCGCCCAGCCACCACAGACCGGCGAGGAAGAAGCCGAAGCCCCACCACCAGCCGACCGCGAAACCGGCGCGGAAGCGGCGCCAGGCGCTGGTGCCGACGGCGCCGTCGATCAGCCAGACCGCGACGGTCATCGGCACGATGATAACAGGCCAGAGATCGAGCGGCGGCAGGGCGAGCGCCCCGCTCGCGCCGGCGACGAGCGCGATCAGGCGCTTCCGCCACCCCCAGCCCAGGATGACGGCCTCCGCGACCCCCGCGAGCCCCATCAACCCGACTCCATCGCCGGTTCGTCGGTCGCGGGTTCGCTATGGCAGTGGATGGTCAGGCGCTTCACGCGGCGCTGGTCCGAATCGAGGATCTCGAAGCTGAGCCCGTCCGGGCCTCTCACCGTTTCTCCAAGAGCCGGAACGCGCCCTGCGAGCGTCACGATCAATCCGCCGAGCGTATCGATATCGTCGGCGATCTCGTTTCCGGAGAGATCGACGCCGGTCGCGGCCTTGAGCTCGGCCAGCGTCGCGCGGGCATCGGCCGTGAATCGATTCTCACCGGCGGGGACGATCGGCGTCTCCTCGAGATCATGCTCGTCCTCGATATCGCCGACGACGATCTCGATCAGGTCCTCGATCGAGACAAGACCGTCGGTCCCGCCATATTCGTCGATGACCAACGCGATATGGGTGCGGGTCGACTGCATGCGCACGAGCAGGTCGACCGCCGGCATCGAGGGCGGGACGTAGAGGACGGGGCGCAAGAGCTTGGTTTCGGACAGGCGGGTCGTGAGATCGACATCCGAAAGCGTATGCGGAACCGCGAGTTTGCCATTCTCCTCCGGCGGCCCGTTCTCTCCGGGCCGGGCCTTCTCGGCGATGTATTCGAGGAAGTCGCGGATATGGACCATGCCGCGGGGATCATCGAGCGTGTCGTCGAAGACCGGCAGGCGCGAATGGCCGGCGGTGCGGAAATGCGCGAGCAGCTCGTCAAGCGTCGCCTCGGCAGGAACGGCGACGATATCGGCGCGGGGAATCATGACATCGCCGACGCGGCGCTCGCGCAGGCTCAGCACATTGCTGAGCATCGCCCGTTCCTGGGCCGAAATATCGGCGAGCTCGCCATTCTGCTCGGCCAGGGCCTCGACGATTTCCTCGCGGGCGGTGCCGCCGCCACGCAGGCCGAGGCGGTCGAGAAACTGGCCGAGCCAGTGGCCGAGGCCGCGGCCGGCGGTTTCGTTCTGGGATTGTCGACTGTCGTCGCTCATGATCGTGGGGACTTACGCGGAAGAAGGGCTGGGCGCCGTGACGAGATCGGCACCGGCATAGGGGTCGGCTACGCCGAGGCGGGCGAGGGCTTCGACTTCGAGCGCTTCCATGCGGCGCGCCTCGGCCTCGGTCTCGTGATCCTCGCCGAGGAGATGGAGCAGGCCATGGATCGCGAGATGGCGGAGATGGTCCGTCACGCTCTTGGATTCGGCCTCGGCCTCGCGCAGCACCGTCTCATAGGCGATCACGATGTCGCCGAGCAGCGGGCTTTGCGCGATGCGCTCCGGCGGAGCGGCCGGGAAGGAGAGCACGTTCGTCGCCTTGTCGAAGCCGCGCCAGTCGCGGTTGACGATGCGGATGCGCTTGTCGTCGGTCAGCAGCAGGCTGAGCTCGGCGCCGGGCATGGGCTTGCGCGGGGATACCGCGATCCCCGCGTCCAGCGCCTCGTTCAGCAGAGCGCGCAGGCTCGGCAGCTTGCCGAGCTCGTGCCAGCGGCGCGATTGCGCCCTGACGTCGAGATGAATCTCGGGAGACATCGTCTCGGGTGGCGGCGCCGGGCGCCGCCCGCGAGGTCGATCGTTCATCGCGGCCGCTCCCGCGCCAACATCCGCTTCAGCCCTTCGCTGTCGCCCTCCCGGTTGAGATCCGGGGGCGTTTCGGGATTGCGCAAGCGCTCTTCCCGTTCCGCGCGCTCATGGCGCGCCGCGCTCTCATAGGCCATGACGATGCGTCGCACCAGTTCATGCCTAACGACGTCGCCTTCCTCGAAGCGGGCATAGCCGACGCCCTCGACATCCTTGAGCAATCTGGTGGCTTCGACCAGGCCCGAACGCTGGCCGGGCGGCAGGTCGATCTGCGAGGGATCGCCGGTGATGATCATGCGCGAGCCCTCGCCCAGACGGGTGAGGAACATCTTCATCTGCATCGACGTGGCGTTCTGGGCTTCGTCGAGCAGCACGACGGCGTTGGACAGCGTCCGGCCGCGCATGAAGGCGAGCGGCGCGATCTCGATCATGCCGGTCTGCAGGCCGCGCTCGACATGGCGCGCTTCCATGAAGTCGTTCAGCGCGTCGTAGATCGGGCGCAGATAGGGATCGACCTTCTCGCGCATATCGCCGGGCAGGAAGCCGAGCCGTTCGCCCGCCTCCACCGCCGGGCGCGACAGGATCATGCGCTCGACCACGCCCTGCTCGATCAGCGAGACGGCGTGCCCGACCGCGAGCCAGGTCTTGCCGGTACCGGCCGGACCCTCGGCGAGCACCAGTTCGTGGCGCTTGAGCTGGCGCAGATAGGCGTCCTGCGCGGCGTTGCGCGCCCGGACCGGACCGCGCTTGCGGGTCACGACCGCGTCGAAGGAGGTTTTTCCGGCATCCGCGGTCGGGAAGAGCGAGCGCTGGACGTTGCTTTCCTCGATCGCGCCGTCGACCTCGCCGAGCGTGACCGGTGCGCCGGCCTTGGCGCGGGCATAGAGCGTCTTCAGCACGCGCCCCGCCTGCTCGGCGGTCTCGCGGGCGCCCTTGACGGTTACGTGGTTGCCGTTGGGGCTGACCACGACGCCGAGCCGGCGCTCGAGATGGGCGAGATTCTGGTCGTACTGGCCGAAAACCAAGCTGGCGAGCCGGTTGTCGTCGAAGGAGAGCACGACCTCCGTCGCCGAAAGCCCTTCGCGGCCCGCGCTTTCGCGCACACCGCCCTCGGGGCGGGTGGGCGCCAGATCGCGCCGCGGGTTCCGGTCGGGTCTTTGCGTCGAATCAGCCTGTGCCAAATGCGTCGCCTCGTTTCAGGCCGGGGTGGCGGATGGTCCGTTCCCGGCGCCTGTTCCAGCCGGGCAGGAGCACCCGGCCGGGTCGTCTCGCAGCATAACCGGACGCAACGATTTCAGCCTGATGACAGGCCGGCGCCCGTCCCTGGCAAATGGGAATGAAGCCGGTCGCGCTCAAGCGGCCAGGCCCTTTCCATCGGTCTCGCCCGGCTCCGCCAGCCGGCCGAACAGGGAATTCGTGCTCGTCTTCTCGATCACCACCCGCACGATGTCGCCGATCTGATTCGCCTCGCTCTCGATCTGCACAGCCTGCAGATAGGGCGACTTGCCGGCAAGCTGTCCGGGATAGCGTCCCGCTCTTTCCAGGAGGACATCCACCGTCCGTCCGACCATGGCCCGGTTGAAGGACTGCCGGTGATGCTCGATGCGCTCCTGCAAACGATAGAGCCGCTCGTTCATCAGCTCGCGCGGAATCTGCGCGTCGAGATCGGCTGCCGGCGTGCCCGGGCGCGGCGAATAGTTGAAGGAATAGCTGGAGGCGAAGCCGATCTCATCGACGAGGCGGATCGTGTCCTCGAAATCGGCATCGGTCTCGCCGGGGAAGCCGACGATGAAATCCGAGGAGAGCGCGATATCGGGCCGGGCACTCCGGATGCGATCGATCAGGCGGCGGTACTCGTCGCCGGTATGCTTGCGGTTCATCGCCGCGAGGATGCGGTCCGAACCCGCCTGCACCGGCAGATGCAGAAAGGGCATGACCTGCGGCAGATCGCGATGGGCGGCGATGAGATCGTCGTCCATATCGCGAGGGTGGCTGGTGGTGTAGCGGATGCGGGCGATCCCCGGCACCGCGGCGACGCGATGCATCAGGCGCGCCAGGCTCCAGACGGCGCCGTCCGGCCCCTCGCCATGATAGGCGTTGACGTTCTGGCCGATCAGGGTGACGTCGCGCACGCCGGCCTCGGCCAGGCGCTCGACCTCGGCCATGATCTGCGCGACCGGGCGCGAGAACTCGGCGCCACGCGTATAGGGCACGACGCAGAAGGCGCAGAACTTGTCGCAACCTTCCTGCACGGTGACGAAGGCGGAGACGCCGCGGGCCAGAATCGCCTGACGCTTCGGTGCCGGCAGGAAGCCGAACTTGTCCTCGACCGGCAGGTCGGTGTCGACGACGCGGCGCTTGCCGGCCTCGGCCAGCAACTCGGGCAGTCGGTGATAGGCCTGCGGCCCGACCACGAGATCGACGGCGGGCTGGCGGCGCTGGATCTCGCCGCCCTCGGCCTGGGCGACGCAGCCGGCGACGACGATCTTCGTCTCCTGGCCTTCGGCGCCTTGCGCCTTTTTGATGTCGCGGAGCTTGCCGAGCTCGGTATAGACCTTCTGCACCGCGCGATCGCGGATATGGCAGGTGTTCAGCAGAATGAGGTCCGCGCCCTCCGGCGTAGCCGTCTCCTCATAGCCCTGATGGCTCAGGATGTCGGCCATGCGCTGCCCGTCATAGACGTTCATCTGGCAGCCGAAGGACTTGATATGGACTTTCTTCATCGGTGCGGATCGGGTCTCCAAAACGCATCCTTTACTGCGGATCGGGCGCCTTGGGAACGGCCGCGCGGCGCAGTTCGACGGCAAGCAAGCCGCGGACCAACCGGCGTCAGGCGTCGAGCCGGCCGGTGACGGCCTGCTGGCGCGCCTTGCGGACCGCGGCTTCGGCAAGCCGCGTCGCTTCCTTGCGCGAGGTCGCACGCCCCATCACGATCGGCTCACCCCAGACCAGCTCGGCATCGATCGCGCCGCATTCCAGCACATGCCTGAGATGCGGCCAGAGCTCGGTGTCGCCATACCAGGCAAGGGCCGCGCGGCCGATGCGCCCGCCCGGCAGGCCCTGCCAGCCGGTATAGGTGAGGGTCAGCGGATAGACCGTCACATCCGCCGAGGCGTCGCCCATCGCCTGATGCGCCGCGCCGAGCAGGGAGGAGCGGAAGGGCAGGATCCGCGTGCCGTCGCCGGTCGTGCCCTCGGCGAAGAGCACGACCTCCTCGCCATTGGCGATGCGCGCGCCCATCGTGGCGGCCATGCCTGCGGTCGCGCTGCGGCGCTGCCGGTCGATGTAGAGCGTGCGCTGGAGATTGGCGAGGAAGCCGACGACCGGCCATTCCCCCACCTCGCTCTTGGCGACGAAAGCCACCTCGCGCTCAGCACCGATGACGCCGATATCGAGCCAGGAGACATGGTTGGCGACGATCAGCGCCCCGGTCCCGGCCGGCGGCGGCGTGCCCCGCACCTGCCGCCGGACGCCGAGACACCAGCAGGTCAGGCGATGGAAGCGCAGCGGCAGGGCACCCCGGCGCGACGGCATGACCCGCATGACGACGAGCTGGGCGAGGACCAGCCCGAGCGTGCCGGTGCACAGCATCACCAGACGGGCAAGCGCACCGAAGCGGAGTCCGTTCATGCTGAGGCGGGTTCGGTCATCGGCGAAAGGGCGGTCTCGTTGGGAATCTGCTGCCGTCAATGGCGCGATTGCGCCGGCTTGTCACGCGAGATCGAGCCGCATCGCGATCGCCGTGGCGCGGCTACCGTCCGGCTTGGGATAGTAGCCCTTGCGCCGGCCGACCTCGCGGAAGCCGAAATGACGGTAGAGCCGCTCGGCCGGGAGATTGCCCTCCTCGACTTCGAGGAAAACGTGGTTCGCCCCCTCCTCGGCCAGCCGCGCGAGATGCGCTGCCAGCAGCGCGCGGCCGAAACCGTCGCGGCGGCGGGCAGGCGCGACGACGATGCTCAGGATCTCCGCCTCGTCGGCAGCCTTGCGGGAGATGACAAAACCCTCGGGACGGCTGTGGCCGCCGCTGAAGACGCCATCGCCCACGACCGCCGAATCGGCGATCAGCGCCGCGCATTCGGCCGGCTCCCAGCCGCGGGCGAAGCCGCCCTGATGGTGCAGCGTCGCGACCTGCAAGGCGTGGCCGGCATCGAGCCGCATCGTCCGCGGCGGCGGCGAATCAGGGTGAAGCAATCGGCGCAACCAATCCATGCCGCCTGTTCGCACAGATTGACGCAGCGGCAACCACCATTTGGGGGATAGGCTCACCGGCGCGGCAGGCGGGCTTTGTCCTGCGGCGTCGTCTCGGGCGCCTTCAGGTAGAGCGGCCGGGGCGGCGCGGTTTCCGGATCGGCGATGAAGCCGAGCCGGGCGACCCAGGCGATATCGGGCGCCTTGGCATCGTCGATCACCAGCGCATCGAGGCCGATCGCCCAAGCCTCGTTGGCAACGGCGAGCGCCGAGGACCCGACGAGACTGACGGGACCTGCGCCGATGGCGCGGGCCGCATCGCGATAGCTGACCTGCCGGAGCGAGACCAGCGGCTTGCCCTCGCCCGTCAGGGCCTGGAACCAGACCTGGCCGTGCTTGGCATCGAGCGCGGCGGCGATGACACGGCCCGATTCGCGCCCGATCAGGGGCGCGGCGCAGGCCGCGACCGTGGTGACGCCGACGGCCGGGATACCGGCCGCGAAGGCGATGGCACGCGCCGCGCTGACGCCGACGCGCAGGCCGGTATAGCTGCCGGGGCCGACGGTGACGGCGACGCGCGAGAGCGAGCCGAAGCCGCCCTCGATATCCTTCATGACGCGCTCGACAAGCGGCATCAGCGCCTCGGCATGGCCGCGATCCATCGCGACCTGCTCGATCGCCAGGGGCTTCACCATGTCGGCCGTATCCAGCACACAGGCCGAGCAGGCGCCGAGCGCGGTATCGATCGCGAGAATGCGCATCAGGATGTCATTCCGCGAAAGGCCCGGCTCATCGTCACAAAAATTCCCGCAACTCTCTCAGACGGCTTCGACTTCGCGCACATCCGGCAGGAAGTGGCGCAGCAGGTTCTGGATGCCGTGCTTCAGCGTCGCGGTCGAGGAGGGGCAACCCGAGCAGGAGCCCTTCATCGCCAGATAGACCGTGCCGTCGCGATAGCCGCGGAAGGTGATGTCGCCGCCGTCTCCGGCCACCGCCGGGCGGATGCGGGTCTCGAGCAGGTCCTTGATCGTCTCGACGGTCTCAGCATCCGCGGGATCGAAGAACTCGCCCTCCTCGATCACGTCGGCGGCCGAGCCGGCCGCCAGGACCGGGGCGCCCGACATGAAATGCTCCATGATCGCGCCGAGGATCGCGGGCTTCAGATGCGGCCATTCGCCGTCCGACTTGGTGACGGTGATGAAATCGGAGCCGAGGAAGACGCCGGAAACGCCGGAGACGCCGAACAGGCGCTGCGCCAGCGGCGAGCGCTCGGCATCGCCGACATCGCGCAGGTCGAGCGTGCCGTCGGGCATGACGGCGCGGCCGGGAAGAAACTTCAGGGTCGCCGGATTCGGCGTGGCTTCGGTCTGGATGAACATGGACTTGCCTCCGGTACCGGCGATTCAAGGTCGCCGTTCCTGGCTCCGATATAGGCCGCCGGCTGGAATCATTCCAGCGGCATGGGATCGCAGACCGCCGCCT
The DNA here is from genome assembly GCF_016428755.1 of Allobosea sp. ASV33. Lineage (GTDB taxonomy): Bacteria > Pseudomonadota > Alphaproteobacteria > Rhizobiales > Beijerinckiaceae > Allobosea. The sequence goes on from NZ_JAELTI010000023.1 coordinate 53,626, forward strand.
TCAGGCGAGGGCGTCGATCTCCTCGTCCTCCAGATGGCCCGGCACGATGGCGACGGGGATCGGGAAGCTCGCCGAGGACTTGCCCGCGAGCGCGCTGACGAGCGGGCCGGGGCCCTTGCTGCTCGTACCGGCCGCGAGCACGAGCAGCGAGATGTCCTCGTCCTCCTCGATCAGCTTGACGAGTTCGTCCGCCTTGTTGCCGACGCGGACGACCTTCTCCGGTTCAAGCCCGGCCAAGGTCCGCACCGCTGCAGCCGCCGCATCGAGGCGCTTCTCGGCCTCGGCCTCGGCCTCCGCCTGCATCACTTCGCCGACGCCGAGCCAGGTTTCGTGCTCGGGCGGGGTGGCGACGCCGAGCAGGACGATGGAGGCGCCGACGCGGGCGCAGCGGCGCGCGGCGAAGCGAATCGCCTTGGCGCATTCCTCGCTGCCGTCGACCACGGCGAGGAATTTCGGGCGATGGCCTGTCTCGTAGGAGCGCCGTCTCTTGACCATGAATTGTCCTGCCGCGCTTCAGGGACGGGCATGGTGGCCTGCGCCGGCATCCCGGCGCAAGTCCACCCAACGTTACCGGCTGCGCACGAAGCCGACGATGTCCTTGACCTCGCGCATGATCGGTGCGGCGATCGCATCGGCGCGGGCTGCGCCTTCGCCGAGAATCGCATCGATATGGCTGGGATCGGCCAGCAGGCGGCGCATCTCGCCGGCGATGGGCGCGAGCTTCTCGACCGCGAGATCGACCAGCGCCGCCTTGAAGCCGGAGAACTGGCCGCCGCCGAACTGCGTGAGAACCGCCTGCTTCGAGGTACCGGAGAGGCCGGCATAGATGCCGACGAGATTCTCCGCCTCTGGCCGGCCTTCCAGCCCCTTCTCCTCGGAGGGCAGCGCCTCCGGATCGGTCTTGGCCTTGCGGATCTTCTGGGCGATCGCCTCGGCATCATCGGTCAGGTTGATGCGCGAATAGTCGGACGCGTCCGATTTCGACATCTTCTTGGTGCCGTCGCGCAGGCTCATCACGCGCTGGGCCGGGCCCATGATGATCGGCTCGGACAGGGGGAAGTAGCCCTGATCGCCCGTCCCGAGGCCCAGCTCCGCGATCCGCTCGGCGAAGTCGTTGTTGAATTTCTGGGCGATGTCGCGGGTGAGCTCGAGATGCTGCTTCTGGTCCTCGCCGACCGGGACATGGGTCGCCTTGTAGAGCAGGATGTCGGCGGCCATGAGCACCGGATAATCGTAGAGACCGACGGAGGCGTTCTCGCGATCCTTGCCGGCCTTCTCCTTGAACTGCGTCATCCGGTTCAGCCAGCCGAGCCGGGCGACCGTGTTGAAGACCCAGGCCAGTTCGGCGTGGCCGGCAACCTGGCTCTGGTTGAAGATGATGCTCTTCTTCGGATCGACGCCGGCGGCGATATAGGCGGCGGCAACCTCGCGAATCGCGCCCGTCAGGACCTTCGGCCCGCCCCAGACGTCCAGCCCCTGGGTGATCGCGTGCATGTCGACGACGCAGTAGATGCATTCATGCGTATCCTGCATCGCGACCCAGTTGGTCAGCGCGCCCAGATAATTGCCGAGATGCAGCGTCGAGGTCGGCTGCATGCCTGAGAATACGCGCTGATGAAAACCCGACATGGGGCACTCCGTCGTCACGATGGAGAAGGGAAGCGGCGCTTCTGGCTCAAGCCCGCCGCTTGCGCAAGGGGAGAGCGCCAAAGGCACCGAGCGCCCAGCCCGCCGCGCCATAACTTACGAGCCCCGCAAGGCAGAGCAGGCCGAGCGCTCCGACCCGATGCAAGGCCGGCTGATCGAAGGCCAAAGGCCCGGCCAAGAACCGCAGCGACAGCTCCAGAACGGCGAGCATGATCGCGCTGGCCGCGAGCCCGGCGGCGACCGGCCGCAAGCTACCGATGCTCGGGCGCCAGATGCCGTCACGCAGCAGCATTCCACCCAGCAGGCAGGCCTGCGCCACGAAAGCAAAGGTCGCTGCGAGCGCCGCCATATGCGCCGCGTTGCCCTCGTTCGCCAGACAGAAGCCGACGAGGGCGGCGACCAGCACCGCAAGGCCGCCGGACAGCAACGGCAGGCGCGGTGCGCGGCGCGCGAAATAGACCTGGCCGAAGACCTTTGCGGCGATGGCGAAGGGCAGGCCATAGCCGAAGGCGACCAGCGCCGCGGCGGTGCGGGCGCGATCGGCGGCATCGAAGCGGCCATATTCGAACAGCGCCGAGACGATCGGCTCCGCGAGCGCCACCAGCGCCGTTGCAGCCGGCAGGGCGAGCGCGAGACCTAGCGCCAGGGCCTGCCCGAGCAGGGCGTCAGGGCCTTCCCGGTTCGCCGCCAGCGCCATGTCCGAGAGCACCACGGTGCCCATCGCGACGCCGACGAAGCCGAGCGGCAACTGGAAGACGCGATCGGCATAATACAGCGCGGCGACGGCGCCCGGTCCCGTCGAGGCAATCTGCGTCGCCACCAGCAGGACGAGTTGCGCGGCGGAGGCTGCGAGCAAGGTCGCGCCGCCCGTGCGGACGAGCCGCGTCATGTCCGGGGACCAGCGCAGGCTCGGGCGCGGCAGGCCCGGGCCGCGCAAAGCGAACAGGATCATCACGAGATGGGCGAGGCCCGTCAGGCTGGTGCTGAGCGCGAGCCAGCGGGCGCCGGTCTCGGGCTGCACACCCTTCGCATGCAGCAGCAGGAGCACGGCCAGCAGGATCGCGTTCATCAGCGCCGGGGCCAGAGCGGCGACCGTGAAGCGCTTCTCGGCATTGAGCAAAGCCGCCAGCATGGCGGCCAGCGTCGTCAGGAACAGGAAGGGCAGCATCAGCCGCGTGTAGGAGGCAGCCAATGCGAGGGTTTCGGGCGCCTCGGCGAAGCCGCTGGCGAGGCCGAGGACAAGCCAGGGTGCGAGCAACTCGCCTAAGCCGACCAGCACCAATAAAAGCATGCCGATCTGTCCGGCGGCCTCGCCGGCAAAGCCGCGGGCCGCCGCCTCGCCGCGCTCGCCCTTAATCGCGAGATAGAGCGGCACGAAGGGAGCATTCAGCCCACCCTCGCCCAGGACACGCCGGACAAGATTGGGCAGCCGCAAGGCCGCCAGGAAGGCATCCGCCACCGGCCCCCCGCCGAGCAGCCGCGCGATCAGCACGTCGCGCGCGAAGCCGAGCAGGCGCGAGGCGATCGTGGCTGCGCCGACAACGGCGGAATCGCGCGCGAGACGGGAGGATTCCGGCGCCGATGCCGCCGGCTCCATCAGAGAATGAACCGGCTCAGGTCGGCGTTCTTGGCGAGGTCGCCGATGCGGGCCTCGACATAGGGGGCGTCGATCGTCACGGCCTCGCCCGAGCGGTCCGGCGCCGTGAACGAAATCTCGTCGAGAATGCGCTCGATCACGGTCTGGAGCCGGCGGGCGCCGATATTCTCGACCGTCGAATTCACCTCGACGGCGATGCGGGCGATGGCATCGATCGCGTCCGGCGTGAAGGTCACGCTGACCTCCTCCGTCGCCATCAGCGCCACCGACTGCTTGATCAGGCTGGCTTCGGTCTCGGTCAGGATGCGCTTGAAATCCTCGATGTCGAGCGGGTTGAGCTCGACACGGATCGGCAGGCGGCCCTGCAGTTCCGGTAGCAGGTCGGAGGGGCGCGAGACGTGGAAGGCGCCGGACGCGATGAAGAGGATGTGGTCGCTCTTCACGGCGCCGTGCTTGGTCGCGACGGTGGTGCCCTCGATCAGCGGCAGCAGATCGCGTTGCACGCCTTCGCGCGAGACGTCGGCGCCGCCCTTGCCCTCTCGGGCGCAGATCTTGTCGATCTCGTCGAGGAAGACGATGCCGTTCTCCTCGACCTCGCGGATCGCGGCCTGGATGATCGCATCCTGGTCGATCAGCTTGTCGCTTTCCTCCGCCAGCAACGGCTGGTAGGCGTCCTTGACCAGGACGCGCTTGGGTTTGCCCTTCTGGCCGAAGGCCTTGCCGAGCATATCGGAGAGGTTGATCGCGCCGATCGAGGCGCCGGGCATGCCGGGCACCTCGAACATCGGGGCGGATGCGCCGCTACCCGCCGCCATCTCGACCTCGATCTCCTTGTCGTCGAGCTCGTTGGCGCGCAGCTTGCGGCGGAAGGAATCGCGCGTCGCCTGGCTCGCATTGGCGCCGACGAGGGCGTCGAGCACCCGTTCCTCGGCCGCGACATGAGCCTTGGCCTGGACATCCTTGCGCCGGCTCTCGCGCACCAATGCGATCGCAACCTCCAGGAGATCGCGCACGATCGATTCGACGTCGCGGCCGACATAGCCGACCTCGGTGAACTTGGTCGCCTCGACCTTCAGGAAGGGCGCGTTGGCGAGCTTCGCCAGGCGCCGGGCGATCTCGGTCTTGCCGCAGCCGGTCGGCCCGATCATCAGGATGTTCTTCGGTGAGACCTCCTCGCGCAGCGGCCCTTCGAGCTGCTGGCGGCGCCAGCGGTTGCGCAGCGCAATGGCGACGGCGCGCTTGGCGTCCTTCTGGCCAACGATGAAGCGGTCGAGCTCGGAGACGATCTCGCGGGGGGAAAAGCTGGTCATGATCGTGCAGTATCCGGATGAAATGGCGCGAGCGGCAAATTTCAGGCCGCTTCGAGCGTCTCGATGACGAGCGAATGGTTGGTGTAGACGCAGATATCGCCGGCGATCTTCATCGCCTTGCGCACGATCGCCTCGGCATCGGGCTCGACATCGATCAGGGCGCGCGCCGCCGAAAGCGCGTAATTGCCGCCCGAACCGATCGCCATCACGGCGCCGTGCTCGGTCGTTTCCGGCTCCAGCACGTCGCCGGTTCCCGAGATCAAGAGGGAGACCTCCTTGTCAGCGACGAGGAGCATCGCCTCGAGCCGGCGCAGATAACGGTCGGTGCGCCAGTCCTTGGCCAGTTCGACGCAGGCACGCAGCAACTGGGTCGGGTATTGCTCGAGCTTCTTCTCCAGACGCTCGAACAGGGTGAAGGCATCGGCGGTGGCGCCTGCGAAGCCCGCGATCACCTCGCCCTTGGCGAGGCGGCGGACCTTGCGGGCATTGCCCTTCATGATGGTCTGGCCGAGCGAGACCTGCCCGTCGCCGCCGATGACGACGCGCCCGCCCTTGCGCACCATCAGGATGGTGGTGGCGTGCATGACCGGGGCATTGCTGTTTTCAGACATGAGATGATGAACCGGGGATCGAGACAGGGCGGCGGATGACGCCAAACATGTTCAGGCGAGGCCGCTCTATCAAGGGGGGAGCCGGCATGCCACCTCCGAACGCGCGATAGTGAAGCACGCAACCCACGCTTGAGGCATCATCATCACTCGAAGTTGAATCCGAGCTTTGACGACCCGTTCTCAATCACGTCAACGATGTCTCTCACCTTATAGCGCGCTAATCCTTGCTTCTTCCGTAGGACCTTTCCAGCAAAGGGGCGCCTTTGTGCCGCCTTAAGCTTTTAAGCAGTTTTTTATCATTAATGCCCAAAGGTCGTAATTTGTAACGGCTTCCATTGTCGGGAAGCCGCCTCGGGGCGTCATTCATGAAATCTATCCGCCTGAAAATCCTCGCCATGCTGGCCATCGTCGCCGGCGGCGCCATCCTGTCGGCGATCATCAGCATCTACGGCCTTCAGAAGGCCGACGACTTGAATTCGCGCTCCCAGATGCAGGGCAATGTCGCGTTGCTCACCCAGCGCATCAACGGCGTGGTCACGGCCGTGGTGATGGAATCGCGTGGGGTCTATATGGCGAAGACGCCGCAGGAAATGCAGGCATACGCCAAGGGCATCGAGGACCGTTTCCCGACATTGCGCAAGTTCACCGCGGAGCTTCAGAAAGTCGCTCCGGCGGAAGATCGCGAGACGGTCGGGAAAATCGCCAAGGCGGTCGAGGAATTCATCGCGTTCCGCACCGAAACCGCGCGGCTCGGCCGCGAGGTTTCCGCCGCCGCCGCGAACGAACAGGGCAATAACGAGGCCAACCGCGCCAATCGCAAGGCCCTCAACGACTTGTTGATCGGCTTCAGCCAGCGCATCGAGCAGGCCGGTATTGCGGTCGGCGATGAAGCCACAGCCTTCACCCAGCAGATCCAGTGGCTGATGCCGCTCGTTCTGCTCGCGACGCTGGTGGTTTCGGTCGGCGTCGCGCTCGTCTTCGCGCAGCGCTCGATCACCCGGCCGATCCTCGACCTCAGCCAGGTCATGGAGAAGCTGACGGCCGGCGACACCAAGATCACCGTGCCCCATTCCGGCCGGCCGGACGAGATCGGCGCCATGGCCCGCGCCGTCTCCGTGCTGCGCGAAAGCACCGAGCAGGTCGCCGTGCTGCAGGAGCAGGAGCGGGCTGCCGCTGCGGCCCGCCTGGCCCGGGCGCAGTCGATGGAAGCGGTGGTCTCGGATGTCGGAGAGGTCGTCGCGGCGGCCGCGGCCGGCGATTTTTCGGCGCGGCTGCAGATCGACGATGCCGACGAGCAGATGCAGCGGCTGGTGGCCGGCATCAACGAGATCAACGCGGTTGTCGACGGTGCGACGACGGAGTTCGCGGAGATTCTGCAGGGGATCGCGGGCGGGGACCTGACGAGCCGGGTCGAGACGGCCTATCGCGGACGCTTCGCCGATCTCAAGGGCGCGATCAACGAGACGGTCGATCGCCTCTCCGACACGGTCGCGACGATCCAGACCACCTCGGCCGATGTCGGGCTGGCCGCCCGCGAGATCAACATGGGTGCCGACGATCTGTCGAAGCGCACCGAGGAACAGGCCTCCTCGCTGGAGGAGACCGCCGCCACGACCGAGGAGCTCGCGGCTTCCGTGAAGGCCTCGGCCCAGGCCTCGAAAGATGCCGCCCGGATCGCCGACGAGGCGATGCAGGCAGCCGAGAACGGCGGCGCGATCGCCGGCCAGGCGGTCGACGCCATGGCGAGGATCGAGACCGCCTCGCAGAAGATCTCCGACATCATCCGGGTGATCGACGACATCGCCTTCCAGACCAACCTCCTGGCGCTCAACGCCGCGGTCG
>NZ_JAELTI010000230.1 GCF_016428755.1 Allobosea sp. ASV33
CCCCCCCCCCCCCCCCCCCCCCCCCCCCCCCCCCCCCCCCCCCCCCCCCCCCCCCCCCCCCCCCCCCCCCCCCTCCCTGCCCCCCCGCCCCCCGAGATCTACACCGAAGGTTAATCGTCGGCAGCGTCAGATGTGTATAAGAGACAGGCCGGCGACCGTCTTCATATCGCGGATGCCGCCGCCGAGCTGCACCGGAAACGCCACGCGCTTCAGGATCGCCTCGACCGCCGCCGCATTAATCGGCTTGCCGGCTGTCTCTTATACACATCTCCGAGCCCACGAGACTCTAGGCGCGATCTCGTATGCCGGCTTCTGCGTGAGAAAGGGGGGGGGGGGGGGGGGGGGGGGGGGGGGGGGGGGGGGGGGGGGGGGGGGGGGGGGGGGGGGGGGGGGGGGGG
>NZ_JAELTI010000231.1 GCF_016428755.1 Allobosea sp. ASV33
CCCCCCCCCCCCCCCCCCCCCCCCCCCCCCCCCCCCCCCCCCCCCCCCCCCCCCCCCCCCCCCCCCCCCCTTTTTAATGAGACCGCCACCACCGAGCTCTCCACCGAAGGTTAATCGTCGGCAGCGTCAGATGTGTATAAGAGACAGGGGCGAATTGGCACGCTGCCAAGACAGCATGGCGCGCGCGTCCGAGATGCCGGCGCCGGCCAGGGTCCGCACCGGCCCGGACGAGAGCGCGTTGACGCGAATGCGGGGGGGGGGGGGGGGGGTCCGAGCCCACGAGACTCTAGGCGCGAGCTCGGATGCCGTCTTAGGCGGGTACAAGGGGGGGGGGGGGGGGGGGGGGGGGGGGGGGGGGGGGGGGGGGGGGGGGGGGGGGGGGGGGGGGGGGGGGGGGG
>NZ_JAELTI010000232.1 GCF_016428755.1 Allobosea sp. ASV33
CCCCCCCCCCCCCCCCCCCCCCCCCCCCCCCCCCCCCCCCCCCCCCCCCCCCCCCCCCCCCCCCCCCCCCCTCTTACTCATACCGCCACCCCCGAGATCTACACCGAAGGTTAATCGTCGGCAGCGTCAGATGTGTATAAGAGACAGCCCATCTTATGGCCCAGCGCATCGCTGATCGCTCGATCGATCTGCTCTCGCTCTCGGATACGCATCGCGCCGAGGTTCCGATGCCGGTCGACGAATTGAAGAACCTGTCTCTTATACACATCTCCGAGCCCACGAGACTCTAGGCGCGATCTCGTTTGCCGTGTTATGCTTGAAAAGCGGGGGGGGGGGGGGGGGGGGGGGGGGGGGGGGGGGGGGGGGGGGGGGGGGGGGGGGGGGGGGGGGGGGGGGGG
>NZ_JAELTI010000233.1 GCF_016428755.1 Allobosea sp. ASV33
GGTCTGGCGCCAGGCGTCGGCGGGCGGCGTGACGGGGGAAAACTCACTCATGGATGCATTGTGGAGGCAAATCCAACAAGTCAGGAAAACTGACTAAAAACACCAACAAAACAAACCAACAAGCCCATAAACTACTGTTCAAGCATCCAGCCTGAATGCAAATACAGAGCTGAAACCCCAGCCAACCCAGGAGTCCGCATGAACACCGCCGTCACCACCGCCAACAGTGAAAAAGCCAAGGCCCTGCAGGCCGCACTCGCCCAGATCGAAAAGCAGTTCGGCAAGGGCACGATCATGCGCCTGGGTGAAGGCGAAGCCATCCAGGACATCCAGGTCGTCTCCACCGGCTCGCTGGGCCTGGACATCGCCCTGGGCGTTGGCGGCCTGCCCCGTGGC
>NZ_JAELTI010000234.1 GCF_016428755.1 Allobosea sp. ASV33
CCCCCCCCCCCCCCCCCCCCCCCCCCCCCCCCCCCCCCCCCCCCCCCCCCCCCCCCCCCCCCCCCCCTTGTCCCTGAGCCCGCCGCCCCCGAGATCTGCTCCGAATGTTTATCGTCGGCAGCGTCAGTTGTGTATATGTGACAGGCAGATGGCTGATATCGCGCACGCGCGGCGGGCGGAGGCGCTCATCATCGGCGATCAATGGCCTGATCCGCTCCCAGAGCGCCTCGTCCTCCGGCGAAAGCCTGGCCCTGTCTCTTATACACATCACCGAGCCCACGAGACTCTAGGCGCGATCTCGTGAGGCGTCTAGTGGTTGAAAAGAGTGGGGGTGGGGGGGGGGGGGGGGGGGGGGGGGGGGGGGGGGGGGGGGGGGGGGGGGGGGGGGGGGGGGG
>NZ_JAELTI010000024.1 GCF_016428755.1 Allobosea sp. ASV33
CAGCACTGGCACCCGCGTTCGCCCGGCGCTTCACGCCGCTCGGTTTGGCGTGCGTCATCGTTCTCGCTGCAACGTCGGTCTCCCAGGCGCAGGCGCTGATCGGCAGCCTGCCGGGACTGCTCGGGACGGCCTACGGCAAGCTCGCAATCGCCAAAATCGCTCTGTTCGGCGGGCTCTTGCTGCTGGCTTGCGCCAATCGTTTCCGCTTCGCGCCAAGGGCCGAGACAAGCGGTTCCGCACGCAGCCTTGCCCTCTCGGTCGCCCTAGAGGCCGGCCTTGGACTGGCCATCGTCGCCGTTGCGGCCGCGCTGGCCAGCCGGCCGCCGGCAATCCACGAGCAGCCCGTCTGGCCTTTTGCCGTGAGGCCGGTGCCCGCCTTCTGGGACGATGCTTATCTGCGCGACGGGCTTTTCCGCCTGCTGGCCCCCGTGGCGACAGCCCTTGCGCTTTTCGTCGCGGCCCTGTCGCTTCGCAAGCTGCGCTGGCCAGCCCTTCTTGCCGGCGCCATCGCGTTGGCTTTTGTGCAGATCCCCCCATGGCGCCCCTATGTCGTCGCTGCGGTTCCGACGAGCTTCCAGGGGTCTCCGACAGGCTATGCCGCGCGCTCCATCGCGACCGGCCGGGAACTGTTCCAGCGCGATTGTGCGCGTTGCCATGGCGCGGACGTGCGCGGGCGCGGCCCCGTCGCGATCGCGCAATCCGTATGGCCGCCAGACCTCTCCGCACCGCTGATCGCGGGGCGCCCCGGCGGCGAGCTGTTCTGGTCGATCCGCCATGGAGTCGGCCCGATGCCGCCAGCGGGTCAACTGGACGATGCCGCGATCTGGTCGCTGGTCGACTTTATCCGCCTGCGGGCCGGAGCTCGTATCTTCTCGCCCTCCGAGATGAGTTGGTCCGGTGCCGCGCGCATGCCCGGTTTCGTCGCGCGTTGCGTCGGCGGCACCATCGTCGTGCCGGGCAACGGCGTGCCTCTGACGCTGCGGTTCGGTCGTGACGAACCTGGCGCAGGCGTCGAAGTTCAGGTCGACGGTGCGGGTCAGCGATGCGCTGTCGAGGACCCCGCCCCCTTGGCCGCAGCTTTGGCCGAGATCACCGCCAGCGCCTCAGCGCCGGCGCTCGTTCTTGTCGATGCGAATGGCTGGTTGCGGCGCGCGTTCAAGGCGGAAGGCGATGGTGCTCCGGACAAGGTCGCATCCGAACTTGCCGAAATTCGTCGGCGCCCTCTGGAAGGCGCCGGTCTCCATCACTGACGGCTACATCCGGCGGTCATCGATTACGAGGCCGCAGGGAGATCGTCAGGAACCGCCCCCACCGGCTGAGATGAGTGCTCTTTCCAGATCCGCGATCAGGTCCTCGACATCCTCGAGGCCGATGTGGAGGCGGATCAGTGCGTCCTCGGCATCGGCCCGCTTCAGCGTACGGTCCGCGAGATTGACTTTGGCCGCGAGGCTTTCATATCCGCCATAGGAGTATCCGAGCCCGAACACGCTCAACGCATCGAGAAGCCGATGGGCATCGACGCCATCCCGCAAGCTGAAAGAGAACAGGCTGGCGGCTCCCGAGAAATCGCGTTTCCAGATGGCATGGCCGGGATCGGATTCCAGGGCAGGATAATAGACACGCTTGACCTCGTCGCGCCCCTCCAGCCAGCGAGCAACGGCCAATGTCGACTCCTGATGCACCGCCAGTCTGCGGCCCAACCCGCGAAGGCCGCGCAGGATGAGATAGGCATCGTCGGACCCGACGCACATGCCCAAGACCATGTGACCGCGATACAGCTTGGGCCAGAGCTGCGCGTTGGTCGACACCGTCCCCATCAGAACGTCGGAGTGGCCACCCAGGTACTTCGTCGCTGCGTGGATGACGATATCGACGCCTTGCTCCAGGGGCCGGTAATACAGCGGCGTTGCCCAGGTGTTGTCGACCACCGTCACGATTCCCTTCGGCCGGCAGACTGCGGCGATCGCCGGAATATCCTGCATGTCGAAGGTATTCGAACCCGGCGTTTCCAGGAAGACGACGCGCGTTTCCGGGCGAAGATGCCGGGCGATATCCGCCGCCAGCAACGGATCGAAATATTCGACCGACACGCCCATCCTCGGGAGCACCTCGTTGGCGAAGCGCCGGGTCGGGCCGTATACGGAATCGGTGATCAGGACATGATCCCCGGCCGACAGGAACGTCAGCATCGGCACGGAGATCGCAGCGAGGCCGGATGGAACGAGGACCGTCCCGGCCGCGCCCTCAAGACCGCTGATCGCCTCGCAGAGAGCATCGGTCGTCGGCGTGCCATGCGTTCCGTAGTTGTATTTCTGGTCCTCCGCGATCAGCGTCCGCGCGTCTGGGAACAGGACCGTGGACGCACGAACAACCGGCGGGTTCACGAACCCGTAGTACTCCATGGGGTCATTGCCACCATGGCCCAGTCGCGTGTTGGGACCATGCGACGCGTCAGCCTTGGCCATGAAACTCTCCTCGGACAGTCCGCGCGAAGGGCGACCCGGACGGCAGCTCTTCGCGGTGACCGGGCCACTTCGTCAAGAGTTGCTTGCCATGTCCGCCCCGACCGTGAATGAACACAGGAAATTCTTCTCTTGCGGGCAGGTAAGGTAGATTGTTTTGGCAACAAAAGAGCAATATTCGCAAGTGCACAAAATCTGACCTTTGATACAAGATTGGCCATGAAGAACTCGGCGCCCCGTGAGATGGCCCAATTTCTTCTAAGCAACAAAATCTTGATGTGCGCCGCGACTTGGATTCGCAGCGATCTTAGGACACTCCATCATGAAGCGTTTGATTTTCGCGGCTCTCGCCGTCCTGTCTGCAGCGGCAGTGCCTGCGCTGGCCAATGACAAGCTCAAGGTCGGCATTTCCGGCGGAGATTCCGAAATTATCTGGGCCGCGGTCAAGGACATCGCCCAGAAGGACGGGCTCGACATCACGGTCGTGGTGTTCAACGACTATCTTCTGCCCAATGAGGCGCTCAACGCCGGGGATCTAGACGCAAATGCTTTCCAACACCGGCCGTTCTTGGAAAACCAGATCAAGACCAAGGGCTATAAGATCACGCCCATCGCCGAGACGATCGTTGCCCCGATCGGCCTCTACTCGCGGCAGATCAAGTCGATCGGCGAACTGAAGAACGGCGCGTCGATCGGCATCCCCAACGACCCGTCCAATGGCGGACGCGCGCTGCTGCTGTTGCAGTCGCAGAAGCTGATCAAGCTCCAGGACAATGTTGGGCTCGTACCCAGCGTCCTCGACATCTCCGAGAATCCGAAGAAGCTAAGGTTCAATGAGATCGATGCCGCGCAGCTTTCGCGGACCCTCGACGACCTGGACGCGGCGGTGATCAATACGAACTACTCGGTGCAGGCCGGTCTGATCCCCGGCAAGGATTCGATCGCGATCGAGACCTCCGTCAACAACCCCTACAACAACTTCATCGCTGTCCGCACAGCCGACAAGGACAAGCCTGTCTTCAAGAAGCTCGTGGCTGCCTATCAGAACGAGACCATTCGCCAGTTGGTCAAGGACAAGCTCCCGGGCCAGTTGCCGGCGTTTTGAGCATCCAAAGGCGGCTGTCGCTCGTGCGACGGCCGCCTCGATCGCCGCCAGACAGTCAATTCGGCAAACGCAACCCTGTCCTCGATCCAGCGGCAGTTTCGGCTCCCATAAGGCGCGTCCAAACTATCTGTCATATCGCCCCAATTCAGCGTGCCCGCACTATCGATCCTGCCCCAGCGACTTGTGGCGCCTAAAGCATGGATATCGTGGTCGCCGGCAGCAAAGGAAACACACCGATGGTCTCTTCGCTCATCAACCGTCGCTCTCTGCAGATTGCAGCACTCACCGTAGGGCTTGGCCTTGCCGCCCCGGCGCTGGCCGCCGGTCAGATAACCGTCGGCGTCGGCGACAATATTCTGGGGCTCGACCCAACCGATCTCAACGATTCCGTGTCGCTCTCGGCCAGCAGGCTGTTCTTCCAGGGGCTTTATGGGTTCGACCGGGATCTGAAGCTCGTCCCGGTCCTGGCCGAAAGGACTGATGTGAACGCCGATTCCACGCAGTACACGGTCCATCTGCGCAAGGATGTGAAGTTCCACGACGGTACGCCGTTCAACGCCGAAGCCGTGAAGATCAACTACGACCGGTTGCGCGACCCGGCCAACCATCTCAAGCGCCAGAGCCTGCTCGAAGCCATCGACAAGGTCGAGGTGGTCGACGATTTCACCATTCGCCTCGTGCTCAAGGCACCTTCCGGCGTTCTCCTGAACTACCTCGCCCATACCGGTGCATCGATCCTGAGCCCGAAGGCGATCGCGCAATACGGCAAGGAGGTTTCGCGCCACCCCGTCGGAACCGGCCCGTTCGTCTTCACCAGCTGGGCGACCGACAATCTCAAGGCTGCGCGCAACCCCGATTACTGGCGCAAGGGCCTTCCCCGCGCCGATGGCGTGATCATCCGCAGCGTGGGCGAAAGCGGTGCGCGTTTGGCGCTGCTGCGCTCGGGCGAGGCGCAGTTCATCTTCCCGCTGCCGCAGGAAACCGTCCAGGTGGTGGAAAAGGACAGCCGCCTGGCGATCGACAAGACGCCGTCCATCGTGACCCAATATGTGGCGCTGAACACGCAGAAGAAGCCCTTCGACGACGTTCGCGTCAGGCAGGCCCTGAACTACGCGATCGACAAGAACGCCTTCATCAAGGTGGTCTATAACGGCTTCGGAATTCCCCAGGACGCGCCCGTCGCCCCCGGCATCGCCTTCTACAGCAAGCAGGGCGTCTGGCCCTACGATCCGGCCAAGGCCAAGCAGCTCCTGGCCGAAGCCGGCTATCCCGACGGGTTCGAGACGGAAATCTGGAACTTCAGCAACACGCTGAACAACCGCGCCTCGCAGTTCCTGCTGCAGCAGCTGGCGGCGGTCGGCGTCAAGGTGAAGCTGAACCCGCTGGAAGCGGGCGTCGCGACCACGCGCCTCTGGGGCGCAAAGACGCCCGAGGAGGCGGAAGTCCGGATGTTCTTCGGCAGTTGGGCGCCTTCGACGGGCGATGCCGACTGGGCGCTGCGGCCGCTGCTCTCCAGCCGCAGCTTCCCGCCGGCGCTCTACAACATCTCCTACTTCAAGGATGCCGAGGTCGACGCCGAACTGCAGAAGGGCCTGGGCACCGCCGATGCAGGCCAGCGCAAGGCTGCCTATGACAAGATCCAAAAGCTCGTCTGGGAGAAGACCCCCTGGATCTTTCTTTCCGTCAACACGCTGGTCGCCGGCCGCGACAAGCGCTTGACCGGATTGACCCAACTGCCCGACACGTCCCTCACCTACGAGGATGCGGAGCTCCAGTGACCACGCTTCGATGAGTCAGCCGGACCTCCTCGCGATACGAAACCTCTCGGTCAGCTTTCCGGCTGACAGGGGGCGAACGACGGTCGTACAGAATCTCTCCCTGACCGTTTCGCCCGGCGAGACGGTCGCTTTGGTCGGGGAATCCGGCTCCGGCAAGTCGGTCACCTCGCTCGCTGTGACCCGCTTGCTGGATTACGGGCCGGGTCGCATCGATGCCGGCGAGATTCGCTATCGGGACCGGGATGGCACGGTCCGCGATCTCGTGCGCGAGAATGCGGAATCGATGCGCAGACTGCGCGGCCCTGAGATCGCGATGATATTCCAGCAGCCGATGAGCTCGCTGAACCCGGTCATGCGCATCGGCGAGCAGATTGCGGAAGCCATCGTCCAGCATCGCGAGATCGGTTGGTCCGAGGCCGAAGCAGAAGCCTTGCAACTGCTTGAACGCGTGCGCATTCCCGATGCTCGCCGCCAGCTGAAGCGCTATCCGTTCGAGATCTCCGGCGGCATGAGGCAGCGGGTGATGATCGCCATCGCACTGGCGAGCCGTCCCCGCCTCCTGATCGCCGACGAGCCGACGACCGCGCTCGACGTCACCGTGCAGGCGCAGGTGCTGCGGCTGCTGCGCGAGCTTCGCAACGATCTCGGCACCGGCCTGCTCTTCATCACGCACGACATGGGCGTGGTGGCTGAACTCGCAGACCGCGTCGTCGTCATGCGTGGCGGCGAGCGTGTCGAGGAAGGGTCGGTCACGCAGATATTCGGCGCGCCTGTCCATGCCTACACCAAGAGCCTGTTGGCGGCCGTTCCGGTTCTCGGAAGCCTTGCCGAAACTCCTCTGCCCGCTCCTTTCGCGATCCCACCGGAGAAAGCTGTACCGCAGGATACCGTCGCCGCCGGCGCGCCGATCTTGCAGGTGCGGGACCTGGTGACACGCTTCGATGTGCGCAACGCCTTCGGCATGCTCAACGCGCGCGTGCACGCCGTCGAGCAGGTGAACTTGGATATCCAACCGGGGGAAACGCTGGCACTTGTCGGCGAGAGCGGGTGCGGCAAGAGCACGCTGGGCCGCAGCATCGTAAGGCTGGAAACGCCACGATCCGGGCAGATCGTCTTCGACGGCAAGGATGTGCTTGGCGCTGACGCCGAGGCGAACCCTGAATTGAGGCGCGGCATCCAGTATGTCTTCCAGGATCCCTATAGCGCCCTGGATCCCCGGCTGACAGTTGGTTTCTCCATAGCTGAACCGATCAGGACCCATGCGCTCCGCCAAGGCGCGGCGGTCACGGATCGCGTCGCCGAGTTGCTGGAGCTGGTTGGCCTGCCCACGCATTTCGCTGCTCGGTATCCGCACGAGCTTTCGGGCGGTCAGTGCCAGCGCGTCGGCATTGCGCGTGCGCTGGCATCCGAGCCGCGTCTGATCATCGCCGACGAAGCCGTCGCAGCGCTCGATGTCTCGATCCGGGCGCAGGTCGTGAACCTCTTGATGGCGCTGCAACGCCGTCTCGGACTGTCCTGTCTGTTCATCTCGCACGACATGGCCGTGGTCGAGCGCGTCAGCCATCGCGTTGCGGTGATGTACCTCGGCCAGATCGTGGAGATCGGCCCCCGTCAAGCCGTGCTGACATCGCCGCAACATGCCTATACCCGTCGCCTGCTTGCCGCCGTGCCAATCCCCGATCCGGCGCGCCGACGCCGGGAATTGGCGATCGACGACAGTGAAGTGCCGAGCCCGCTGCGGGCGCCCGATGACAATCCCACGGTCGCTCCGCTCGTCGAGGTCGGGCCCGGCCATTACGTCGCGCGACATCCCGTCGGAGGTTCCTACTGATGGTCGCGATGGCCCATGAACGCCCTGTCGAAGAGGAGACACGATGCTCTTCTTTCTGAGACGGCTTGTCGGGGCGATACCGGTTCTCTTTGCGGTATCGATCTTCGTCTTCGGCTTCGTCAGGGTCTTGCCGGGCGATCCTGCCCGGCTGGTCGCGGGCGCCGATGCGACGGAGCAGGAAGTCGCTTCGGCGCGCCAGTCCCTCGGCCTCGACCGGCCGATCTGGGAGCAATATGTCCGCTACGTCGGCGCGAGCCTGAAAGGCGATCTCGGCGTTTCCAGCCGCACGCGCGAGCCGGTGATCGACGTGATCGCCGCGCGCTTCTGGCCGACCTTGTGGCTGACGCTTGCGGCTATGGGCTGGGCAACGCTGGCCGGCACCTTCATTGGCGTCTGGGCCGGCACGAAACGTGGCCGCTGGCAGGACCAGGTGGCCATGCTCGTCGCCATCGGAGGGCTGTCCTTTCCAGGGTTTTGGCTGGGTTTTCTGCTCATCAACCTGTTTTCCGTCCATCTCGGCTGGCTTCCAACAGGGGGCTTCGACAGCTGGCTGTCGCTGCTCATGCCGTCCTTCACGCTGGGCGTCGGAGTGGCCGCGGTTCTAGCTCGCTTTTCGCGCTCCGCCTTCGTCGATGTCGCCGGAGAGGACTTTGTCCGCACGGCGCGCAGCAAGGGCTTGCGCGAGCGCCGCGTCATCTGGCGGCATGGCGTTCGCAATGCCCTGATCCCGGTAGTGACCCTGACGGGGCTGGAATTCGGCACACTGCTCGGCGGGGCGATCGTCGTCGAAACCGTCTTCGCCTGGCCAGGCCTGGGGAGGCTGCTCGTCGACAGCATCGCCTTCCGCGACTACCCGGTGATCCAGGCCGAGATCCTGTTGCTGTCTGCCGAGTTCCTGCTGATCAACCTTGTGATCGATATGCTCTACGGCGTCCTCAATCCCGAAATCCGGCTTCGGTCATGACGGCTCCGACGATCCGCTCCCCGGCCGGCGAATTCTGGCGGCGATTGCGGCGCCGGCATACGGCGCTTGCTGCCGGCGTCGTGGTGCTGTTGATCGTCCTGATCGCGATCTTCGCGCCGCTGCTGGCACCTTACGACCCCGCAGCCGCTGATTACGATGCCGTCCTGCAGGGTCCTTCGCTGGCGCATCTGGCCGGCACGGATTCCTATGGCCGGGATATCCTGAGCCGTATCATCTGGGGCGGGCGGATCTCGTTGACGGTCGGGCTGGTTTCGGCATTTGCCGGTGGTCTGGTCGGCACCGCGCTCGGCCTGATCAGCGGCTGGGCTGGCGGCTGGGTCGACACGGCGCTGATGCGCCTTTGCGATGTGCTGTTCGCCTTTCCTGGCATCCTGCTCGCCATCGCGGTCGTCGCGCTGCTCGGCCCGGGGGTGGCGAATGTCGTCTGGGCGGTCGCGGTGTTCAGCGTGCCGGTCTTCGCGCGACTGGTACGCGGCACGACGATGGCATTGAAGGAGGCACAATATGTCCAGGCGGGGCGGACCATCGGCGTGCCCGGCAGCAAGCTGATGCTCTACCATATCCTGCCCGGCGCACTACCGGTGGTGATCGTCTATATGAGCCTGCGCATCGGCTCAGCCATTCTCGTTGGCGCCGCACTGTCCTTTATCGGACTAGGCGCGCAACCGCCAAGTCCCGAATGGGGCGCCATGCTGGCAGACGGCCGCGCCTATCTCGGCGTTGCCGACCATCTGACCCTGTTCCCCGGCTTGGCGATTTTCATCGTCGTCCTCAGCTTCAATGTCCTCGGAGACGGCCTGCGCGACGCGCTGAGCCAGCGTCTGCATTAAGCACGAGCAAGGTCGAAATGCCAATTCAACGCTATTCTGAAGGATAAAATTCTCGCCTCATGTCTTTGCCCGACCTCAATTTTCTTATTTTTGCGCTCGGGTTTTAGCCATGCGCCGAGATGACTATGGTTCTTTGAAATCGTCATCCGAGAACCATTGGCAGACTTTTCGATGAGCACGCTTCACGACCCGACGAACGAGCCGCAGGTCTTCGTCATTCACGAAAACGACGCGTGGGTCGTGCCCCTGCGACGGGAGTTCGAAGCGAAGCGCGTTCCCTACGCAGAGTGGTTCATTGACGAGGGCATTCTCGATCTTTCCGCCGCTCCGCCGGAGGGCGTCTTCTACAACCGCATGAGCGCCTCATCCCACACCCGGGGTCACCGCTACGCACCGGAACGGACGGCGGGCGTGCTGGCCTGGCTCGAACGGCATGGACGCGTGGTCGTGAACGGCGGTCGCGCCCTGCAACTGGAGGTCTCGAAGGTCGCGCAGTATGAAGCCCTGGCGCCCTTCGGCATCCGGACGCCGCGCACCATCGCCGTGGTGGGACGCGCGCACCTCCTGGCCGCCGCCGAGCGGGTCGGTTTCCCGGTGATCCTGAAGCACAACCGGGCCGGTAAAGGGCTCGGCGTCAAGCTGCTCTACTCGCGTGAGGCGCTCGCCCAGCATGTCGAGAGCGCCGACTTCGAGGAATCGATCGATGGCATCACGCTCGTGCAGCAATACATTGCCGCTCCCGCGCCCTTCATCACGAGAATGGAGTTTGTCGGAGGCCGCTTCGTTTATGCGGTTCGGGTCGATACATCCGAAGGGTTCGAGCTCTGCCCTGCCGACGTCTGCCAGATCGACTCAAGCTGCGCGACTGTCGCTCCGGGCGACAAGTTCCAGATTCATCGCGCATTCGACCACCCTCTGGTGCCAGCATGCGAGGCTTTCCTGAAGGCCAACGCCATCGGGATAGCAGGGATCGAATTCATCGCCGATGCCGATGGAAATGCCTACGTCTATGACGTGAACACCAACACCAACTACAATCCCGACGCGGAGGCGAAGGATGGTCGGCGCGGCATGGGTGCGATCGCATCTCATCTCGGCGACCTCCTTGAGCAGCACTATGGCCACTCCAGCCTCTCATCGGCCGCATAGGCGTTGGGACGCGACAGAACCTCTCTCGCCGGTCCCAGCTGAGGCCATGAGGGGTACTGGGCGCCTGATCGCAATCCACCTGGGCCAGGTCAGGCCGCGGCGAACTTGGCGTCGCCAACCCTGCGTTCTCCGATCTGGATCAGTCGGCGGCCAACTTCAAAGACGCCAGCCGGCTGAGGCTCACGCACAGCGAACCGGTAGCATGAGAACAGCTCGGAAAGCCCCGGCGATTTCGGGCACCCGCTCAACCCGCGGTCTGGATAAATGACGGAAGCCTGCGAATTCCTCTGGTACATCCCGAACGATGTGAAGCCTGGGCACCGCGGCGATTCCGCGACCGGCGACCACAACAGCCTCGACACGTTGACCAGCCATGCGCTCGCGCTAGAGCGCTTCGGCTGGAAGGGAGCCTTGATCGGGACAGGCTGGGGGCGGCCCGACACGTTTACCGTCGCAACCTCGCTTGCTGCCCGCACAACGACATTCGAGCCGCTGGTCGCGATCCGGCCCGGCTATTGGCGGCCCGCCAATCTGGCCTCGGCCGCTGCGACGCTCGACCATCTGAGCGGCGGCCGCGTCCGCATCAACATCGTCTCGGGGCAGGATGACCTCGCCGCCTATGGCGACGCTGAAGGCGATCAGGCTCAGCGTTACGCGCGGACGCGGGAGTTCATGCAACTCGTCCGCAAGCTGTGGACTCAGGAGAAGGTCAGCTTCAGCGGCGAGTATTTCTCGGTCTCGAATTCAACCGTTCAGCCGCGCATTCTGCAGCGAGCTGGCAGAGCTCATCCCAAGCTCTATTTCGGCGGCGCGTCAGAAGCGGCGGAACGCGTCGCGGCGACCGAGGCCGATGTGCAACTGTTCTGGGGGGAGCCGCTTGCCGAAATCGCCCAGCGAATAGCGCGTCTCAAATCGCTGAGCGGCCAGCTCGGCAGGGAGATTGCGCCGCTGGAGTTCGGGCTGCGGATCACGACGCTGGTCAGAGACTCGACCGAACAAGCCTGGGCCGACGCGGAGGCCAAGGTCGCGACGATGGCGAAGAACAACGGCGCGGGCTGGCACGACCACCAGAATTTCGTCGCCGTCGGCCAGCGGCGGCTGCTCGACCTTGCGGAGCGCGGCGACGTGCTCGACGACAATCTCTACACCGCACCGGGCAAGGTCGGTGGTGGCGGCGCGGGCACGACTTGGCTCGTCGGTTCTGCTGCGGATGTCGCGCGATCGCTGAAGAAATATCGCGATCTCGGGATCACCAAATTCATCCTGTCAGATACGCCCTATCTCGCCGAGATCGAGCGCCAGGGCCTGCAACTGTTGCCGCTGCTGCGTGACGAGCCCCCGGTATCGCAGACGAGTTCGGCGCCGCACTAGGCGGCGCCGACACCAAACCAATAGCCGCCTATACCGCCTTGGCGACCGGCTGCCAGGTCTCGGGAAGAGCGAGATTTCCGCGCAGGGTGGGCGCAGCATAGTCCTGCCGGAAAACCTTGCGCTCCTGCAGGATCGGGACGACCTTCTCGACGAATTCATCGAAGCCGCCGGGCGTGAGGTGGGGCGCGAAGACGAAGCCGTCCGCCGCATCCGCCTGGACATAGCGATCGATCTCCTCGGCGACCTGCGCCGGCGTCCCGACGAATTGCTTGCGCCCGGTCACCTTGATGATGAGCTCGCGGATGCTGAGCTTCTCGCGCTCGGCCAGTTCGCGCCAGGCGCGCGCTGTCTCCAGGCGGTTATCGTAGCGCGCCGCGCGCCCCTGGGCGAGCTGCTCGACGGCGACATCGGGATCGACCTCCGGCAGCGGGCCATCCGGATCGTAGGCCGTGAGATCGCGGTTCCAGACCTGTTCGAGGAAGACGATGGCGTTCTTCGGGCTGACCTGCTGCAGGCGGATGGCCTTCTGTTTTTCCAGCGCGTCTTCGAGCGTCTCGCCCAGGACGAAATTGGCGCCCGGCAGGATTTTCAGGGCATCGCGGCTGCGGCCGTATTTGGCGAGACGCTGCTTCACATCAGCATAGAAAGCCTGTCCTTCCTCGAGGGTGCCATGCCGCGAATAGATCAGGTCAGCATGGCTGGCAGCGAGTTCCCGGCCCTCGTCGGAATCGCCGGCCTGCGCGATGACCGGAGCACCTTGCGGCAATGAACCGGCACCGGTGCGGCCTGCGATGTCGAAATGGGGAGAGCGGATGTGAAAATCGCCGCCCTGCCAGATCGAGCGCGCGGTTTCGAGAAAGTCCCGCGCGCGCTCGTAGCGCTCGCGGAACGGGAGATGGTCGCCGCGGCGGAAATTGGCTCCAGTGAAGGCACCGGGAGAGGTCACCACGTTCCAGCCGGCCCGTCCGCCCGACAGAATATCGAGCGTCGCGAGCTGGCGAGCGAGCGGATAAGGCTCATTGAACGTTGTGGTCAGCGTCCCGATCAAACCAACGTGGTTGGTGATCGAAGCCAGTGCCGTGAGGATAGCCAGCGTGTTCGGGCGGCCCACGACGTCCAATTCATGGAAGCGTCCTTTCTGCTCCCGGACCCTCAACCCTTCGGCGAGGAAAACGAAGTCAAACTTGCCGCGCTCGACGGTTTCGGCGAAGTGCCGGAACGAGGCGAACTCGATCTGGCTGCCGGCGGCCGGATCGCTCCACACCGTGAAATTGTTTACGCCCGGAAACTGCGCCCCGAGGATGATCTGCTTCTTGGACATGATGTTCCTCTGAGCTCAGGCGGCCGCGGCGTAGCGATTGCGGGCGGCGGGCAGGCCGAAGCGACTGCGCAGATCTCCACCCAAGGGCTGAGCGACCAGGAGGTCAGCGCGTAGAGCGGGTACCAGTGCGTCAACGACGGACGCGATCTGCCGGTAGAGAGCGGGCAAGATCAGGCGGATGCCTTCTGCTCCCTGAGCCACCGAGGTCTGGGCAGCAGCGACCAGCTCTGCGACATCAGCCACATCGGGCCTGACTTGCAAATCTGCGATGACCTTCGGCCTCGTGCCCTGGCCTTCGCCCCGCAGCTTGGCCGCCACTCCGGCAAAACCAGTTCCCGCGGGCACGAAGACCACGTCGGCAGCGCGTGCCAGTGCCAGATCCCCTTCTGTTGTCCAGCCGAACGCGACCAGAGGCTGGCCCTGCGGCGGTCTTGGCGTGATGGAGGGCCCCAGCACGCGAAAATCGGCGCTCTGATAGTCGATATTGTGAAGCTTCTCGCCATCGACATAGCGTTGGCTGGCGACGTCGCGGATGACCGCATCGTCCTCCCAGCTGTCCCATAGCCGCCTCACGACCTCGGTCGCCGCCAGCGTGTCGCTGTCAAGAGACAGAGGATCGACCGCCGGAAACCCCTTCAGCGTTCCGATGGCACGGCCGGCGTCACGGCTCCGGTGCTGGTCCAGGCGCTGGATCAGGAGACCAGCCCTGCCCGCGCTCACATAGTCCAGGGTGGCGATCGCGGTCGAAACGTGAAAGGGCTCGACGAAGTTGAGAGGCGCGCCGGCGATGATGCCGATGTCGCGGCTACGCGGCGCGAGCCAGTTTGCCAGCAGGATCGCGTCGAGCCCGTCCCGGCCGGGATCGGCGAAGCGATCTTCCAGGGTCAGGAATTCAGCCGCACCGTCGAGCCGGCCTACGAGGCTGTTCCAAAAGCCGCGCCAGTCGAGATCGTCTCCATGGGCGTTCGCATGCAGCCCAAAGCCCAGTAAAATCGTAGATTTCTGCGTCATCGTGAGATCCGATCCGGTGGTGCTCAGGCCGCTGAAGCCAGATGGGATGCCAGCCGCGCAGATACCTTCGCCTCCTGCTCGGCCTTGATCGCGGCGACGCGCTTGGTGGCGTCCTCCAGTGACGCGGCAGGCTCATAGACCGGGTAGGTCCCGGCCTGCCCCGCCCTTGCGCCGATATGTTTCTCGAAAGGCAAGGAGCGGTAGAGGGTGGGATCGACGTTCGTATCGAAGAGCGGACGATAGCCAAGAGTGATGTACAAGGCCGACGCTTCGGGCTGACGGAAGCCGGTGGTCAGATACGCCCGCGTATAGCCCAACTCGGCCGCCGCCTCTTCGAGCGCGAGCACGACTTGCCGGGCAAGCCCCTGTCGACGCAGATCCGGGCGTGTCCAGATCCGTTTGAACTCAGCGGTCTCGTCGTCGTGGCTCATGAATGCCCCGCCCGCGATCGTTTCGCCGTCACGCTGCAAGAGCAAAAAGGCGCCGAGCGGCGGAGCGAAGGCTTCGGCCGGATAGCGGAGGATCTCAGAACGAGCTCCGCCGGGTCGGCTCGCCGCGCCATAGCGCCCATCATATTCCGCTATCAGCCCCTCCAGCAGTGGTTCGGCCGCCGGGTCGAGGGGTGAAGACCGCAAAAAGAAGTCAGCCATGACGTTCTCCAAAGTCGCCGCGGCTTGGCTTGCTCGCGGCCGCTTGATCAATCAATCTATTAATTCTATAGACTATTCGAACAACACATCCTGTCAATGCCCGGCGAGGCCGAATGCCCTATCGACTGAGCTTCCTCGACAAGAGCCCCCTTCAGGCGAACGAGACCGCTGCCGACGCGCTCAAGCGGACGCTCTTGCTCGCAAAGGCGGCGGAAGAGCTCGGTTTCGCGCGGTTCTGGGTGGCGGAGCACCACAATGCGGCAAAGCTCGCGAGCTCGTCACCGGAAGTGCTGATCAGCTTCCTGCTGGCGCACACCAGCCGCATCAGAATCGGTTCCGGCGGCGTGATGCTCCAGCACTACAGCGCCTATAAAGTCGCCGAGAACTTCAACCTGCTGGCAGCGCTGGCGCCAGGGCGCGTTGATATCGGCATCGGCAAGGCGCCGGGCGGGATGCCGCTGTCGACCCATGCCCTTCAAGGCGCCTACGATCAGGCCCGCAAGCCGAGCTTCGACACGCAGCTCGCGGAGCTCGACGGCTTCCTGCGCGAGCACCATGACGGCAGCGACGCGGGCAATCGGCTCGCGGCCTTCCCGGCGCCGGCGCAGCCTCCTGAACGCTTCCTGCTCGGCGCCAGCGCCGAGAGCGCGCAGCTCGCCGCCGGTCTCGGTTGGGGTTTCGTCTATCCCGGCCATATTCATGGCGACGAGGCCGCCATCGGAGAGGCCCTGTCGGCCTATCGTGCTGCCGGCGGCACCTCGGCGCTGCTCGCCGTGGGTGTCGTCACCGCCGAGACCGATGATCTGGCCCGCGGCCTCGCACCCGATACGCGACGCTTCCGCGTCGATATCGAGAACGGCCAGGGCGTCAACGTCACCAGCCGCGAGCAGGCTCTGGAATACATCAGGCAGACGGGATCGCGCGAATACCGCATCGAGGAGCGCAGCTCGCTGCTCCTCCGCGGCACGCCGGCACGGATCCATGCCGAATTGCAGCGGCTGCACCGGGCATTCGGGGTCGACGAGTTCATCGTCGACTGCCCCGTCAACGAGGGCGCCTGGCGCTTGAGGACGATCCAGCTTCTCGCGGCCGAGGCTCGCGCCTCCCTCGCCGCCTGAGCCAGCCAGAAGGGTTCGACATCATGATCACGCGAAGGACGCTCCTGGGCGGAGCGGGCGCAACGGCACTGGCGGCGGCGGCACCGAGCCGGGTCGGCGCGCAGACGAAGGGCGCGCCGGTCAAGGGCGGCTCGCTGACCTGGGGTGTAGAGACGGAGCCAAGCACCCTCAATCCCCATCTCAACGGGCAGGCCAAAGCCAAGCTCATCCTGCGCAATGCCTATGAGACATTGCTGGCCCGCACGCCCGATGGTGGCTACGTGCCTTGGCTCGCGAAGGACTATGCCGTCTCCGAGGATGGCAGAATCTACACCTTCACGCTCAGGGACGATGTCTCGTTCCATGATGGCGAGAAATTTGATGCCGCCGCCGTCGCGCTGAACTTCACCAAGCTGAAGGAGCCGACCTATTCCGGCAGCATCAGCGCGGGGCATGTCTCGCATGTCTCGGAAGCCATCGCGGTCGATCCGCGCACGCTCGTTCTGAAGCTTAGCCGCGTCTACGCACCGTTTCTCGATGGCGCGGCCGGGATCGAGATCCTGTCGCCGAAATCCTTCGCGTCTGCCCAGCTCAAGGCCGGCGGACCGGAAATCGCCGGAACCGGTCCTTTCAGGATCGAGCGTTATGTAAAAGGTCAGGAGATCCGCTTCGTCCGGAACGAAGCCTATAACTGGGCGCCGGCCAATGCCGGGCACCAGGGCCCGGCCTGGCTCGACCGCGTCACCTACCGCTTCCTCCCTGAAGCCGCGGTACGGACCGGCGCCTTGACCTCCGGCCAGGTCGACGTGATCGAGGGCATTTCCGGCAACGATGCCGGCCTGTTCAAGGACAATCCCGAATTTACTTACCAGAGCGCGCTCAACACCGGCACGCCCTATACGCTCTATCTGAACGCGACGCGGGGACCGACGGAGGATGTCCGGGTTCGGCAGGCCGTCCTCGCCGCCATCGATGTCGAGAGGGTCATCCGCTCGGTCTATCGCGGCGAACGCCAGCGGGCCTGGGGTGTCCTGACCCCCGCCGACACGGATTTCTACGATCGCAGTATCGAGGGCAGCTACGGCTTCGATCCGAAGCGCGCCAATCGCCTCCTCGACGAGGCTGGCTGGAGCAGCCGCGACGCCGAAGGCTTCCGTACGAAGGACGGCCAGCGCCTCAGCATCGAAATTGTCCAGTCGCAGGCGACCCTCCGGGACCAGCGCGACGTGCTGCTGCAGGCAGTGCAGGCCCAAGCCCGCCAGAACGCTGGGCTCGACCTTGTGCTCCGCTATGTCGACGCCGGCACCTACACGACCCGGCAGAACGACGGCCAGTACGGCATCATCCCGAACTCGACCACGACGCAGGAAAACGGCCTCACGATCTATTTCCACTATCTGCCCCGCAACAAGGGGGGATCGATCAATTACAGCCGCACCGAGGCGCCCGAAATATCGGCATGGCTGGACGAGGCGGCCTCGACGCTCGACACGAAAAAGCGCTTCGAAATCTACGCGCGGCTTCAGCGCTTCGCCCTGCTGGAACAGGCCTATGGCCTGCCGCTCTACGTGCCCGAGGATCAGATCGCCGCCTCGGCACGCGTCAAGGGTGTGGGCTTCCGGCCGTTCAAGCGCCTTCCCGAGAACGCCTACGACATCTGGCTGCAGGGCTGAGAGCCAGCGGCCGCGCCAAAACGCGCGCGCCACAGATCGACACGGAGACCGAACGACAATGCACTCACGCAGACATGCCCTGACCCTCAGCGCAGTACTCATCGCAGCGACGGCCCTTTGCTCTCCGGGCTTCGCCAGCGATCGCAAGCCTGTCAGCGGCGGCAAGCTGAGCTGGGGCGTCGAGACCGATCCCGCGACGCTGAACCCGCAGCTGAACGGGCAGGACAAGACCAAGCTCCTGCTGCGCAACGCCTATGAGTCGCTGCTCGCCCGCACCGCCGATGGCGGCTACGTGCCGTGGCTGGCAACCGGGTACGAGATTTCGCAGGACGGCCGGACCTACACGTTCAAGCTGCGCGACAGTGTGAAGTTCACCGACGGCCAGCCCTTCAATGCCGCCGCGGTCGCGACCAATTTCACCAGGCTGAAGGACGCCAGCTATTCCGGCAGCGCCAGCGCGGGCCCGGTCGCCCGCATCGTCGAGGTCGAGACGCCCGACGAGCGAACCGTCTCCTTCACGCTCGACCGGATCTACGCGCCCTTCCTCGACTTTGCCGCAGGCCTCGAGCTTCTCTCGCCGGGCGCCTATTCGTCCAGCCAGCTCAAATCCGGCGGCCCGGAGATCGCGGGCACAGGCCCCTTCATCCTGAAGCGCTACGCCAAGGGGCAGGAAATCCGGTTCGTCAAGAACCCCGATTACAACTGGGCGCCGGCGAATGCCGGCCATCAGGGGCGGGCCTATCTGGACGAGGTGACCTATCGCTTCCTGCCGGAATCCTCGGTACGCACGGGCGCTCTGACATCGGGCCAGGTCGATGTGACCGAGGGCATTTCGGGCAACGATGCCGGACTTTTCAAGGGCAATCCGGACTTCACCTATCAGACCGCGCTCAACACCGGCACGCCCTACTCGCTCTTCCTGAACGTGACCTGGGGACCGACCCAGGATGTCCGCGTCCGCAAGGCGCTGGTCGCCGCGATCGACGTCGATGGCGTCCTGAAGTCGGTCTATCGCGGCGAGCGCACCCGCGCCTGGGGCATCACCTCCCCGATCGACACGCAGTTCTACGACAAGAGCATCGAGAAGGCCTACGGTGCCGATCCCAAGCGCGCCAACCAGCTTCTCGACGAGGCCGGCTGGACCGGACGCGACCCGCAGGGCTTCCGCACCAAGGACGGCAAGCGCCTCACGATCGAGGTCGTGCAGGCCCAGGCCACCGTGCGCGACCAGCGCGACGTGCTGCTGCAAGCCCTGCAAGCCCAGGCACGGCAGAATGCCGGTATCGATCTCGCCATCGTCTTCGTCGACGCCGGCACCTATACGGAGCGGCGCAAGACAGGCCAGTTCGGATCGATCGCCAATTCCAACACGCCGACCGATGCGATCGACATCGAGTATCATTATCTGCCGGTCGATCAGGGCGGTTCGATCAACTACAGCCGCGCGGCCGCGCCCGAGTTGTCGCAGTGGCTCACCGAGGCTGCCGGCACGCTCGATGCCAAGAAGCGCTTCGAGCTTTATTCACGACTGCAACGCTTCGCGATCGTCGAACAGGCTTACGCCCTGCCGCTCTACGAACCGGAAGACCAGGTTGCCGCATCGAGCTCCGTGAAGGGCATCTCGTTCAGGCCGTTCAAGCAGATGCCCGAGAGCGCCTACGACATCTGGCGCAGCGAATAGCCGATCCCCGGCGACGGCCTGCCCGGCCGGCGCCCGCCAGTCTGTGATCGCAGAAACGGAAACACATGGAATCCCGACAGACATCGGCCCTGAGTCCGGCACCCGCTCTCGTCGCGTCGCGCCCGTTCAAGCTGCGGCGCAACGGCCTGCCCGTGCAGATCGCAAGCCGCATCGGCTCCGGCCTGCTCGTGCTCTGGGCGGCGGTCACGCTGAGCTTCGTCAGCGTGCACCTGGCGCCCGGTGATATCGTCAGCCTGCTGATCGGCGAGCAATTGCGCACCCCGGAGATCGAGGCTGCCATCCGCGCCGAATGGGGGCTCGACGAGCCGGTACTGTGGCAATATCTGCGCTATCTGACCCGCATCCTGCACGGCGATTTCGGCCGCTCCTATCTCCTTCAGACAGATGTCTCGCAGCTCGTTCTGTCGCAGATTGTGCCGACGCTGAAACTCACCGCGGCCGCGCTCTTCGTCGCGATCCTGTTCGCCGTGACGAGCGCAGTGCTGACCGCTGGGCGGCGCATTCCGCGGAGCATCGCCGGCGCGCTGGAGCTGACGCTGGTCTCGACGCCGTCCTTCTGGCTCGGCATCCTGCTGCTTTACCTGTTCTCGTTCACCCTCAAGCTCTTCCCGGTCTCGGGAGACCGAAGCTTTTCCGCGCTGGTGCTGCCAGCGCTCGCGCTGGGTCTGCCGCTCGGGGCCGTGGTTGGGCAGGTGCTGCGCCAGGGGCTGGAACGCGCCCTGGAGGAGCCCTTCGCGCTGACGGTGCGAAGCTGGGGGACGAGCGGCCTCGTGCTGCGTCTGCGGCATGGGCTGAGGCATGCGGCCTTGCCGGCCGTGACACTGACCGGATGGCTCGTCGGCAGTCTGCTCTCGGGCGCCGTCATCACCGAATCCGTCTTCGGCCGGCCGGGGCTCGGCCGCGTCACCGTCGAGGCCGTGCTCGGCCATGACATGCCGGTGGTTCTGGCGGTCGCGATCCTGTCCGCCTTCACCTATGTGATGCTGAGCACGTTGGTGGACATCCTGTACCTGCTGCTCGATCCGCGCCTGCGCGACGAGGGTCGGGAGGCCGCCCGATGAGCGCCCTCCCGACCTCGCAGGCGGGCGAAACGCTGTGCCGCCGCC
Source organism: Allobosea sp. ASV33 (assembly GCF_016428755.1). Lineage (GTDB taxonomy): Bacteria > Pseudomonadota > Alphaproteobacteria > Rhizobiales > Beijerinckiaceae > Allobosea. Next base: position 20,072 of record NZ_JAELTI010000024.1, read on the forward strand.
CGCTCCTCCATGCCCTGCCCGCGCAGCCCGGCCTGGTTCTCGCCGTTCTGTTCATAGCCGTCGTCGCGGTCGCCACGATCTGGCCGGGCCTCATCGCCGGGGCCGATCCGATCGCCGCCGATCCGCTGCAGGCGCAGTTGCCGCCCTCCTGGCAATACTGGTTCGGCACCGACCACCTCGGCCGGGACGTGTTTTCCCGCGTAGTGCACGGAGCGCGCTACTCCAACCTGATCGGCGTCAGCGCCGTCGCCTTCGCTGCGACGATCGGCTCGGTTCTCGGCCTCCTCGCCGGTCTGGCGCGCGGCCTCGTCGACGAGATCATCACCCGCTTTCTCGATGTGGTTTCGGCCTTTCCCGATCTGCTGCTGGCGCTGGTGCTGATCTCCTTCACCGGACCGGGCACGACCAACCTGATCTTCGCGCTGGGTGTCGCCTTCGTCCCGCGCTTCGCCCGCGTCGTCAGGGCACAGACCTTCGTGATCGCCCGCAGCGGCTATGTCGAGCAGGCCCGGACCTTCGGCCTCAGCCGAACCGTCCTTGTGATGCGTCATGTTCTGCCCCACGCCGTCGCGCAGGTGCCGATCCTCGCCACCATCGGCCTGGGCACCGCGATCATCGGTGCAGCCGGTCTCAGCTTCCTCGGCATGGGTCCGCAACCACCGGCGCCGGAATGGGGCTCGATGCTGGCCGAGGGGCGCAACTACCTGCGGGTCGCCTGGTGGATCGGCGTCTGGCCCGGACTTGCCATCACGCTCACGGTCATCGCGATCAGCGTGGTCGGCCGGCGCTGGCAGGCTGCCTTCGAAGGCAGGAGGTCGGCATGACGACTCTCGTCGATATTCGTAATCTGACCATCGCCTTTCCCAACAGGCTGCAGGACAACCGTGTCGTCCACGGCATCGACCTGACGATCCATGAAGGCGAAACCGTTGCCCTGGTCGGTGAATCCGGTTCGGGGAAGTCGGTGACGGCTCGCACGCTGATCGGCCTATCCGGGGCCGTCGTTGGCGCAAGCCGCTTCGAGATCGCCGGAGACGACGTGCTCGGCTTTCGGGAGCGCGACTGGCGGCGCCTGCGTGGCACGAAGATCGGGTTCGTCCTGCAGGATGCGCTGGTCTCGCTTGACCCGCTCCGGCGGGTGTCGCAACAGCTCGCGGACGCCTTCGGCCATCCCGGCTACTTCGTTCGCCGCGACGTCCGCGAGGACAGCCGCGCCCTGCTCCGCTCCGTCGGAATTCCCGATCCGGAGCGGCGGCTGCTGCAATACCCCCATCAGCTCTCTGGCGGATTGCGGCAGCGCGCGCTGATCGCCACCGCGATCGCCCGGCAGCCTTCGCTGCTCATCGCGGACGAACCTACGACCGCGCTCGACGCGACCGTCCAGAAGCAGATCCTCGACCTGCTGGCGGAGCGAAAGCAAGCCGGTCACACATTGCTGCTGATCAGCCATGACCTCGCGGTCGTCGCGCGCCTTGCCGACCGCGTGTTGGTGATGAAACACGGGCAGATCGTCGAGGAAGGCCCGACGAAGCAGATCCTGTCGAAGCCGGCGCATCCCTATACACGCCAGCTCCTTGATGCGGTGCCGTCCGCCGCCTCCCGCGGTTTCCGGCTCTCACCCGCGACGGACCAGGCCGCGCTGCCCACTGAGGCCGTCGAGCGGCGCCTCCCGCTGCCGCCGAAGCGCATCGACGCGGCTCAGACCGTACTCTCGGCCAGCGGCCTCATGAAGCGCTATGGCGGCGGTGCGGCCGTGGTCAACAACGTGTCGTTCGATCTCGCGGCCGGCGAGGCGCTCGGCATCGTCGGCGAGTCCGGCTCGGGGAAGACGACGGTCGCGAAGATCGTCCTCGGGCTGGTCGAGCCCGATTCCGGAACGGTGCTCGTGGATGGCCAGCCCTGGAGCCATCGCAGCGAGGCCGAGCGTCAGTCTCGCCGCGCCAGCATGCAGCTCATCGCGCAGGATGCGCTGAGCTCGTTCGACCCGCGCTATACGGTCGAGAAGATCGTCGGCGAAAGCCTCGACACCGTCGGCGTCTTCGGCTCCGAGCGGCGTCGGCGCGTCATCCAGGTTCTCGACGGGGTGCGCCTGGGGGCGAGCTTCCTCGATCGCTATCCGCGCGAGCTATCCGGCGGGCAACGCCAACGCGTGGCCATTGGGCGGGCCTTCGCACCTCGACCGAAACTCCTGATCGCCGACGAACCGGTCAGCGCGCTCGACGTTTCGGTGCAGGCCCAGGTCCTCGACCTGCTGGCGGAACTCCAGGCGGCTTCCGGCACAGCCCTCCTGTTCATTTCCCATGACCTCGGGGTCATCCATCATCTGACCGACCGCGTGCTGGTAATGAAGGACGGGCGCGTGGTGGAGACCGGGGCCGTCGAGACGGTCTTCGCTGCCCCCAAGCACAGCTACACCCGCGCTCTGCTCGATGCCGTGCCCGCCCTGCCCTGAGCAGCGCTGGCTACCGAGGCGGAAGACCCCCCTCTCTTGATCAACAGTCACGATAAGGACGCTCACATGTCGTCGCCCACCCGCCGCCGCCTCAAGACCCTGATGGGCGCCTCCAACGTGATCGCGGCTTCTAACGATACTGACCCGGCCATCGGGGCGAAGCGCGCGGCCGAATTAGCCCGAAGGGCCGAGGCCGAGAAGATCACCGGGCTCTTCACCGCCGATCTGCTGCAGATCGATCCGGCCGGCCTCGCCGGCACGGCCGGCGTGCAGGACCCGCTGATCGCGCTGGCCGCTCTCAGCCAGGTCACCTCGCATATCGGCCTCGTAGCGACGGTCTCGACGACGTTTCACCATCCGTACAACCTGGCGCGCCTGATCGGCACGCTCGACCACGCCAGCGGCGGCCGCGCCGCCTGGAACGCGGTCACCTCCTCGGTCGGCGAGGAGAATTTCGGGGTCGGCCTGCTGAGCCCCGAGGAGCGCTATGCCCGCGCCGCCGAATTCATCGAAGTCGTGAACGCCCTGTACGATGCGAACGAGAGGGACGCCATCACCCGCAAGGCTTCCGGCGGGCTCGCGCTCGATCCAGCCAAGTTCCATCGCATCGATTATCGCGGAAGGCACTTCACCGTTCAGGGGCCGCTCAACGTACCGCCCCTGCCGCAGGGCCGTCCCGTGCAGTTCCAGGCCGGCCAATCCGAAGCAGGCATCAATGTCGGGGCGCGCTATGCCGAAGTGGTTTACACCTCCCAGCCGAAGCTGGAGGGCGCGATTGCCTTCGTGACCGAGCTGCGGCGCCGCGCGAAAGGTTTCGGGCGCGGCGACAACCTGCCCTTCGTGATGAATTCGTTCCACTCGGTGATCGGGGAATCCGACGCGGATGTCGCCCGGCGCCTGAAGGAGAAACACGAGCGCATCGATTACGAGCTCGGGCGCCTCAAGCTCGCCGACATGCTGGGCGGCGACATCGATCTCTCGGGTCTGCCGCTCGACAAGCCCCTGCCCGACAGCCTGCTGCCCGAGGTCACCAGCACGAATCGGCGGCGCGGGCGCGTCGAGATCTTCAGTCGCTACGCGAAGCAGGGCCTGACGCTCCGTGAACTGATCATCGAGGCGCAGGAGACCGGGCACTGGTCCGTCGCGGGCACGCCGGAGCAATTGGTCGATGCGATCGAGGAGCGCTTCCGCGCCGGGGTGCTGGACGTCCTGACGCTCCACGGGCTCGGCAATCCCGACCAGGAGGACCTGCTCCTGAACGGCCTGCTGCCGGAGCTGCGCCGGCGCGCGCTGATAGATACCGATTATTTCGCAGACGATTTCCGCTCGAACCTTGAGCTGCCCGCCCTGACGCCGGCTGTCTCGTTGGCCCGTAGCGCCTGAGTTCTCCGACGGAGCGGCTCACCAGCCGCTCCCGCCACTCCGGTGCCGAGATCGCTTTTCTCTGGATGTGGCCCCAGAGAGAACGTTCATATTGAAATCATGATAAAACTTGATAGGAAAACTATACATTCAACGCATGGGTGAAACCGGTGCTGACTAACAAGGGCAAATACGGCCTCAAGGCGATCGTGCATCTTGCCCGGCTCGAAGCTGGCGAGACAGCGCAGGTCGCTGACGTGGCGCAGCGGAACAACATTCCGAAGAAGTTCCTCGATGCCATCCTGCTCGATCTGCGCAATGCCGGCATGTTGCGCAGCAAGAAGGGGCCGGGCGGCGGCTATGCCCTGGCCAAGCCAGCCCGTTCGATCAAGGTCGGCGCCGTGATCCGTGCGCTAGAAGGCCCGATCGCGCCGATTGCCTGCGCCAGCCGCTCCGCCTTTCGGGCCTGCGAGGATTGCGGCGATATCGATACCTGCCCCGTACGCTCGGTGATGAGCGACGTGCGCGACGCCATCGCGGGGATCGTCGACAACACGACGGTGGCGGATCTGGTCCAGCGCTCGACAGCCCGCGCGCCGCTCCATGCGGATTACGCAATCTAATTATCTACTAAATATATAGACAATTTAACTGCCGCCACCTAAAACGCACCGGCGGCGTTCGGAGCCGCGTCAGGATGCGGTCACGAATGAATCAGCAGTTTTCCCTTGTTGGCGTGCGCGACATTCACGCTGACGCGTTCAAGGCGGTGATGCGAAACGTCGCGGGTGCCGTGAGCGTCATTACCGCGACCCATGAACAGCGCCGAGCGGGCCTAACCGCGACATCGCTGACGGCGCTTTCGGCGGATCCGCCGACTGTCATTGTCTGCATCAACCGGAATGCCTCGGCCTGGCCGACCATCGAGGCTGCGGGCCATTTCGCGATCAACGTCCTCGCCGCCCGGCACCAGAGCATCGCGGATCGCTTCGCCGGGCGCGGTGGCTTCAAGGGCGAAGCAAGGTTCGATGAAGGCGACTGGGGGCGCCTGGCAACCGGTGCACCGACGCTTGACGGCGCCCTTGCCGTGCTCGATTGCGAGACCGAGGAGGCGATCGAGCGTCACTCGCATACGATCCTCATCGGCCGAATCAAGGGGATCCGCCATGCGCAGGACGAAGGCGCCCTGCTCTACTGGCGCGGCGTATACGGCAAGCTGGACGAGAGCTTGCAGTACGGCGCCGGTATCTAGATCGACCGCTTCGGCGACGGAGCGACATTCAGATCGGGCGAGATAACCGTCCCCGAACGGGCCACAGGGCAGCCGACGGTCCTCTAAAACAGTCCATATTTGCCAATCCGTTTCATTGACCGAACGCACTGGCTGGGCCGATGATAGATGCAGCACGAGGGAGCTGCATCATGTCGGTCATTATCGTTCCCGGCCTGCACGATTCCGAGCCCGCTCATTGGCAGAGCCGGTGGGCCGCCGATATCGACCGGGCCGAACGCATCCACCAAGAGAACTGGCACCAGCCGGATCTTGAAACATGGCTCGACGCCCTCCACCGGCACGTCCTGCGGCGTCCCGGGGCGGTGCTGGTCGGGCACAGCCTCGGTGCGACGCTCATCGCGCATCTGGCAGCCCGTTTTCCGGAATTGCCGATCGGCGGCGCCCTGCTGGTGGCGCCGGCCGATCCCGAGTTGAGGATCTCGAAAGTTCACGGCATCGCCTCGTTCGGTCCGTTGCCGGACGTGCCCTTCCATTTCCCCGCGATCGTCGTCGCCAGCCGCACCGACCCGTACATGGCGATCGAGCGCGCGCGGATTATCGCGAACATGTGGGATGCAGCCTTCGTCGACCTCGGCGATGCCGGGCACATCAATGTCGCAAGCGGCCATGGCGGCTGGGCCGAAGGACTGCGCTTGCTCGACCAGCTCCTCTGGCGGCGGAACGCCGGACAGCAGCATCAGAGGGACCAGCCGAGCCCCGTATTCCGCCTGCATTGATTCAGCGCTCAAGTCCGCGCCGAATCCAGCTCCGCACCGAGCATTGGCTTCTCCCGGAGGCAGGCTTCACAAACAATCCTGCTTCCAGCAGCACCCGTTTGACACGGATTATCGTTTTTTGGCACCGGCCATGGCACGCGCGCTGGTGCTTCCCTAGCTGAGCAAGATCTCTCAAGACTTGCCAGCAGGTCACTCCATGTCATCGCCCCGTCAGCTCCATCTCGGAGCCTTCATGCGCCCGGTCAGCATCCACACCGGCGCCTGGCGCTATCCCGGCGCCTATCCGGACGCCAATTTCAACTTCGCCCATCTGAAGCGCTTCGCCAGGAAGCTAGAAGCCGGGAAATTCGACGCCTTCTTCATGGCGGACCACCTGGCCGTGTTGAACATGCCGGTCGAGGCCCTCAAGCGCAGCCATACCGTCACCTCGTTCGAGCCGTTCACGCTTCTGTCGGCACTCGCGGGCGCAACCGAGCGCATCGGCCTCGTCGCAACGGCCTCGACCACCTTCGACGCGCCTTATCATGTCGCCCGGCGCTTCGCTTCGCTGGATCATATCAGCGGCGGCCGCGCCGGCTGGAACATCGTCACCACCTCGAATCCCGATGCTGCGCTTAATTTCGGCCTCACCGAGCATAAGGAGCATGGCGAGCGCTATGACCGGGCGCGCGAATTCTACGATGTCGTCACCGGCCTGTGGGATTCCTTCGCCGACGACGCCTTCACCCGCGACCGCGAAAGCGGACTCTATTTCGATCCCGACCGGATGCATGTGCTCGACCATAAGGGCGAGCACCTTTCGGTGCGAGGTCCGCTCAATATAGCCCGGCCGGTGCAGGGCTGGCCTGTCATCGTCCAGGCCGGCGCCTCGGAGGCCGGCCGCCAGCTCGCAGCCGAGACGGCGGAAGCCGTCTTCGCCGCCCACCGCACCCTCGCAGAGGGGCAGGCCTTCTACGCCGACATCAAGGGCCGGATGGCGAAGTTCGGCCGCGATCCCGATCACCTCAAGATCCTTCCGGGCGTCCTCGTCGTGGTCGGTGACAGCGTCGAGGAAGCCCGCGAGAAGCGTGCGCTGCTCGATTCCTTCGTGCATTACGATAGCGCCATCGCCTCGCTGTCGATCGCGCTCGGCCATGACGCCTCGGGCTTTGACCCGGACGGGCCCCTGCCAAAAATCCCCGACACCAACGCCAGCAAGAGCGGGCGCGAGCGCACCATCGCGCTGGCGCGCGACGAGAACCTGACTGTGCGCCAACTCGCCCAGCGCCTTGGCGGCTATGGCGGTCTCGCCTTCGTCGGCACCCCCGCGACCATTGCCGACGCCATGGAGCAATGGCTCGTGGAGCGTGGCAGCGACGGCTTCAACATCATGTTCCCCTACCTGCCGGAGGGCCTCGACGATTTCGTCGACAAGGTCGTGCCGGAGTTGCAGCGCCGCGGTCTGTTCCGGACAGAATATGCAGGCACCACGCTGCGCGACCATCTCGGCCTGCCGCGCCCAGCCAATCGCTTCTTCGCCGGCCGGTAACGGCTCGAATGCGTGGCATTGGGCCTTCTGCGCGGCTCTCCGCGCAGTTCCAAACACAGCCCTGGCAATCGCGGAGATCGAACCATCCTTCCAGGGCTTCGTTGGAAGCGAATCCTTGCCCGTAACCGAATGTATTTGAAAAGACATTCGATTGACGGAGAGCCGGCACCGAATGATGATTACTACCATCGACATGGGTCAAACCATGACGATCGCGGGATTTGTTGGAGCAGCTTGCGCCGCGTCACCAATGCTAAAAGCACCACGCGCATTGCCGTGGGCTCCTTTGCTTGAAGGAAGACCCATGATCATCCCGTTCAATTTCATCGTCCACGCGCTGCTGCGCCTGTCGGCATTCCTGCATTGGACGCGCACTGGCGAGCCCCGCCGCCGCAGCGACAGGTAGCGCGGCGCCGTCACACGCCCCGACCGAAAATCGATCTCCGAAACGTCGAAGGCTTCAGTTCGCGGCCATCCTTGGCCCGCGCCAGTGCCGCATTGTCTCCGAAAGCACTTCCATGAACCAGTCAGATCATCCAACCCGACACGGCACCTCCCAGCCTCGCGATCCGCGAACCGCCAAGGCGCGGCGTCTTCATCGGCGTGCAGTAATTGCAGCTATCGCTATTCTCGCGACCGGATCCACCGTCCTCGCCGCCGAAAATCAGGTTGGGAGCCAGCCGATCGCCGGAGGCACGCTGACCTTCGGCCTGGCGAGCGACACCGCGATCATCGACCCTTCGATCACCGGCAGTTCGATCACGGCGCTGATCACCCGCAACCTTGTCGACTCTCTCATCGGCCAGGCCGAGGACAACCGTTTCACGCCTTGGCTCGCCGAACGCTGGGAGGTGAATGCCGACAACACGGTCTACACCTTCCATCTGCGCCGCGGCGTGACCTTCAGCGACGGCACGCCGCTTGATGCGGCCGCCGTCAAGTTCAACTTCGACCGGATTCTCGATCCCAAGACGACATCAAGCTATTCCAAGTCCCTGCTCGGTCCGGTCGCGGAGATCGCGGCGCCAGACGCGGCGACGGTGGTGATCTCCTACAAGCAATCCTTCGCGCCACTGCTGCAGGGCCTGAGCCTGCCCTATCTCGGCATTCAGTCTCCGACCTATCTGCGCGAGGTCAAGAGCACGACCAACACTGTCGTCGGCTCCGGCCCCTTCGTGCTTGAAAGCTTCACCAAGGGCAGCGGCAGCCGGTTGACCAGGCGCGCCGACTACAACTGGGGCCCGGGCTATGCCGCGCATCAAGGCCCGGCTCATCTCGACGCCATCGTGTTCCGCTATCTGCCGGAATCCTCGGTTCGCCTCGGCGCGCTGAGCAGCGGACAGGTGCAGGCGATCGACGAGGTGCCGCCGGCCAATTTCCGCTCCGTCCAGGCCGATAATCGCCTCCAGGTGGTGACGCGCGAAAACCCCGGCGTGAACCGCTCGCTGTTCCTCAACACCAGCAAGGGCCCCTTCGCAGACGTCCGCGTCCGTCAGGCCTTCCAGAGCGCGATCGATGCGCCCAATGCGGTCAAGGCTGCCTATTTCGGTAGCCTCAAGGCGGCCGACAACATCTTCGGCCCCTCGACGCTCTATTACGACCCGAAGATCGCGCAAAGCTGGGGCTTCGATCCGCAGAAAGCCGCGAAGCTGCTCGACGAGGCCGGCTGGACCGCCAAGGACGGCGACGGCATCCGCTCGAAAGGCGGCGAACGCCTCAGTGTCCGCTTCGTCTACGATGCCGCGGCATGGGGTGCCTCAGACCTCACCGTCGCCCAGGCCGTGCAGTTCTCGGTCAAGAAGGCGGGCTTCGACCTGCAGCTCGACCCCGTCGATGCCGGCGGCTATACCGCCCGCACGGCCGCGAACGACTACGACCTCACCTCGCTCTATTATGTCCGCGCCGAGCCGGACATCCTGCGCACCGTCTTCCATTCGGCCTATATCCCGCCGAACGGCGCCAACAATGCGCGGGTGAAGAGCCTCGACGAGATCCTGACCAAGGCGATCGGCGCCTCCGGTGACGAGCGGAAGCGCCTCTATGGCCAGGCCCAGGCCGAGATCATCGGCCAGGCCTATGCAGTGCCGCTCTATGTCGTGGCCTATCAGCTCGGCGCCTCGAAGAAGCTGCAAGGCGTCAGCTGGGCGACGAACGCGAAGCCGAATCTCTACGATGCCTGGCTGTCTCGCTAGCGCCTTGCCGATGGCGCTCCGGCGCTTCGGAATTATCGCGGCCGTGCTCTGGGGCGCGGCCACCATCACCTTCGTCGCGGTCAAGGCGATCCCAGGCGACCCTGTTGCGATCCTCACCGGCGGCGAGAACGTCGTCGACGCCGCCGAGCGCGAGGCGCTCGTTCGGCAATTCGGCCTCGACCAGCCGCTGCCCGTGCAATATCTGCGCTACATCGGCCAGGCCCTGCGCGGTGATTTCGGCGATAGCTACCAGTACCGGCAGCCAGTCCTCGAGGTCATCGGCGAGGCGGCCGGGCCGACGCTCCAGCTCGCCGGGACCGCGATGGCACTGGCTCTCGGGCTTGCCTTCGTCAGCGCGCTCGCGACCGCCGGGCGGCGCAAGGGATTGCGAACCGTCCTCGCCGGGCTAGAGCTCGCCGTGCTGAGCACCCCGGTCTACTGGGTCGGGCTCCTGCTCCTGACGGTCTTCAGCTTCTATCTCGGATGGTTCCCGATCATCGGCGGCGAAGGCATCCATGCGCTCATCCTGCCCGCCATTGCGTTGTGTCTCCCGCTCGCCGCCCTGCTGGCGCAGGTTCTGCGCGACGGGCTGGAAGAAGCCTTGTTGCAGCCCTTCGCCCTGACAGTGCGGACACGCGGCGTCAGCGAGACGCAACTGCGCCTGCGCCATGCTTTACGCCATGCCGCGCTCGCGGTCTCGACATTGACCGGCACGCTCTTCGCCGGCGTCCTGGCCGGTTCGATCCTGACGGAGACAGTATTCGGAAGGGCCGGCGTCGGCCAGATCACCCTGCAGGCGATCAAGACGCGCGACATGCCCTTGCTGCTGGGTCTCGTGATGCTGTCGGCACTCGTTTCGGTGCTGATCAACCTCGCCGTCGATGCGCTCTATCTGCTTATCGATCCGCGGCTGCGGAGGGCGGCGCGATGAGCCAGGCCCTCGACATCGTCGCGCGCGTCCGCATCGGTAACCGAGCCGGGAATCCGTGGCGCGCGCCGGGGCTCGTCATCCCGCTCGCCTTCGTGCTGCTTCTCCTCGCCGCGGTCGCGCTGCCGCACTGGTTCACCGCGCTCGCACCCGATGCGGTCGATACCGATGCGATCCTGCTGCCGCCCGGCCCCGCGCATTGGTTCGGAACCGACCAGCTCGGCCGCGACGTGTTCACGCGCGTCGTCTATGGAGCCTCGCAATCCCTCGGCATCGGCATCGGCGCGACGCTGATCGGCTGCGCGGGCGGCGTCGTGTTGGGCACAGCGGCGGGGCTGACCCCGCCCGTCCTGCAGCGCCTGCTCGTGCGACTGATCGACATCCTACTCGCCTTCCCGGAAATCCTGCTCGCTTTGCTGCTCATCGCCGTGCTGGGCCGGGGGCCGACGAACACGCTGCTGGCCGTCGGGCTGTCCAGCATCGCGGGCTATGCCCGGCTGGTGCGCTCGCAGGTGCTGCGGGTCTGGCAATCCGGCTATGTCGAGCATGCCGTCTCGCTCGGCGAGTCCACGCCAGCGATCATCGCCCGCCATGTCGTGCCGAATGCGGTACGGCCACTCGTCGTCCTGGCCACGATCGGCGTCGGCAACGCCGTGCTGTCGGCTTCGGCCCTGAGCTTCATCGGGCTCGGCGTCGTGCCGCCCGCCGCCGAATGGGGGGCTCTGCTGGCTGACGGGCGCAACTTCCTGGATACCGCGCCCTGGATCAGCTTTTTGCCCGCGACCGTCGTTGCGGTCTCCGTCATCGCGATCACCATCCTCGGGCGGCGCCTGCAGCTCCTGCTCTCACATGGAAGCGTGCCATGAACGTCCAGCTCGTAGGGCGGCAGGACCTGACGCTGGCCGCGCCGGCTTCCCGCGGCACAATCCTTGAGGTCGAGGATCTGCACATCGCCTTCCCGAGTCGGCTGGGACCGCGGGAGGTCGTGCGCGGCATCTCCTTCCAAATCGGCGCCGGCGAGATTCTCGCGATCGTAGGCGAATCTGGCTCGGGAAAATCGGTCACCGCCCGCGCGCTCGTGGGGCTGGCGGGGCCTGGGTCGCAAGTGCATGCCAAGGCGCTGCGCCTCGCAGATCATGACGGTGAGCCGCGCAGCTTGACCGGCCTGTCCGAGCGGCAATGGTCGAGGATCAGGGGGCGGAAGATCGGCTTCGTGCTGCAGGACGCACTGGTTTCGCTCGATCCCTTGCGCACGATCGGGCGAGAGGTCGGCGAGCCGCTCCTGACCCATGGACTGCTTCCGCGCAATGAAATCGGCAAGGAGATCGAGACCCTGCTCGCCCGCGTCGGCATTCCCGACCCGGCGGTTCGGGCGGCACAATATCCTCACGAGCTATCGGGCGGACTGCGACAGCGGGCGCTCATCGCTTCGGCACTGGCCGCGCGGCCACGCCTGCTCATCGCCGACGAGCCGACCACGGCGCTGGATGTCACCGTCCAGCAGCAGATCCTCGGCGTCTTCCAGGCGCTGGCCAAGGCCGGGCACGGCATTCTGCTGATCACACACGACCTGGCCGTCGCCGCCCAACTCGCCGACCGGATCGCCGTCATGCAGAACGGCGAACTGGTCGAGACCGGCCCGGCGCGGGCGGTCCTGCGGGACCCGCGTCATGAATATACGCAGCGCCTTCTGTCCGCCGTGCCGAGCGCGGCGACACGCGGGCGCTGGCTTTCGACGCAAGGGACCCGGCCCGCGAAACCTCCGCAGCCCGAGCGGGTGGAGCCGATCCTCGCGCTGCGCGACATCGCGGTGCGTTTCACCCGTCCGGATCGCAGTGTCACCCATGCCGCCAACGGCGTCTCGCTCCACGTCCATCCCGGCGCGACGCTTGGCATCGTAGGGGAATCGGGCTCCGGCAAGACCACGATCGGCAAGGTCGCGCTTGCGCTGCGAAAGCCCGACGCAGGCGAGGTCCTCTTCCGTGGCCACGCCTGGAGTCAGCTGTCGGAACGCCAGCGCCGACCACTGCGCCGTCATATCCAGACGATAGTTCAGGATCCGTTGAACTCCTTCGACCCGCGCTACACCGTCGAGCGGATCATCGAGCAGCCGCTGCTCCTGCACACCGATCTCGCCAAAGCGGAGCGGTCAGCGCGCGCACAGGAATTGATCCAGCTCGTCAATTTGCCGCCGGATGTACTCGACCGACGGCCGACTGCCTTGTCGGGCGGCCAACGACAGCGCGTCTCGATCGCGCAGGCGCTCGCCAGCGAGCCCGATCTGCTGATCTGCGACGAGCCCGTCTCCGCACTCGACGTCACCACGCAGGCACAGGTGCTCGACCTGCTGATCGCGCTCCAGCATCGCCTCGGGCTGGCCATGCTCTTCATCTCCCACGACCTTGGCGTCATCCGCCACATGAGCGACCGCATTGCCGTGATGAAGGACGGCGTGATCGTCGAGACAGGCCCGGCCGATGACGTGTTCGACGCTCCGAAACACGACTATACGCGCCGGCTGCTCGCAGCGGTGCCGAGGCTTTAGCGAATTCTTTGTTGTCAGCCTGAAACGTCTCAAGCCGCCTCGGCGGTCCCCGGCGGCAGGAAACCGGTGTCAGTGGATCGGCAAGGGGAATACCCTCAATGCCAGAAACTCCCGGATCGTGGAGATCATCTCGCCTCCACTCGTCCCATGCGCAGAGCCAAGCCCGGCGACCCCGACCGGATCGAACTCGCCCAGCTCGCCATGCAGGACGAGGATGGGGCAACGCAGGTTCGGCAAAGCATGGTCCAGGGAGATATCGGACGACGACTCGGGAACCCGAGTCTGGCTTCGGATCATGATGAGGCCAAGACAGGCGGGTCCAGCCCAAGCGGCCGCCTCGGCCGCAATCGCTGTACCGCCGTCCTGACCACAGGCAATGAAGCTCTCGAAACCCGGAACTGCGCCGATCTGGCGTACCGCCTGCCGCTGCCAGCCCTCGGAATGCGGCAGCTCCGAAGAACGTTCGGAATGCCCGATGGCTGAGCAATCGAGAGCCACGATCATCTGTCCCGTTGCACGCGACAGGCGTGAGGGGAAATCTCCCCACGACCCGACGCTACCGGGCAGATCGTTGAATAGAACGATGGGGATGGAGCTATGCCCGCTTTCGCCCCACGTCTTCAGGGGTATCCGCCCCTGCGACGTTGAGATTGCACAATCCCGCTCCGATCCGTCCGGCATCATCTTGGCTTGAAGTCGGTTCCTGTCACCCATCGCAGACGGATGATAATTCATCCGCGAAGATTTATGATCTTTTCTGAAACATGAAACCAGGAAATTTGCCTACATACTTCACGTTATTCAAAATACTGTTTGATTGACCCCAGTATATCGACACCACAGACTCGCACCATTCGATGTAACCCGCATACCGAAGGTGTCGTGATGGCGAATTCTCCAACCCGTTGGAGCCGCAGGCAGGCCGCGGCTGCGCTTGGCGGGCTTGCGATCTCGATCGGCACGCTGGGGAACGCTCATGCGGCCGAAGGCCAGTTGCGCATCGCCAAGCAATTCGGCGTCGTCTATCTGCTGCTCGACGTCGCCGCGGAGCAAAAGCTCATCGAGAAGCACGGCAAGGCGGCCGGCGTCGATGTAAAGGTCGAATTCGTCCAGCTCTCCGGCGGCGCGGCGGTAAACGATGCCCTGGTCTCGGGCAGCATCGAGATCGCGGGGGCCGGCGTCGGCCCGTTGTTCACGCTATGGGACCGTACGAAGGGCAAGCAGAACGTCAAGGGCGTCGCCTCGCTCGGCAACTTTCCCTACTATCTCGTCACCAACAACCCGAACGTGAAGACGATCGCGGATTTAACGGAGAAGGACCGCATCGCCCTGCCGGCGGTCGGCGTGTCCGTGCAGTCGCGCATCCTGCAATGGGCTTCGGCCAAGCTGTGGGGCGACAAGGAATTCGCAAAGCTGGACAAGATCAGCGTTGCGCTGCCGCATCCGGAAGCTGCCGCCGCCATCATCAAGGGCGGCACCGAGATTACCGGGCATTTCGGCAATCCGCCGTTCCAGGAGCAGGAACTGGCTGAAAACCCGAATGCCCGCATCGTGCTCAATTCCTATGACGTGCAGGGCGGGCCAGCCTCGTCGACGGTGCTCTACGCCACCGAGAAGTTCTACGCGGAGGCGCCCAGGACCTACCGCGCCTTCCTCGACGCGCTGGACGAGGCCGCGAAATTCGTAACCGCCAATCCAGAGGCGGCCGCCGATATCTATCTCAAGGCCAATGGCGGCAAGAGCAACCGGAAGCTCGTGCTGGAGATCATCAAGAGCCCGCAGGTCACCTTCAAGGTCGAACCGCAGAATACGCTCGGGCTCGGCCAGTTCCTGCAGCGGGTGGGCGCCATCAAGAACGAGCCCAAGGCGCTCTCCGATTACTTCTTCGCCGATCCGCGGATCGCGGCGGGCAGCTGAACTCGATGGACGTCGACACGGAATGAGCGGCAGCGCGCTGTGTCGCAGCGTTCGGTTGTCGAGGCCGCGCGGAAGCGCGCCTCGTCGGAGCTGACCGCGACGCTGCCGCCTCCCCTGCTCCGCGTCGCCGATATCAGCCTCGAATATCGCAGCGACGACAGGATCGTTCGCGCCACACATCAGGTCGGCTTTGATGTCTACGAGGGCGACCGCTTCGTGCTACTCGGGCCCTCAGGTTGCGGCAAGTCCACCCTGCTCAAGGCCATCGCCGGTTTCATAGCGCCCGTCGAAGGCGATATTTCCCTCGCGGGTGCTCCGATCCGCGGCCCGGGTCCCGACCGCATCGTCGTCTTTCAGGAGTTCGACCAGCTGCCTCCCTGGAAGACGGTGTTGCAGAACGTCGCCTTTCCACTGATCGCCTCGCGCAGCCTGTCGCGCCGCGAAGCAGCCGAGCGAGCCCATCACTATGTCGAGAAGGTCGGCCTCGCGAAGTTCGCGAGCAGCTATCCGCACGAATTGTCCGGCGGCATGAAGCAGCGCGTCGCGATCGCGCGCGCTTTGGCGATGCAGCCGCGCATCCTGCTGATGGACGAGCCCTTCGCCGCACTGGACGCCCTGACGCGGCGCAAGATGCAGGAAGAACTGCTCGGGCTCTGGGAGGAGGTGCGCTTCACGCTGCTCTTCGTCACGCACTCGATCGAGGAAGCGCTGATCCTTGGCAATCGCATCGCCGTACTCTCGCCTCATCCCGGCCGCCTGCGGGCGGAGTTCAACAGCCATCAGTTCGATCTCGGCAGCATCGGCAGCGTGTCCTTCCAGAACGCGGTCCAGCGGCTCCATGCCCGGCTCTTCGAAGGCGAGCCTGTACCGGACGCGGGCGCCCGCGAGGATTCTCGGACATGAAGCTCGCCGCTCCTCCGATCCGGCCGGAATTCGATCGGCCGCTTTCCCCCTTTGTCGCCATCGCGGCCGAGCGTCCGCGGCCCTTTTTCGAACGGCTCGCACGCCAAAGCTGGCTACGGAAACTTCTGATCCTGCTCGTGCTGGCGGCGATATGGGAGGCGTCCGCGCGCTGGCAGGATAACGACCTGCTGCTTCCGAGCTTCACCGCCACGGCGACGGCCCTATTGGAGGGGCTGGTCAGCGGCGAACTCGTCGAGCGGGCAAGCCTGTCCCTGATCGTGCTGGCCCAGGGCTATGCCGCGGGTGTCGTGCTCGCCTTCGTACTGACGACGCTCGCCGTCTCGACCCAGCTCGGCCGCGACCTGCTCTCGACCCTGACCACGATGTTCAATCCGCTGCCGGCGATCGCCCTGCTGCCGCTCGCCCTCCTATGGTTCGGGCTGGGATCGGGCAGCCTGGTGTTCGTGCTGATCCATTCGGTCTTGTGGCCGCTCGCGCTCAACACCTTCGCCGGCTTTCAGGGCGTGCCGGAGGCGCTGCGCATGGCGGGACGCAATTACGGCCTGACAGGGTTGCGCTACGTCTTCGGCATCCTCGTGCCCGCCGCGCTGCCGGCGATCCTGTCGGGGCTCAAGATCGGCTGGGCCTTCGCCTGGCGGACCCTCATCGCTGCCGAACTGGTCTTCGGCGCATCTTCCGGCCGCGGCGGCCTGGGCTGGTATATTTTCCAGAACCGCAACGAGCTCTACACCGACAAGGTCTTCGCCGGCCTGTTGCTGGTCATCCTGATCGGCCTGGTCGTCGAGAACCTGATCTTCGCCGCGATCGAGCGTGTCACCGTCAGGCGCTGGGGCATGGCGCGCTGATGGTTCTCTCGCTGCTGATGACCTGTACCCTTTTCGACGGAGCCAACGACGTGCCGCACGCCCTCAAGCAATCCGAAGAGCGGACACCGGCGTTTTCAGAGGTCGCCGCCGTGGATGGCCCGGCTGCCCTGCTGAAGGCGCGGTATCGCACAGCCTCGCCACAGGAGCCGGCACATTGGAACGCCGTCCTCGGTCAGATTCTGGCGCATCGTTCGGTCCGCAGCTACAAGCCCGATCCGCTGCCGGAAGGCACGCTGGAAACACTCGTCGCAGCGGCCCAATACTATCCCTCAAACTGCGGAACTTAGGCCACGGAATTCCCAAGGCTTAGATTAAAGATTTCAATGGCTTAGCGTCTTGACTGCGGAAGCACTATGCCTCTCTCTTCATCTTCTCAGGTGAAATCAGAGGCGAAGTTCCCCTTTTTCGGCCTTTGACTTCCGCAAACTCAGGGAGGCGGCACCTAGTGCCGCCTCCCTCCGCCAAGTCGAACGAAGCATGAATCACCGATAAGCTTACTGCTTCTGACGCTCCCGACGTCTCGCAGACGACATTCTCCATGCGGATCGTCGAGGCACATCCCGTTACCCTTCCGCTGACGTACATATATTCCGGGGCGCCGACGAAATGTCGGGGAAAGGACCGATCGGCTCTCCCGCGGCGAGCTTCACAGGCGCGCCACAGCGGCCGGCGCAGTATCAGCCGCGTGCCCGACAGGGTCGTCTTGCACTCCAGCTTCCCAGTCGCTCCGCCTGCCCCAAGGCAGACCTAGGCGTCGAGGTTGATGTTGATGGTCTTCAGCTCGGTGAAAGCCTCGATCGTCTGCCATCCTCCCTCGCGGCCAATGCCGGAGCGCTTGACACCACCCATCGGCGCGTTTGGGACGCTGGCGTAATTGTTGATGCCGATCGAGCCGCTGCGAACGGTGCGGGCGACCCGAAAGGCGCGGCTGATATCGGTGGTGTAGATCGTGCCGGCCAGGCCGTAGTCGCTGTCGTTGGCGATGGCGATCGCCTCCTCTTCCGTCTCGAACGGAATCACGCTGAGAACGGGCCCGAATATCTCCTCGCGCGCGATCCGCATGTCGTTGCGGACATCGATGAACAGCGCCGGGTTGACCCAGTTGCCCGCCTTCAGCTCGCCGCCCGGCTGATCGCCTCCGAAAACCAGCGTCGCCCCCTCCTCCTGCCCGCTCTCGACGAAGCCAAGAATCTTCGCCACCTGCCGTTTCGAGATGATCGGGGACGACGTCGTGGCCGGATCGAAAGGATCACCGAAGCGGATGCTCGCGACCTGCTCCTTGGCGAAGTGCACGAACTCATCCAGCACCGAACGATGGATCAGCGCGCGCGACGGCGTCGAGCAGATCTGGCCCGAGAGGAAGGTCGAGCAGAGCCCCATCAATGTCTTGGCCGCGGTCTGGACACTGCGCGCATCGGGGAAGACGATGCCGGCGCTCTTGCCTCCGAGTTCCAGCGACAACCGCTTCATATCCACGGCGCCGCCGGCATAGATCTTCTGGCCCACCGCAATGCTGCCGGTGAAGGTGACCTTGTCGACGCCGGGATGGCCGGCGAGCGCAGCTCCCGTTTCACCTCCGCCGGTGATGAAATTGAACACGCCGGGCGGCAAGTCGCTCTCAGCGAGAATGCGGGCCATGCGTTCGGTGGAGAGATTGGTGTACTCGGACGGCTTGACGACGACCGTGCAGCCGCAGGCCAGTGCAGCACCGACCTTCAGCGCGAAGGTATAGAGCGGTCCATTATAGGGCAGTATCGCGGCAACGACGCCGACCGGATCGCGGAATGTCATGTATTGCATGTTGGAGGCGGCGGAGAAGATCGGATAGGTCTCGCCGTTGATCTTGTCGATCCAGCCAGCGTAGTGGTCGAAGATGTCAGCGGCCGCGCTGCCGGAAACGCGTGAATTCCGCGTCAGGTGGTAAGGCATGCCGTTGTCGAGACATTGCAGGCGATGCAGTTCGTCGGCGGCGGCGTAGATGCCGTCGATGACCGGCTGGATCATGCGCTTGCGGTCCTGCGCGCGCATCTTGGGCCAAGGCCCGTTGTCGAACGCGTCGCGAGCCGCCGCGACCGCCAGATCGACGCCGCGCCGACCGGCCTCCGGGATACTGGCGATCACCTCGTTGCAGGAGGGATTGATCTGATCGAAACGGCCCTCGTCCCAATCGAGCCAAGAGCCGCCGACAAAGAGGCGCCCCGGTTGGGGCTTCAACTCATCCCTTACGGATGCCAGATTCTCGGACATGCTGATCTCCGGTGTCGAGACTTTCATTGAGCCGGCTCCGGCCGGATTGGAGAGCAATCCGGCCGGCATACGCGCTAGTTCTTCTTGACCAGCGGACACTCGCTTTCCGCCAGGGGGCGAAAGGCCTCCGTTCCGGAAAGCTTCTGGATCGGCTTCATCAGATCCCATTCGCCCTTGGATTCCTCGGGCGTCTTGACCTGAAAGAGATAGAAGTCGCGCAGCACGCGCCCATCTTCGCGAATGGCCGCATTCGCTGTCATGAAGTCGTTCACCGGCGTCTCGCGCATTTTGGCGGCAACGGCCTTGCCGTCGATCGTGCCGGCAGCCTTGACGGCTGCAAGGTAGTGCGCCACCGCGCTGTACATGCCGGCATGCAGGCTGTTCGGCATGCGTTTCTGGAGTTGGAAAAAGCGCTGGGAGAAGGCGCGGGCCTCATCGCTCTGATCCCAGTAGAAGGCTTCGGCCAGTAAGAGGCCTTGCGTGGCAGCGAGGCCTAGCGCCTTGATCTCGCCGACATAGGTGACGAACGACGCCAGCTTCTGGCCACTACGCGTCACGCCGAATTCGTTCGCCTGCTTGACGAAGTTGACCATGTCCTGCCCGGCCAGGCCCACCATGATCGCCTTGGCGCGCGAGGCTTGGGCCTGCAAAATGAAAGAGCCGTAGTCGGGGGTCCCGACGGGCACACGCACCTCGCCCACCGAACGGCCGCCGGCCTCGTTCGCGAAGCGCGATCCGTCGCGGATCATCGCTGCCCCGAAGGCATAATCGGTCGAGACGCTGAAATAGGTATCCGCTCCGGACCGGACGGTTGCTGCTCCGATCGTCTTGGCCAGGACATAGGTATCGGAAATCCATTGGAACGAGGTCGGCGAGCAGGCCTTTCCGGAGAGGTCGCTGGTCAGCGACGAGACGGCGATGTCGATCTTGCCCCGCTCGCTCATCAAGCTGCGAACCGCGAGGGCGACAGCCGAGCTGCCATGCCCGACCACCATCTCGACGCCCTCCTGATCGAGCCAGCGCCGCACGGCGCCCAGGGCGACATCCGGTTTGCTGACGGTGTCGATAAAGACGATCTCGACCTTGCGTCCCAGGACGCTGCCGACATCGGCCGCGGCCATCTGCGCCCCCGTGAGCGAGCCTATGCCGGTCGTATCGGCATAGGATCCCGACATATCCTCGAGCACGCCGATACGCAGTGGGCGCTCCTGAGCATAGGCCTGGGGCGCTGCCATCAACACGGCAGCCGTCAGAATGAACCGTCTCAAAACTCGCATGTCGAACCTCCCCTGGACTATGATGTGTCGCGCCGGTTTTCCGTCTTCGTGATCAGGCTGCAGCCGTGGCATTCCCTCGCCCGAGGATCATGTCGGCCGCTTTTTCACCGATCATGATCGTGGCGGCGTTGGTCGGCGCCGAAACCGTCGTCGGCATGATCGAGGCGTCCGCGACGCGCAGGCCGGTGACGCCCCTGACGCGAAGCTGATCGTCGACGACGGCGCTGCGGTCGCTCTCGGGACCCATCCGGGCCGTGCCGACATGATGGTAGACCGTGCCACCGTATTGCCGCGCGAAGCCAAGAATTTCGTCGTCGCTCTGCACGTCCTTGCCGGGCAGCATCTCCGCATCGAAATAGGGCTGGAACGCCTCGGCCGAAAAGATCTGCCGGACCTTGCGGACGACATCGACGACACCCTCTCTGTCCCATTCGGTCGCCAGATAGTTCGGCTGAATCTCCGGCGGCACGGCGATGTCGGCAGACTTGGCGCGGACCCAGCCCCGGCTCCTCGGATGCAGCCGATAGCCGCCACAGGTCATGCCTGGATAATGGTCGAGCAGGCCCGGTAGACCTTCGCGGTAGCTCGCCGGAGTGAACGACAATTGCGTGTCGATATTGTCCTGGACCGGATCGGACCGGTAATAGGCCCGCATTGGCACCGGCCCCATGCCGAGGATGCTGGGGCGGCCCGCCAGCCAGCGGATGATCTCGCGGCCGAGCGCCAAGCCACGGCCGCGTTCGTTCAGCGTGGAGCAGTTCTTCACCCGCGCGGCGAGACGAAGCTGGAAATGGTCGACCAGGTTTGCCCCGACGCCCGGCGCATCCTGGATAACCGGCACGCCGATGGAGCCGAGCAGCTCGGCCGGACCGATGCCTGAAATCTGCAGGAGCCGTGGCGTATTCAGCGCCCCGGCGCTGACGATCACCTCGCGCCTCGCGCGGATCTCGCGTCGCTCTCCGGCCGGCGAGCCGGCGCGATAGCGGATGCCTGTCGCGCGCCGCCCTTCGAACGTGATCGCCTCCGCATAGCTGTCGGTCAGTACCGTCACCCGGCCGGTCGCGACGGCGGGTTTCAGGAAGGCGCGGGCCGTACTCTGGCGGACCGGCCGGATGCCGCTCGTGTCGATGGTGAACTGGTAAGGCCCTGCCCCGTCGACCTGACCGGTATTGTAGTCGCGGACACGCGGAATGCCGACCTGCTCCGCCGCCGCCTCGAAGGCCTCGCAGAGCGGCCCGCCGATGATCGGATCCGATACGGTGAGAGGGCCGTTGCGGCCATGGGCGCTGTCGTCGCCGGCGCCGATGCGCCGTTCCGACTTGCGGAAATAGGGCAGGACGTCGTCGAAGGACCAGCCTCGATTGCCGAGCTGGGCCCAGCCGTCATAGTCGGCCGCGTGCCCCCGGCCATAGACCATGCCGTTGATCGAGCTCGAGCCGCCGAGGCCCTTTCCCACGAGGAGCTGCAAGGACTTGTGGCCGACGCCCGGAACCGGCTCGCTCTTGAACACCCAGGTCCGCCGCGGATTGAAGATGTTCTTGATGTAGCCGGCGGGGATCTGGACGTAGAGATTGCGATCGGACGGCCCGGCCTCGACGACGCAGACGGAGGCCTGCGCGCTCTCGGCGAGACGGTGGGCGACGACGCATCCCGCGCTGCCCGCACCGACGATGATGAAATCGAATTCAGTGGCCATTCCAACCTCTCGGGACATGATGGGAAGACCGCCAGGGCGAAGGCTGCATTCGCAGCCGCCGCGGCGGGCTGTCGCTCGTTCCGGTTATTGGCCCGGCGCTTCGCGGATCGCCTTCAGGACGGTCGAGCCGGGACGGCCGCGCTCGTCCATGCCTTTCGCCCATTTGTCGCCCACTGCGGCCAGGGCGGCGCCGAATTCCTTACGCGCCTCGGGCGTCAGCTCCGGTACGGTGTAACCGCTGGTTTCGGAGAGCTTCTTGCGGATGCCCTCGTCGGTCTCGTCGGCCCATTTGCAGAACGATGCCGAAGCCTTGCCGATCTCATCGGCGATGACGGCCCGATGCTTGTCCGACAGGGTTGCCCAGCGCTTCTCGGTCGTGCCGATGAAGGAAAGCCCGGTGCCGAAGGTGACGCCGCTCACGGCATTCTTCAGCACGGGTTCGAGGTTGTATTGGGTGATGCCGGTATAGGGGAACAGCGCACCGTCGACGGTGCCGCGCGTCGCGGCATCGTAGAGTTCCGTTGACGGAATGCGGATCGGAATGCCACCCATCTCGGCGACGGCCTCCTGCTGGACCGCACCGCTGACCCAGAGCTTCACGCCTTTGACGTCGGCCAGTTTCTCGATCTTCTTGCTGCGCGTATGCAGGGCATAGGGTGCGAGCAATTGCGCGCTCAACGCGCGGATTCCCGCAGGGTTGTATTCGAGCTTGTCGAGCACCCCGCCTGGCTGGACCAGAACCCAGGCCTTGTGCGAGCCTTCGCAGGCCGAGCCGGCGATCTGCGGCAAATCCACCACTGCCGAAAGCGGATACTTTTCCGGAGCCAGTCCGGGGATGAGCATCGCCATATCCAGCAGGCCGCTCTTCAGGAGCGTGGTCGCATCCTTGCCGAGCTGCGAAGCCGGATAATATTCGAACTTGATCTCGCCATTGGTCTCGCGTTCGACCCCGGCCATGAACTTTTTGTAGAGCTGCTCGGAGAGGTAGTGGTTCCCGGGCAGCGTCGTTCCGAATTTCAGGGTGATCGGATCCGCGGCGACACTCGCCGCCGCGCCGTGCAACGTCACCAACGCTGCGAAAGCCGGCAGGCGCGCCGCTTTCAACACAAGGCTCCAAGAAATCATGTCCTTATCCTCCCGTTTTTCTTCGGCTTGACGTCCTGTTCGACGGGCCGGCCTCGCCACCGGCGCCCGATCAGCTTGTCGCGATGCCCCAATCCTCCAGGATCTCCTGCGTATGGGCTCCGCGGTCGGGTGCTGGCCGGCCGATCCCGCCCGGCGTGCGCGAGAAGCGAGGTGTCGGTCCGGGCTGCTCGACGCCATCGACTTCCGCGATCAGCGAGCGCGCACGGTTATGCGGGTACTGCCCCGCCTCATCGAGCGTCAGCACCGGGGAGAAGCAGGCATCGGACCCTTCGAACAAGGCGGACCATTCGTCCCGCGTGCGCTGCCGGAAGATCTCCGCGAAGCGGCCGCAGAGCTGCGGCCAGTTCGCGCGGTCATCGCGATCGGGCAGTTCGGCGGGGCTGAGATCGAGAACCCGGAGCATCGTGTCGTAGAACCGCTTTTCGATGCAGCCGATCGCGACATGCCCGCCGTCGCGGGTCTCGTAGCAACGATAGAAGGGAGCCCCGCCGTCCAGCACGTTGGCTCCGCGCCGGGGAGCGAGCTGCCCCAGTTGCCGGAACGCATGGAACACGGTCAGCAGGCTCGTCACGCCGTCGACCATGGCGCAATCGACCACCTGGCCCTGGCCGGAACGCGCGCTTTCATAGACCGCCGCCATGAGGCCGAAGGCCATGTAGATGCCGCCACCACCATAGTCGCCGAGCAGGTTCAGCGGCGGAACGGGAGGGCCGTCGGCCGGGCCGATCAGGTTCAACGCCCCGGTCAACGCGATGTAGTTGATGTCGTGGCCGGCCATCTGCGACATCGGCCCCTCCTGGCCCCAACCCGTCGCGCGGCCGTAGACAAGACGGGGATTGCACTGAAGGCAGGCCTCGGGACCGAAGCCGAGACGCTCCGCGACGCCCGGACGAAAACCTTCGATGAGGATGTCGGCCTTCTCGACCAGAGCTAGAAGCGTCCGCAGCCCTTCGAGGCTTTTGATGTCGAGGGCGACCGAACGCTTGTTGCGATTGCGCAAGTCGAATTTACCCGGCATCGCGATGCCGAGATCGGTGTCTGACAGGCGGTCGACGCGCAGGACATCCGCTCCCAGATCGCCGAGCAGCATGCCGCAGAAGGGCGTCGGGCCGAGGCCCGCCAGTTCGATCACCTTCAGTCCTGCGAGGGGACCCATGACAATGTCCTTCTTCGTCCCGGCCGGCCGCCGCATGATGTATTCGGAAAGTTATGCAGCAGCTCTTCGGGCCCTCTATTTCGCGGTGAGAGAGCTTTTCTTGATCATCATGCCGGCGCGGCGAAAGGTCAGGACCATCTGGTCGCGCTGGTTGTAGCTGCGGGTCTCGAACTCGACGATGCCCGAATGAGGCCGCGACTTCGATTCACGTTTGGAGATGATCTCGGTTTCGCTGCGCAGCGTATCGCCGATATAGACGGGCGCGGTAAACTTCACCTCGTAGAACCCGAGATTGCCTTCCGTCGTCCCGAGCGTCGTATCGTTCACAGTGACGCCGTTCGCCAGGGCGAGCGTGAACAGGCTGTTCACGAGACGCTTTCCATGGGACGTGGCCTTGCAATACTCTTCGTCCATGTGCAGCCAGGCCGAGTTGTAGGTCAGCGTGCTGAACAGCAGGTTGTCGGCTTCGGTGACGGTGCGGGTGATCGAATGCTTGTATAAATTCCCGACCTCAAGTTCTTCGTAATATTTCCCGGTTGCCAGTTCCTGATAATTGACGGCCATTTATTCCTCCATTTGAAATGTCTTCGGCGCCTTACCCGGATGCGGACAGTCCGAAGCCGCAAGCATCAGATGACGCCTTCGGTCTTCAATCGGGCGATCTCGATGTCCGACAGGCCTGCCAGGCTGCCGAAGACGTTTTCGTTATCGGCGCCGAGCATGGGCGCCGGCTTGTCGAACCCCACCGTGGAGCCGGACATCCGGATCGGAACGCCCGCACCGACCGCGTCGATCTGGCCCGCTTCCGGATGGAACAGAGGCTGAAGCGCTCCTGAGGCTTGCAGGCGGGGATCTGCCAGAACCTCCTTCACGGTTCGGACGGGCGCGCAGGGCACGCCGCGCTTCACCTGCAATTCTGCGATGACGCTCGCTGTGCTGTGCCGGCGGGTCCAGCTTTCGATCGCGGCATTCAGCGTATCGGCATTCACGGCGCGCTGTCCGCGCGCGCAAAAGCGAGGGTCTTCGATCAGCGCGGAGTGGCCGATCGCGTCGAAAATCTGCGCGACCCAGTGCTGGTTGGCGCCCGCGATCGCCACATATCCGTCCGTCGTCGTGAAGGTTCCGAAGGGCGCCAGCCGTTTCTGATGGTTGCCGCTCCGGGGCGGGAAGCCAAATCGATCCTGGATGTCGAAATGTTCGAAGGGCAGCAACGACGCGAGGCTGTCCGTCATCGACACGACGATGTGCTGCCCCTCGCCCGTCCTCTCGCGCTGGACGAGCGCCGCCTCGATGCCGATGAGGCCGTAGAGCGGGGCCAGCAGATCGGCGATCGGCAGGCCGAAGCGGGCTGGAGGGCCATCCTCCTCGCCCGTGACGTCCATGACGCCGCTCAACGCCTGAGCGATGATGTCCATGACCTTCAGCCCCGGATAGGGGTTGGGCCGGCCGACGCCCGAGATCGAGCAATAGATCAGGCGGGGATTGATATCCTTGAGGCTGTCGTAGTCGACCGTCAGCCGCTCGACCGCACCGTCGGACAGGTTTTCGACGACGATGTCGGAGCCGCGCACCAGCTTGCGGAAAATCTGCCGCCCCTTCTCGGACTTGAGATCCAGCGTGATGCTCTTCTTGTTCCGCGCGCGCGCCAGGATCGTGAGCGAGATGTCGCCGTCCTGCGCCGTATCGAAATGAGGCCCATGTTCGCCATAGAACGGCGGATTGGTCCGCGCGATGTCGCCGCCGCCGGGCGACTCGATCTTGATGACCTCGGCGCCGAGGCCGGCAAGCAGCAGCGTGCAATAGGGCCCCGCCAGCGCGACGGTCAGGTCGAGGACCCTGATGCCGGCAAGCGCCTTCGGCGCTGGTGATGCGATTGTCTTCATGTCGCCCTGCATGCCGACAGGTCGTTCGGGCAGAGGCAGAGCCTGCGGCCCTCCGCGATCTCAGCGACGGGCTCGCCTTTCAGCGGGAACCTGCCACAGCTCTGCCCGTCGATGATCGCGATCTCAGCCTTGGCGAGCCGATAGCCCATCCTCCTGTCCTCCCACGGACGAGCGTCTCCTCGCAGTGCCGGGCGCCGGTTGTTATCTAGCAAACATTAGATAGAAATTGGGGTTCGTCACTCCCGTGAAGACGGCCCCACGGAAAGTCCGATAGATCTCAAGGGATCGCCTATAGGCACCTCGAGCAGATGCTGGCGCCCAGGAAGCTAATGCGTCAGACGCCGCCGCGTGGACGGCTTTCAGGCGAAGCATCCGAGCATTGTGCCACCGAAACAGGAGGCTCGGGCGCGAAGCCGACCCGTCTTGGACGCCATGCGCGACAAGCGGCCAATAGCCGCTCGATTGAAAATGGATCGCCGCCTCACGGCATGAGAGTGCGGCCATCTTCGCCTCAAGCTGGCAAGAACGCCTTCTTGAGCATCAGCCCGGTACGGCGGAACGACAGCACGACTTGGCCGCGCTGATTGATGCTGCGGGTCTCGAACTCGACGATGCCGGATTGTGGGCGCGACTTCGACTCGCGCTTCGAGATCACCTCGGTCTCGCTGTAGAGCGTGTCGCCGATATAGACAGGCGAGGTGAACTTGACGTCGGTGAAGCCGAGATTGCCCTCGGTCGTGCCCAGCGTCGTGTCGGCGACCGTGACGCCGCAGGCCAGCGACAGCGTGAACAGGCTGTTGACCAGGCGCCGGCCATGCGCCGTCTGCTTGCAATATTCCTCGTCCATATGCAGCCAGGCCGAGTTGTAGGTCAGCGTGCTGAACAGGAGATTGTCCGTCTCCGTGACGGTGCGGGTGATCGCATGCTTGTAGACGTTACCGACGACGAGCTCCTCGTAGTACTTGCCGGTGGCGAGCTTCTGGTAGTCGACGCTCATGGGTTCTCTCCCTCGTCCTGGATAGTGGCGGTCCGCAAACCGCCGAAAAGTCAGATGACCTGCTCCGCTCGCAGCCGCGCGATGGCCTGCGCGTCGAGCCCGAGAAGCTCGCCATAGATCGCGGCATTGTCGGCGCCGAGCTTGGGCGCCGGACGATCGAGCCCGACTTTGGACGCGGACATCCGGATCGGCACGCCGGCGCCGACGGCATCGATCTCGCCCGCATCGGGATGAACCAGCTTCTGAATCGCGCCGCTGGCATGCAGGCGCGGATCGGCCAAAGCCTCCAGCGCCGTGCGGACGACGACGCTCGGCACGCCGCGCTTCACCTGCAGTTCCGCGATGACGCTCTCCGTGCTGTGCAGGCTGGTCCAGGCTTCGATCAGTGTATTGAGCGCAACGGCGTTCTTTGCCCGTGGCCCGCGACCGATGAAGCGCGCATCTTGGCCCAGCTCGGGCTGGCCCATCGCCTCGAAGATCGCAGCCGCCCATTTGTCGTTGGCCGCCGCGATCGAAACGTAGCCGTCGCTGGTCTTGTAGATGCCGAAAGGCGCCAGGCGGTTCTGATGGTTTCCGGAGCGCGGCGGAAAGCCGGCCCGCTGGAAGACGTCGAAATGCTCGAAGGGCAGGAGCGAGGTCAGGCAATCGAGCATCGAAACGACGACGTTCTGCCCCCTGCCCGTCTCCTCGCGCTGGCGCAGCGCCGCCTGGATGCCGATGATGCCGTAGAGCGGCGTCAGCAGATCGGCGATCGGGAGGCCGAAGCGGACGGGGGAGCCGTCGGCGAAGCCGGTCGTATCCATCACGCCGCTCAGCGCCTGGACGGTGATGTCCATCGCCTTCACGCCCGGATACGGACTGGGGCGCCCCAACCCGGTGATCGAGCAATAGACGATGCGCGGATTGATCTTGCTGATGCTCTCGTAGTCGACGCCGAGCCGGTCGACCGTGCCGTCGCTCATGTTCTCGACGATGACGTCGGCATGTCTGGCGAGCTCGCGGAAGATCTCGCGGCCACGCTCGGTCTTGAGATCCAGCGAGATGCTGCGCTTATTGCGAGCCCGAGCCAGGATCGAGAGCGAGATGTCGCCCGGCTCCATCGAGTCGAGATGAATGCCGTCCTTGCCGTAGAAGGGCGGGTTGAAGCGCGCGATGTCGCCGCCGGTCGGCGACTCGATCTTGATGACCTCCGCCCCAAGCCCGGCGAGCAGCAGCGTACAGTAGGGGCCTGCCAGCGCGACGGTCAGGTCCAGGACGCGCAAGCCCGCGAGCGGTCCCGAGCGGCCTGCTTCTTCAACGGGCTCCGACATGTCCCTCCCCTTCCTTTTTCGTTCCGGCTTCGCCTGCCGGCGGAGCCGCTTTTGTGCAGCGATTCAGGATTGGTATTCGGCAGCCAGCGCGATGATGTCGTGGGCCGTCTTTACATGGGCGATGTCGATATGCTCACCGTCGTACATGACCGAAGCACGGCCATTCGCCTGGGCCTGCGCCAGGGCGTCGACCATGCCCTGGTAATAGGCGACCTCGTCGACCGTCGGCGTATAGGTGCGGTTGATCGTCTCGACCTGCATCGGGTGCAGCGCAAGTTCGCCGGCCATCCCGAGCTGCCGGTCGAATTGCGACGCCCGGGCGAGGCCTTCGAGATCCTTGATCTGCTGCCAGATGCCGCCGATCGGTACCTTGCCGGCGGCGCGCGCCGCCATGACGACACGGGACTTCAGGTATTCGGACTCGCGCCCTTCGGCTGTCCAGACATATTTCAGCGCGCGGCCGACATCGGCGTTCTTGGCGGTGGCCCCGACGATCCCGGCGACACGCGGGATCTGCGCGATCTCGAAGCAGAGTTGCATGGAGCGCGCGGTCTCCAGCAACGGGATCAGCTTGATGGTGCCGATCTCCAGATTGGCCCGGCTCTCGGCCTCCGCGATCATGCAGGAGGCCATGTGCACGTCCTCCGGCCCCCAAGGCTTGGAGATATAGATGCCCTCGACGCCGGGCTGCACCACCGCCAGCAGGTCGTCGAGATCGTAGATATGCGCAGTGCGGTTGATGCGGACCCAGATGCGCTGCCCTTTGGCGATCAGCTCCGGGATCTTCCGCGCGACAAGCGCGCGAGCCGCGACCTTCTCGGCGGGCGGCACGCTGTCCTCGAGATCGAGGATCAGCGCATCGGCGCCGGCATTGACCGCCTTGTCGAGCATCGTCTCCTTGTTGCCGGGAACGAAGAGGAACGAACGGATCGGTTTCATGATGTTTCCCCCTCGCCGTCTCAATAGGACTTGGGCAGGCCGAGCTTGCGCTCGGCGATATTGGAGAGAATGAGCTGGGGGGTGACGGGCGCGATGTAGCCGATCCAGGCTTCGCGCATGAAGCGCTCGACATGGTATTCCTTGGCGTAGCCGAAGCCGCCATGGGTCAGCATCGCGGTCTGGCAGGCTTTCATGCAGGCTTCCGAGGCGAGCAGCTTTGCCGCATTGGCCTCGGAGCCGCAGGGCAGGCCCTTGTCGTAGAGATCGGCCGCCGCGAGCATCATATGGTTCGCCGCTTCGAGCTCCGCCCAGTTGCGGGCGAGCGGGTGCTGGACGCCCTGGTTCTGGCCGATCGGCCGACCGAAGACGACGCGCTCCTTGGCATATTGCGTGGCCAGCCGCAGCGCTGCCTGCCCGATTCCGATCTGCTCGGCGGCGACGAAGACCCGCTCGGCATTCATGCCGTGGAAGATGTATTTGAGGCCTTTGCCTTCCTCGCCGATCAGGCCATCCGCGGAGACCGGCAGGTTGTCGATGAAGAGCTCGTTCGTATCGACGGCAGCGCGGCCGAGCTTGTCGATCTCGCGGATGTCGACATAGTCCCGATCGAGCTTCGTGTAGAACAGGCTCAGGCCCTCGCCATGCTTCTTCACCTGCTCGATCGGCGTGGTGCGCGCCAGGATCAGCATGTGATCGGCCTGCTGCGCCGTGGAGATCCAGACTTTCTTGCCGGAAATCAGGTAGTTGCCGTCCGGCTGCTTCTTCGCCACGACCTTGAGCTTGGTGGTGTCGAGCCCGGTATCGGGCTCCGTCACGGCAAAACAGGCCTTGACCTCGCCGCGCGTGAACGGCGGCAGGAAGCGCTGTTTCTGCTCGACGGTGCCGAAATGCACGACCGGCTGGAGGCCGAAGATATTCATATGGATGGTCGAAGCCGCGGCCTGCCCGCCGCAAGCCGCGACCGTGCGCAGGAACAGCGCGGCCTCGGTCACGCCGAGATTGGCACCGCCATAGTCCTCTGGCGTGCAGATGCCGAGCCAGCCGCCGTCGGCGACGTCCTTGAAGAATTCGTGCGGGAACGCGTGTTCGCGATCCTTTCGCAACCAATAGTCCAGCGGGAACTTGTCGCAGATGCGCCGTGCCGCATCGATGATCGCGGTCTGATCTTCCGTGAGCTGATAGCCCATCGTGTTTTCCTCCCAGGGACGAGCTCTGCCCCCCGCCGGAACCGCAAATCATGCGGAAGCCGAAGAACGCCTGTGCGGCGGCGGTGCATGCGCTCGTTTCGCTTCGTTCAGCGTCGGCTCCGACTCTAACGAGCGTTCGGCAACGCGAAAATCCGGGGAGGGCCTCTATTGGCTAAAGGCTTTGCCTATAGCTTCAGCCCCACCCGCTTGCGGCAAACGCAGTCGGCTCAGGGCGCGGAGAGCGCGGTCAGGGACGAAGCGCTGGCTCGTCCATCGAGAGCCTTGATCGCCTCCAGGAAGGTCGCGACACGCCCCTTGTCGAGCACGGCAGAGGCGATCTCGCTGAATTTCTCGTCCAGCACCGCCTGCGACATCGGATTCTCGACGGTTCCGACGGAATCCTCGACGAAGACATGCTGCGACGTGCCGTCCCTGAACGTCGCAGTGACATCGGCGACGAATTTGCCGGGATAACGCTCGTCCAGTTCGGAAGCCTCGACGATCTCGATCATCCGCGCCGTCTTCAGGATCCTGCCTTCCGGGATCAGATCGATCTTGCCGTCGAGATAGCCGAGATGGACCTGATAGCCGTTGCCGAGACCGAGCAACGTGAAGGCCATCTGCACCGGCAGGCTGTATTGCACATGCTCGATCGTCTCGGGCGCATAGGCGTGCACGTTCTTGTTGCCGACGACCGTGTTGGCCGAACGCTGGATCCTGATCTTGAGGCTGGTGATCTCGGCGGCACGGTCGCTGAGCTGTTTGACGGCATCGATATAGGCGTGGATGCAGCCGCAGCAGAGATGCGGCTTGATCCAGACCTTCTCGATCTGGAACGGCGCGGAGGATGCGAACCACGACGCCGCATCGTCTGCGACCGGCCGTTGCAGGAACGTCCGGTAGAAACCCTTCGGACCGGTCAGATAGTCGAAGGGGCCGGTGATGCCGGCGCTCGCCATATCCGCCGCGATCATGCCGTTGCGCGTGCCGATTCCCGAATGCACGCGCTTCACCGATCCGCCGGAGGAGGTGTACTCGGTCGTGCCGGAGGCATGGCTCATCGCGATCGACAGGGCATGCCAGGTCGTCTGCGCGTCGAGGCCGCGCAGTTTCGCGGTCGCCGCTGCAGCCCCAAAGGTCGAGAGCACCGCGTGCGGATGGAAGCCGCGGATCAGCAGGTCCGGCGCGGCGAGGCAGCCGATGCGGGTATAGACCTCGTAACCGACGACGATCGCGGCCACGACATCGTCCAGCGTCGCCCCCTGCTCTTCCGCGACCGCGAGCGCCGTCGACACGACGCATGAACCGGGATGGCTCGCGCTCTGGCGGTGGGCATCGTCATATTCGAAGGAATGCCCGAAGGTCGCGTTGACGAAGGCCGCGTCGACCGCGCTGACCAGCTTGTCGCTCGCCATGATCCGCGAGCGCCCCGGCCGACTCTGCGCCAGGGCATAGCGCTCGACCTGCTCGCACCAGGGCAGGCGCGAGCAACCGACCTGAAGGCCGAGCTGGTCCTCCATCAATCGCTTGACGCCGTCGCGCGCGGCCGGCGTCAATTGGCCGAGATCGAAGGTCGTGACGAATTGCGCGATCGCCTGCTCCAGCGAGCGCGGCATCCTGTCCTGGGCCATGGCATTTCCTCGATGTGATCGTCTGTTCCGATTGCGACGGACGCGCAGGGGCTAGAAGACGAAGACTCCCTTCCCGCCCGCCTGCTTGTCGAAATCGGCATAGGCTTCCGGCGCCTGTTCCAGCTTCCACTCGTCGGTGAACAGCCGGTCCACCTCGACGCCGTGATCGGCGATGAAATGGGCGCAGTCCTTCATGCCGACCTCGGAGAAGGTGTAGGAACCGATCAGCGTGCGCTGCTTGCCGATCAGGTCCTTCATGGCATCGACAGTCACGTTGCCGCCGACCGCGACCAGCGCGATGCGCCCCCAGATCCGGGTGCTGCGGATCGCCTGGGCGCGCGGCACCTCTCCGCCCGCGCAATCCATGGCGCAGGAGACGCCCTTGCCGCCCGTCAGCTTGTGGATCTCGGAAATCGGGTCGGTCTGGCTCGCGTCGATGGCATGCGCGACGCCGAACGACTTCGCACGCGCGACGCGGTCGGCATTGATGTCGATGCCGATGACCTCGACGCCCATCGCAGCCGCAAGCTGCGCCGCCGAGAGCCCGACCGGCCCCAATCCATAGACCGCGAGCGTATCGCGCGCGCTGATGTCGAGGCGCAGCAACGCGCCATAGGCCGTGCCGGTGCCGCAGGCGACCGCCGCGCCGCCCTTGAAGGACAGCTCCTGCGGCAGGTGGACCAGCGATGAGACGGGCGCCTTCATGTAGTCGGCGTGCCCGCCATGGGCCATGACGCCGTGGGCCCGCGCGCCACGGTCGCAAAGCTGTGTCCAACCGGTCCGGCAATGATCGCAGTGGCTGCAGCCTTCGTAGTGGAAGACGATGACGCGATCGCCGACCTTGAAGGCCGTTTCATCCACGCCCGGCCCGAGCGCCGCGATGACGCCGCAAGGCTCGTGGCCGCCGATGATGCGGATCTCGCCATCCGCGCTGGCAGCGATATGATCCTTGAAGCCCAGCGCTTCGATGGTGTCCGCCATGCCATGCCGGTAGAAATGCAGGTCGCTGCCGCACATGCCAGACGCCTTCATCTCGATGATCGCCTCGCCGGGGCCGGGCGTCGGGTCCGGGAAGTCCTGGACCTCGACCATGTGGGGGCTCTTGAAGATCATGCCGCGCATTGATGTCCTCCCTGACGTCCTGGCTCGCGCGTCGTGGAAGCCGCGGGCCCATGCTTTGTCTTACTAACGATTGTTAGTCTAACACCTGCTCGCATTTCAATACCGGGCCGAACATCAGGATCGAGACAGGCAGCCGTCAGGCTCTGTCACACCGCAAGCGGCCGGCGCGAAGCCGCTCGTCCGGCTCACACCAGCCGGGCGATCTCCTCGGAAGACGCGCGGCTCGTCCGGAAGCCGTTGGCCGGATCGTCCCTGTCCGCATAACCGAACGAAATCCCGCAGAGCACCTTCTGCGTATCCGGAATGTCGAAGAAGTCGCGGATGAAGGCGGAGTGCTGCGCAAGCGCGGCCTGCGGCGTCGTATCCACGCCGAAGGCGCGCGCTGCAAGCAGGAAGGAGCCGACGAAGCTTCCGCAATCGGCAAGGGCATAGGGACCGATCTCGGCGGGCACCGTGACGATCGCGACATGAGGCGCGCCGAAGAGGCGGAAATTTTCGAGACTTTGCGACAGGCGCCGCTCGCGATCCTCGCGCGCGATCCCGAGCGCGGCATAGAGCCTGTAGCCGGTCTCCTGGCGGCGCGCCTTGTAGATGCCGTGATGGCCGGGCGGAAACGGGATGTCGGGCGCCCCTTCCGGGTCTGCGTGCGCCTGCGCGGTCAGGGCTTCGCGAAAGCGCTCGGTCGTCTCGCCCGAGGCGATCACCACCTGCCAGGGCTGCACGTTGCACCACGACGCCGTCTTTCCCGCGATCTGAAGGATGCCCTGGATGATGTCTTCCGGCACCGGATCGGAGCGATAGGCCCGGCAGGTAAAGCGCTCCGCGCTCAGCGTCGTCAGGACATCGACGGCAATGGTGGCATCTCTCGGCATGTTCTGCCTCCCGCGGGGATATCGAACGGCGGCCTTGATCAACGGGTCCGCTGGCCATCGGAAAGCCGCGGACGACCGCATGCGCCGCATCTCGATCGGGTAACACCGCCGGCACCGCCTCGGGAATGGCCCGGCCTGTGGGATATAGGAGCATCCTTCGGCCCCCTCGGCGCTGGCTGGAACGAAGCCGGTGCTTCTCCGGCGATCCGCTATTCGCGCCGGACGGCCCCGACCTGCGGAACGATGCCGGCGGTCAGCTTGTGCCGTTCCATCAGCTCCTTGATGATCCGCAGGATCACGTTCTGGACGGCAACCGTCGAGTTCGACGCCAGCTTTGCCCGTTTCCGCACGAGATAGCCGGTCCGATGCAACGGCGGCTCCAACCGCATCAAGGTCAAGTCGCCGGACGGGCCCGGGCCAGTCAGCGCCGAATGCGGAATCAGGGCATAGGCGCTTGCGCGGCTGGCCATTTCGACGATTTGCGGCAGCGAGTCGATCTCCAGCACGACGTTGAGACTGATGTTGTTGGCCCTTGCATAGCGCTCGACGATCCGCCGGAAGCCGTGCGGATGGCTCGGCAGCACCAGTGGAACCTGCGACAGGAGCTGAGGCGTCACCACGCGCGGCGAACTCGCCTCCGCCCCGGCCGGCAGGTCGTCCGTGGCGGCAGCGAAGAAAATTTCCTCGCTCATCAGCGGTACCGCCTCGAAGGTCGATGGGTTGGCCTGCTCGAAGATGCAGCCGAGATCGTATTTCTCGCTCTCGAGCCAGTCGAGAATGTGCCCGGAGGAGGCCTCGGCGATGTGCAGCCGCAGGTTCGGAAATTCGGCATGGATCGTCTCGGCGAGCGGCACGCTGAGGAAGACGTTCAGCGACGGCGGCAGCCCGACCGTGACACGCCCGGACGGGTCCGCTCCGAACTCGCGCACAGCCTCCGCCAGCGAATTGGCCTGGCTGATCAGGTCCTTGCCGCGCGTCGCAAGCATGCGCCCGGCTTCTGTCAGCACGGCGCCGCGCGGGCCGCGCGTGGCGAGCTGCACCTGAAGTCGCCGCTCCAGCTTGGCCACATTCTCCGAGACGGAAGGTTGGGTCAGCCCGAGCGCGGAGGCCGCAGCGGATAGCGAACCGTGCTCCGCCAACATGACGAAATTGAGCAGGGGCCAGAGCTCGATCGCGGGAGGGATGCTGTCTGAATCCGGCATTCTGTTCACCCGGCGCCGCTTGACCGGCACGACCCGCAGGCGGGAAACGCCGCGACGGTAAAGATGAGCGACCAAACCGCGCTCGAAAGCAAGGCCTTTAGGCCTATGGGGTAAGCCTATGGCTCGAGGTTGCAAAACAGCGGCTGGACGCACGGGATCGTCGCGCAACCTGTCGCGATCGCGGCGAACGACGTCGATCCGGTGTCGCGCCGAGCGCTGGGTTACGCCATGAACGGATGGCGTAGCAGATCGGCCTCGATATTGCGGACCGTGGCGACAAGACGTGGCCCGACATCGGCGCGAAGCGCCTCCTCGCCGATCTGAAAGGCAGGACCGGAGCAGTTGAAGCCGTAGACCTGCCCACCATCCCGAGTCTTCAGCGCCGTCGCCACGCCATTGACGGTCCGCTCGTACAGGCCAAGACCGACACAGAAGCCTGTATTATCAATCTCCTTGAAAGCGATGCCGAGGCGTTTCCTGAACTTCGGAAATTCCTTTTCGTCCCGCTTGCGGATCGCATCGACCAGGAAATCGCGCTCGGTCTGCGGCAGCGCATGCAGATAGGCCATGCCGATCGCCGAATGCTGGATCGGCACGCGCGTACCCACGTCGAGCCGTAGCGACACCGTCGCGCTGCCATGCACGAGTTCGAGATAGGTGAGGTTCAGCCTGTCGCGGCTGGCGAGTGCGACCGAGACGTTGGCGTGGTCGGCCAGCTCCTGCATATGCGGCCGCGCGACGCGGCGCAGGCCGACATTGGACAGGCAGGCGTAGCCAAGCGACAGCGTCGGCGTGCCCAGCGCGTATTTCTCGAGGCGGCGATTGTATTCGAGATAGCCCAGCGTCGTCAGCGTGTGGGTGATGCGGGCGATCGTCGGCTTGGGCAGGCGCGTGCGCTCGGCGATCTCGAGATTGCCGAGCACGCCGTCGCCCGGTTCGAAGGCCCTCAAGACTTCAAGCCCCCGGGCCAAAGCCGTGATGAATTGACGATCCGTCTTCTCTTCATCCGGTCCCGGCAATGCGAGCAAGGTCTTGAAGGCTTTTGCCAATCCGTGTCTCCCAACAACCCTGCCCGGAACGCCGGCATCGGCGAAAAAGGCATTGCCCCATACTATCGCTCTCTCTTTTCGGCAGACAATGGCGCCTCCGGCAACGCGTCAGGCGCTCTGCCGCAGCGGCATTCGGCCCCCAGGCGCGGTCAGGCGCATGATCGCGCCGAAATCCGGCACGCCGGCGAGGTTCATCGCCTGCTCGATGATCCGCTCGGCATTGTCGCGCGGCAGGATGCCTTCGACATTGCGCTGGAACTTCGCGATCAGCTCCTCGTCGGTCATGAAACTCGCGGGATCGGGCGAGCGCGATCCCTTGGGATAGCGCCGCTCTCCGCTGAAGACCTGCCCGCGCGCCCGAACCTCCAGTTTGGCGGGGCGGCTGGCGGCGTTGCCGCTCAGCAGCTTGACGTAGTCGGGATGAACCTCATGGGTCACCTTTTCCATCAACCCCATCACCGATGAGCCGAAGACGAGATCCGGGTCCATCCAGCGCGGCCCCGGCGGTACGCGATGTGCGCCGACCGCGATGCCGTGGGCAATCGAGAACTGCGCGTCATGGGTGGTGAGAATCTCGCGGTTCAGCCAGACCGGCTGCTCGACCATGCCCTCGACATAGATCTTGATGCCGTCGATCTCCTCGACCTCGATCGCGTTCGTGTCCAGGATTTCCGTCATCGTGTCGATGAGGGCGTGCAGCACGCGGCAATGCGGATAGGGCTTGATCGAGCTCTGCGCCGGGAAGCGCCATTCGGTGCCGAGATCCGCCATCATCCGGTCGGCGAACCAGCGCCGGGTGCCGATGAAGCGGCGATAGCCGAACTCCTCGTCGTCCAGGATGCGGATGTCGCCGCGATGCCCGAACTCGGCCGCATAGGACGCGGTGAAGGCCGACTGCACCAGCGTGCCGGCATGCTGGTACTTGATCGTCGAGCTCGGCGCGTGCTGGAACCAGGCGGTCTGCGAATTCACCGGCGAGATCGAGCCGGCAATGCCTAGCGCATGGGCGATCACGTCTTCTTGGAGCCCGCGCAGCATGCCGATCGCCGCTGTCGCGCCGAAGATGGTCTCGGCATAGCCGAAGACCGGCGGCGGATCGACCTCCCCGTCCTTGGTGTCGCGCAGATAATCCATCCCCATGCCGATGCGGTTCGACATCTCGTGCGAGACAGCAATCGCACGCACGACCTCGCGGCCGTCGCGCGGCAAGGTCTCGCCGAGCGCCATGATGGCGGGCAGCACATAGGGCACGACATGGCCGGGCGGCAGCACCGCATCCATGTCGAGTGTGTTGATGAGCTCGCTATTGGCGAAAGCGGCGCCGAAGACGGAGGTCTTGTCGCCCGTTCCCATGATGGTGGCGTCGCCTGCACCGCCCATCAACTTGCCATAGGCGATGCCGGCCTTGCCCTTGAGCTCCCCGATGCCACCGATCGCGACCCCGATGGAATCGAGCAGGATGCGCTGGCTCTCGCTGACGACATCCCGAGGCAGGTCGTCGAAGCGGCAGGCGCCGGCGAAATGCGCCAGCTTCTCGATCATGGTCTGCATCGGTCCTCCCTGGCGGCGTTCTTGTCGCGCCGTGAGCCGACCGCCAACTGGGTCGGGTTCTGTTCACGAAACTAACAGCCGTCAGAATCCGGCGCGAGCACGGCTTTTCCATGCAAGGCATAGAGAGCGCCTATGGCGGGGCATGCCATAGCATTGGCCTATGGCGGATCGGCCCGCCCTTCATTGCCTCCCAGCGAAAAGCTCGGGCAGATTTGCCCGGCAGCGTCGCGCAGGCATCATTCTTCGCCCACCTCCGCCGCCGCTCCCCAATCATAACGGTACAGGAGGCTTCGCCATGACGGTCCGGGAAACGTTCGATATCGCGCTGCCGGCCTTCGTCGGTGGCGCCAAGAAGCACCTCATCGGCGGGCAATGGGTCGACTCGCAATCGGGCGAGCGGATCGAGGTGATCAACCCGGCCACCGGCGAAGCCATCGGCCAGATCGCTCGTGGCACCGTCGCCGATGTCGACAGCGCGGTTGCCGCCGCACGCCGCGCCTTCGAGGGCGAATGGAGCCGCTGGACACCGCATCAGCGCCGCAAGCTGCTGCTGAAGGTGCATGACGTGCTCCTCGACAATTTCGGGGAGCTTGCGGTCATCGAGACGCTCGACATGGGCGCGCCTCTGCTGCGCACGCGCGGCCTCAAGGAATGGACCTCCCAGGTCCTGCAATTCTACGCCTCGCAGACCAATGCGGCGACGATCGAATCCGCCCCGAACTCCCTGCCCGGCAATTTCATGACGCTGAAGCACCGCGCCCCGGTCGGCGTGGTCGGCGGCATCATCCCTTGGAACGGCCCGCTGATCGGACAATGGTGGATTTTCGGCCCGGCGCTGGCGACCGGCTGCACCGCCGTGGTCAAGCCGGCCGAGGACGCCTCGCTCTCCATCCTGCGTACCGCCGAATTGATGCTGGAAGCCGGCGTGCCCGAAGGCGTGATCAATGTCGTCACGGGCTATGGGCGCGAGGCCGGCCAGGCGCTGGCGGAGCATGGCGATGTCGATCGCATCGCCTTCACCGGCTCCTACCAGACGGCTCAGAGCGTCATTCGGGCTTCGGCCGGCAATATCAAGCGGCTGCAGCTCGAGCTCGGCGGAAAATCGCCCGACATCGTCTTCGCCGATGCCGACCTGGACAAGGCCGTGCCGGGCGCCGCCATGGGCGTCTACACCAATAGCGGCCAGGTCTGCGTCGCCGGCACCCGCATCTTCGTGCAGCGCGCGATCCAGGATGAGTTCGTCGAGCGGATGAAGGCCTTCACCAGCACGATCCGCGTCGGCAACGGCCTCGCGCCGGACACCCAGCTCGGCCCGCTGATCTCGCAGCGCCAGCTCGACCGGGTAATGCACTATATCGACCTCGGCGGACAGGAAGGCGCCCGCCTTTCGGGCGGCGGCAAGCGGCTTGGCGGCAAGCTGGCATCGGGCTTCTTCGTCGAGCCGACCTTCTTCGACGATGTCTCCAACG
This sequence comes from Allobosea sp. ASV33, assembly GCF_016428755.1. Taxonomy (GTDB): domain Bacteria; phylum Pseudomonadota; class Alphaproteobacteria; order Rhizobiales; family Beijerinckiaceae; genus Allobosea. The sequence goes on from NZ_JAELTI010000024.1 coordinate 59,530, forward strand.
ACATGACCATCGCGCGCGAAGAGATCTTCGGACCCGTCGCCTCGATCATCCCCTTCGACGATATCGAGGATGCGCTGCGGCTTGCCAACGACACAGCTTACGGCCTGGCCGGCGGCGTCTGGACGCAAAACCTGTCGACCGCCCACAAGGCCTCGCGGGCTATCAAGGCGGGCACGGTCTGGGTCAATTGCTACGGCGTGCTCGATCCCGCCATCGGCTTCGGCGGCACCAGGATGAGCGGCTACGGCTGGAAGGGCTCGCGCGAGCATGTCGAGGGCTTCCTCTCCCCGAAGGCCGTCTACATCAATCTGGACTGAACCGCGCCGGATGCCGGCCCGCTACCTGGGCCCTTGTCTGCCTTCGTCT